>CAZZDZ010000146.1:0-13511 GCA_964652675.1 uncultured Pirellulaceae bacterium
AAAGACAGTTGTTGTTCGTCGAGAGATTGGATAGTCGTCACGAAGTTCTGCTGTGCGAAGCCATATTCAATAGCCATCAAAAACAATGCTGGACGGACGTAGGAGAATAATCCAATGCAATTAGGTTTCGT
This sequence comes from uncultured Pirellulaceae bacterium, assembly GCA_964652675.1. Taxonomy (GTDB): domain Bacteria; phylum Planctomycetota; class Planctomycetia; order Pirellulales; family Pirellulaceae; genus K23-9. The sequence goes on from CAZZDZ010000146.1 coordinate 132, forward strand.
GTCGGCCATTTTGCCTGACTTGTCATTAGAAGAAGTCTTCGCGACCGCTTCGGACATTGGTTACAAGTGTGTCGAAGTCATGTGTTGGCCAAAAGGCAAATCGACCCGACGCTACGCCGGCATCACCCACATCGATGTCGCAACCTTGGACGACGGCCAGATCGCGCAGATTCATGAATTGTCTGATCGCTACAGCGTCGCAATCAGTGGATTGGGCTACTATCCCAACGCCCTGTCATGTGACAGTGACGAATCGGCAAATGCAGTCCAGCAGATTCGTGATGTGATCACAGCCGCATCCAAGCTTGGCATCGGACGAATGAACACATTCATTGGACGCGACTGGACCAAGAGTGTGGACGACAACTGGCCGCGGTTCTTAGAAATCTGGCGTCCACTGATCAAACATGCCGAAGACCACAATGTGAAAGTCGGCATAGAAAATTGCCCGATGTTTTTCACCGATGACGAATGGCCAGGCGGTAAAAACTTGGCGCACAGCCCGGCCATTTGGCAGCGGATGTTTGCAGATATCCCCAGCGATCATTTTGGGTTGAATTACGATCCATCGCACATGATTTTTCAGCAGATGGACTACATTACCCCGATGCGCACGTTTGCGGACAAGCTGTTCCACATGCACGCAAAAGATGTCCGAGTGGATCAGCATCGCTTGGATCAAGTCGGCATTTTGGCAAACCCCAACGAGTATCACACTCCCAAATTGCCTGGCATGGGCGATGTCGATTGGGGCAAGTTCTTTTCGACGTTGACCGAAACCGGATACTCCGGCGGAGTTTGCGTCGAAGTCGAAGACCGTGCGTACGAAGGCTCCGTTGAAAGCTGCAAACGAGCGCTTGTCCAAAGCCACACTTTTTTGCGCAACTATCTACCACATGCGACCACTCATTGTTGAATCCAACTTTGACGGTCGCCGAATTGGAATCCGCCATCGCATTGGCCCGAGCTTTTGATGTCGCCAGCGTTTGCATCATGCCTTATCACTTGCGACGTTGCACCGAGTTGCTTGATGGTTGCGCCGTTGCGCCAGTTGAAGTCGATTGTAAATCGACACCTCAGTGCGGTTGCTCTGTGGAAACCAAGTTTCACGGTACTCGTACTCCTATTCGTTCGTGAAAACGTGGCATCGAGTACGAGTACGATCAGAAAACACAGCAAAAGCTGCGTTTACAATTCAAAGTGGCGCTTTCCAACTAAAGACCATTCTGCTTCGGGCGGCGCATCAATGCATAGCTAGAACAGATCATAAAAATCGCAAAAGCCAAAGCCGCACTTTAAACTCTTTGGCCTCGAGTGCGATACGCGAACCACAGCTATTCCACGCCGATCAAGTGTTTGACTGTTTCGTCGATAGCGTTTGAGCTAAACGGTTTTAACAGCGCCTTACATTTCTTGTCGACCCGAACCAAATTACTGATTTCGGGCGGTATCTTGTAGCCGCTTATAAAACAAACCGGTAGCGCTCTGAGCTGTTTGCGTAATGAGACAAACGTCTCCATGCCGTTCATGCCAGGCATCTGCTGATCCAGCAACAGTAGGTCGCATTGACCCAGTTCGTGGACTCGTTGAAGAGCTTCTTCGCCACTGGCAATCGTAACGACATCATAACCTTGTCTAGTCAGGATCTTTTCGAGCGCTGTGCGGACTGCATCATTGTCGTCAACAATTGCAACACGTTTACGTTCATCGCTTGCTACGACGCGGACGTTCCCCGCTGGTAGGAAAGCAGTAATCGATGTTCCCACCGTTGGTTCTGACTCCAGCGCCAAGCAACCATTATGTCGTCGCACAGCGCCAACCACCGTTGCCAACCCAAGCCCACTACCGGTTTCCTTTGTCGTGAAGAAAGGGTCAAAGATCCGTTTGGTGACTTCCGGGGTCATGCCGCACCCACAGTCAATGACTCGGACAAACAAATAGTCACCAGGCGTCAATTCATCCGCGAAGTACATTTCCGAAAAATCTGATCGTTTCAAGCTTTGGTGACCGGTCTCTACGGTGATAAGCCCCGGCTTGATCGTTGCTTCAACCGCATTGGTCAACAGGTTCAGAATCAATTGTGATACGATCGATTTGTCGCCCGTCACAGACGGTAGACTGCCTGTAAAATTCGTCCGAAATTCGTGTCCGGCCGACGTACCACAGCGGATAATGTCTACGACAGTGGATGCGATTTCGGATAAATCAAAATCAGTCAATTCAAGAGAGCTCTCGCCAGCATAAGTCAGCATTTTGCGGCAAAGATTGGTAGCCATTCTGGCCGCCTCCGTGATCTGCGCAGTTGACTTTCGGATTTCCGAATCGCTGGTGCACAATTCGATCAATTCCGTATGCGACATCATCACCGTCAGCAGATTGTTGAAATCGTGCGCGATGCCGCCAGCCAGTTTGCCAAGGCTGTCCAGGCGGTCTTCGGTTAGGACTTTCGCTTCAAACTCGGCTTCCTTGTCAGCGTGGAATTGCCGCTCAAACAAAAACTGCATCGTTTGGGAGAGACGCCGAATGAGCACAGCCGCGGCTTCGCTAGGCTGTTCCACATGCAAGATACAGACCACTCCCTGAATCTCGTCACCAACGAAAATGGGGGTCGAAGTCGTAAACTTACACGACGACTTTAGATACTCCGGGCAATCTTCATCTTGATCAAATGGACTGCCCCATTCAAAACAAATGCTCTTTTTCGTCTGGATCGCTTGACGGCACGGCTCCCTCAGTTCGTTAATTGCAAGCCCTAGTATTCGGCTGCGCATGAAATCGCCCAATGACGGCGCTATACAGTGACTTACATCTTTTGTTTCGCTGTCAAACTTGATGACAATGCATCGATTCCCGTCCCATTCCTGTTCGATTCCAACGGCCAAGGTTTCTAGCAAATCAAGCAGCGGGCCGCGCATCCCCAGAACATCTCGCTCCAATCGAAGCAACCGGTCGGTGCACTCTTCGTCGTGCACATCAGTCATTGTGCCAATCGCCTTAAGCGGCTTTGCATCGTCACCGAATTTCGTTGGCTTGAGCCGCAGTAAATACCATCGATAGCGTCCACTTGGCAGGCGAATTCGTACCTTGCGACTGAGAATCGCCAGTTCTCCGGCCAGCACGGCTGACGTCAGCTTCACACTCTCCTGGAAATCGTCAGGATGCACTAAACTGCGCATGTGGGACACCGGCCCATCCAGAGACCCCCGTGGATGCCCCAATAGTTCGTAGTAGGTGTCATTGCCCTGCATCGTCATCGTTGGCACATCGACTTCCCAAATGCCTGCTTGGCTGGCCTCGATTGCCATTTGCATACGAGACTCACTGCGTTCGACCTCCTTGCTTAGTTCGACCTGCTCGGTAATTTCAGCCAACACAGATACGCCGTATACGTAATCACCCCGACGATCTATTCGGCTGCGAAACTGAAAGTAGAGCGGTTCGCCGGTTTGCAAATGCCGAAGCTCTAACTCGGTCTCGAACTCGCAATCATGGAGCACACTGATGAAATATTCCCGATAGCCAGCGTGCGATGACTTGCAGATAGCATCCTGAAATCGGTCTACGGCGTCCTGTCGCGATTCAGCGCCAATCACTTCCGCAAGTCGCTCATTTATTTCGACGCTTTGGCTGAGCTCTACGAATTCAAAGAACAAGTCGGTGTTCAGAATTTTCCGCTCGATTTCGGCCTCAGAATCCCCATTTGATCTTAGTTCATTCAGTCGAGCCAAAACTCCACTTAGATCTTGGATGAGGACCAAGATGTTGGCCATGTCCAGCGTCATCTGGGAAGTGAGCTGATCTCCCGCAAACGCCGCGTGACGTGACAACGCAACTTCATTTTCCATCACTTGACATTTTCCTGGATGAGTAACGCCCGGATCTATCAATTCTAAACCGCGCTCAAAAGTCCCACCTATCGCACTTGGGACGTCTTTCCATGATTTGCATTTCATAGAAGGACCCAGAATATATCACACCGATGGGGGTGTTCGATGCCGCCATCATCTTGGATTCAATAAAGTTGGGTTGCAAAAAAGCATGTTAAAAATTGACAGGCAAGTAGTAACAATCTCCTCCACGACCACGGTAGCTACTGTGTCTAACCTCCATGGCGTATTTTCGCCGCGTTTACGTAAGCAAGCGCCAGAAGGAACAATACCGAGACCCGAATCGTTTTCGATTCGCTGTAAAGCGAAAATCAACCCACGAGGTATCCACTGGCAAAAAACAATTCTGTCAATCGCTGGTGTGTCTAGAAAAGACTTGAGTGTTTCATCAAAAGACCAGCCAACAATCTTGCTTGCAGCCCCATGGAATGCTCTTTCGATATTCGCCCACCTCAGCCCAAGCGGATTTTTTGTAGCCGTCGCATCAATGCTTTCTACGTTTTGAAATCTACGCGACTCGGACGGTTGAAGGTCCCGAACTAATTTTTGCTGATTTGCCATCCCCTTGAGTCACCATCCTTTCCATTTTCATACAACCGTCCCCGAAGGGGCCGGTATCGCAAAACGAGATTTGAGGGCGAGGCATAGCATTTGCGCTGTTTGGGTCAGGTTTCTTGGAATCTTTTGCGATGCATACCTTTTTTTGCATTGGGTTTTCCCAAAAACAGCTAGGAAAAACGAAAATCTTGTCCGTTAGCAGGTCGTATACGACATAATTTAAGCTCAGATGATAAAGGTGTGGTTTTATCCACTATTTGCATTTTTAAGACGACTAGTGCTACAGAGCGAAGTCCTTGAGCAGGTCGTTTGCCGAAAGTCGTGACGACTTTCGCAACGCGTTTTTTGGAAAAGAGATTCTCGAAGTTATTTAAATTTCTACTTATTGATTGAGGCGTCTACAGATGAGCACTTCTAAACGTCAGGGCTTCACGCTGGTGGAGCTACTTGTTGTCATTGCCATCATCGGCATTCTGGTTGGCTTGCTATTGCCTGCTGTCCAGGCAGCTCGCGAGGCCGCACGTCGGATGAGTTGCAGCAACAATTTCAAGCAAATTGGTTTGGCGATCCACAATTATCACTCCGCCTTTAAGCGGATTCCCCAGCATGGCACCGGGGCGATCGAGGAACCCTCGTTTGACACTCGTGTTCACTTTGCCAACGTTGATACGTCTAGTCGCATGCGCCTCAGTGCACTTGTCCCGATGACGCCATTCATCGAGCAACAGGGTCTTTGGGAACAAATCGTCAATCCCAGCACTCAACGAACCGATGGCGGAACGCAAAACCCTGCGTGGCCACCAATGGGACCAACACCGGGCCAAATTCAATACGTCCCTTGGGTCACTGAAATCCCTACCTACCGTTGCCCCAGTGATCCTGGTGTTGGTTTGCCATCGTTGGGGCGAACCAATTATGGGGTATGCGTAGGCGACTCAATGTGGCTGGTGCAAAACGGGCCCTTGAACGATCGCCGAGAAGTCGATGTCGTTGCAGCCAGTCACGCCACCGCTGCTCACCGAGGCTTTTTTAAGCCAGTGGATGAAAGCAGGTTCCGCGACGTTCTGGATGGCCTGTCGAACACCATTGCGATGGGCGAGCTGATTACAGACTTGGGAGACGGAGACACACGTACAAACTCGGTTGCGACCAACGGTGGAAACTCAGGCCCGTTTGAACATGCAGATTTGCGTGGCAACCCGAGTCTCTGTACTGACAATAATTATATCAATCCGGAGCGTCCTCGTTTCTGGTTGCCTGAGTTTCAGCAAGTGGTCCGTGCAAACTTTGGTCGCGGCTATCGTTGGGCGGACTGTTTGCCAATCATGACCGACGTAATGACCATTTTGCCTCCAAATCGCGAAGCGTGTGGTCGATTCAACGCCCTGGGAACCATGATCTTGGGATCCATTAGCAGTCGACACTTGGGTGGTGCGCACGTGCTGATGGGCGACGGTGCAGTTATCTTCATGACCGACTCGGTCGAAGCAGGCGATCCGCGTGCCGAAATGATTTGGTTGGAAAACGTGCCTGGTTCGCAAAGTCCGTATGGTCTTTGGGGAGCTCTTGGCACTCGAGCTTCGTCCGAAACGATTGAAGAGCAGCTAAACCAGTAGTTTAGAATTTCATACCGCCCATGTTGTGATGCAACGTGGGCGGTTTTTGCTTCAATTCCCCCCCTTAAAAGAAAAGATGATGAACAAAGTTTACGCGTTACTATTTGCAGTTTGTGTTTTCGTTGTCCTCCCGGGCTGCGGCAGTAAGGAAAACACGCTTGCAACTGACGGGGCAACGGCTGAGGATTTCGCAAAGTACGAAGCGGAGCTGGCCGCCGTGACTGCGTCTGGCAACGAAGAAAAATAGTCTCTCAGAAAGACAGCGACAGGAGCCTCGCTGTCAAAATCGCAATGCTAAAACGCAAGCCACTCAATCCGAGTGGCTTTTTTTGTATCAGGAAAATTTTGCATCAGGGAAATAAGTGGGCGGTACTGTGCGCGATGCGTTCAGTGCGTGATTGGGCTTGTGGTGAAGACTGGTCGACCGACCAAATTTGTTCTTAGCGTCAGCCGCTGCCACTTCGACCGCTGACTCCCACTGGCGTGAAGGCACTGGATCGAAATCGTGACGCGAACTGATCGTTTCGTTGTTGGGATACCAATTGTTTCTGCAGCTTGTCTTGTTCGTACGCCCTGGACGCAACAAGCTTTAGTTGCTTTTCGTCTTTGCGAAGCCGGTTGTGAAATTTTTCCAACTCAACCATCGCTGCATCCAGCTGCGTTGTGGAGCCACCGTAGGGTTGCCCATCGGAGTCATCAAGATATTTGAACGTACGCGTTTTTCCGCTATCGAGAACCAAATGGGCGGAGCGAAGTTTGCCTTCTTGCCACTGCTGAACCAACCACGGATGTCCGTCGGTGCACTCGTCACAACAGCCACGAAACAAGCAGCGAATTCCATCTAGCTTTCCCTTTGCGTACTGCTCAAAGACAAGCGGTCGCTTCAGTTCGTCCCAAGTAAACAGTGTGGCTGTGCGATTGCCTCTTTCGTAGGAGGCATGAGCAATCGGTGAGCCGTCTTGAGCAAAGGTGGCCAACAAGCCATGCAAAACGGCTCCACGTCTTTCTACCAACAGGAGTGGTTTTTCGCTGGACTCATCATAAACACGAATCATCGGTGTTTTCGTTTGCCCAGCCCGCTTTCGTAACGAAGCTTGAAAAGCATCGAGTTCCGGTTTGAAAATTTCGCCGATATCGATTGTCTCGCCCGACTCCAGCGCCACACGATAATCGGGAGCTTCTTTTTTGGTTGGCTGAGATGACTCGGTCGCTTCATCTTCGGCGGCGGCTTTTATTGCGTCCCAATCCAACGCAAAAATGTCAGTTTCAACCTGTTGACTGGACTTCGGATCGTCGCTCCAGCAGCGAACCGGCAGAGACAACAATAAGAAAGCGAATCCAAGAACGAGTCGTCGGTTTGTCGTAGTCATAGATAGACGCGTCTGATAAGTGATTTGAGACGAAGAATATTGGCTTGGATAGATTGTAGCGAACTGACGCGGGCTTTCAAAAAGATTGCGAGGTTGGCTCTCGCAAAATTCGATCTCTGCAAGCGTCGTGTTCGACGACATCGTTTGGTACGCATCGACAGGCGAAAGCGCTTTTTGAAATTGGGCATGCGTTCGAAATACCAGCACGCAGCGCGAGCAAGTGAATCCCAGGCATTTACAGAAGATTCACTTGCTGGCGCTGCGTGCTAATAGATCCTCTGGATTCAAACAATGATTTGCTCTCTTTGGTCACGAAACGCTTTTCGCAAACGAGTAAAGCAAAACACAAATTCAAAATCCGGAGTTGAGTTTTGTATGGCGCGTCGGCGGTGTTGTCTGTATTAAAGAGCTATTACATGACGCCCCTCTGCTAGCAGGTGGCGGGGGAGGTCCGGGGCTCAGCAGAGGGTCGCGTTTCTGAACGATGCAAAACTTCGAAACGCGCCGATGGCTTCGCTAGCGCGTTTAAATTGTTTTTATCTTTTCAAAATTTTCGTTTTGCGCGGTAGGTAATGCTCTACCGCCGGGTTCACAAAACGTAACCCGACCAACTTCGGTCGGTCTTTTCGCGATTGGAGTTGAGGAACTCACTCACACTCAGTCGTTTCTATTTTCTTTTTTATGGTGGACTGTAAATGTCATCGAGGAATCGAGTCAGCGGTTTCACGCTAGTTGAACTACTTGTCGTGATCGCAATTATTGGAATTTTGGTTGGGCTCTTGCTGCCTGCAGTACAGGCAGCAAGAGAAGCCGCACGTCGTATGAGCTGCAGCAACAACTTCAAGCAGATTGGCTTGGGATTGCATAACTATCACTCCGCGTACAAACGTCTCCCGCCACAAGGAACTGGTTCGGTTGGACCCGGAACTGCTCAGTGGTGGCAGACTTCAACGGTCGGCAATGTGAGCCGGTTAAGCATGTTGGTGGGCGTTTTGCCGTTCGTTGAACAGCAGGGGCTTTGGGAGGTCATTTCGAACCCGAATGACTTTGATGAGGATGGCACAGTTGATTTTCCTGCAATGGGACCAACCCCAGAAAACATTGACTATGAACCTTGGGCGACCGAAGTTCCCACGTTTCGTTGTCCAAGCGATCCGGGTACTGGGCTTCCATCGCTTGGTCGTACGAACTACGGAGCTTGTCTCGGAGACGCAAACTTCGAGCAATGCTATGGCCCATGGAACAACACGCGAACTGATAGGACACGATCGATTCGTCACCAAGCAGTAAGCCGAGGCTTTTTCAAGAACATCGATCAAGTCCGATTTCGTGATATTCTGGACGGTCTGTCCAACACGATTGCTGCAGGTGAATTCATCACCGATCTAGGCGACAGTGACATCCGCGGCTCTCTGCCTTCGGATGACCTGGGGAGTAACGGCGACACATTTAACACAATGCGAGACAATCCAATCGCATGTGCTGCGTTTGCTGACCCAGAGCGTCCTCGGTTTTGGGCGAACGGTTCAGCAAGCACGACTAACGGCCGCGGTTACCGTTGGGCATCCGCACGAATGGTGTTCACAGGCACTCACACCATTCGGCCTCCCAATGCAGAAATCTGCTCAGGTACGAATGGCCAAGACCTTGGAATCATTGGAACGATGTCCAGCCAGCACCAAGGTGGTTGCCACGTTCTGATGGGAGACGGTGCTGTCCAGTTCATCACCGACTCGATCGAAGCAGGCGACTCAAACTCCGGTACCGTCTGGGAGAATGGAACAGGCAATACCGCACCTGGTTCGCAAAGCCCGTTCGGTTTGTGGGGTGCCTTGGGCACTCGTGCTTCCAAGGAAACGATCGAAGAACAGTTGAACCAGTAGTCAGCTCGTTGAATTTATTTAACCTCGCCCACTGAAAAGTGGGCGAGGTTTTTTATTAGCGTCTGGGATGCGTTCGAGATACCAGCACGCAGCGCGAGCAAGTGAATCCTAAGCACTTACTGGGGATTCACTTGCTGCCGCTGCGTGCTAGTAAACTTTGGCTCTACACCGAGCGTCATTTCTTAGGCTTGGGATCGAATTTTTCTCGATACGAATTGTATTCTTGCCATGTCAGCTTGCCGTCACGATCCGTGTCGGCGGCCGGATGTTTTGCGAAGTATTGGTCCTTCCAATCCTCGGCACTCAGTTTTGGCTGGGGCTTGTTGTTTGGTTGAAACGGCGGTTGTGGTGGTACCTTGGTTCCGGGGGCGGGAATTCGTGACATCAGCTCTTCGCGAAAATCAGTCAGCGTTTTGGTGTGCTTGGGATCAGCGGCGAGATTCGTCCACTCGTAGGGATCGGATGTGGTTTCGTAAAGTTCTTCCTTGCCATTTTCGTAGCGGATGTAGCGCCAATCTTTCTCGCGCAGTGAGTAACTTTCTTGCGAAGGATCGTATTTCGCTCGCCATTTATAGAGGGCGGTTAAAGCAGAATCAGGTCCAGCCCACTGACCTTTCTCAGGATCTTCAAGAAGCGGTTTCATGCTGTGCCCGTCCAGCGCGTGCCCCTGATCGTTCTTTTGGGTGTCCTTTGTTAGATCACAAAGATCAATCAAGGTTGGGTAAATATCGATCAACGAAACCGGTTGATCAGAGTGACCGCCTTGGGACGCTACACCGGGAGCGCGGATCACCAGCGGCACGCGAGTGCTCTCCTGCCACAGAGAGTTCTTGTACAGATAGTTCTTTTCACCCATGCCCCAGCCGTGATCGCTTGTCAGAACAATGATCGTATTGTCCTTCAGCGACGAGTTGTCGACGACATCCAGAATCTTGCCGATCTGTTCATCCACTGACGCAACACTGGCCAGATACGCTTGAATGAAATGCCTTAAGGCTTCGTCTTGTGAATCGTAGGAGTCAACCAAGGCATTGAACAACCGTGTCCCCATGTCTGCGCTACGCGGACCGTCTGCGCCTTTGGGAATGCCACGAATGGAACCGGAAAACGTGTCGTCGATATCACCGGGCCGAATAACCGGTAGTTGAATCGATTCGATCGGAAACATGTCGAAGTATTTTTGCGGGACGACCAACGGAGTGTGTGGTCGAATGAACCCGACGCCCATAAAGAACGGAAGGCGCCCTGGCCTGTCGGCAAACAGCTTCAACTGATCCACGGCCCATTGTCCATTGATTTCGTCTGCCGTTGCGTCACGTTCTTGCTGCGTGTTGACTTTCAGGTCCCTTTGGTTTCCCCAGGGGCCGGTCCTCCATTTGATCGGTTTTCCTTCGGTCGATTTTCTGCCAGCAAGGTTTACCAACGGCCCATACGAACCGTCCACTGCTCCGATTCCGCGATACGGCGCAGGCACGTCGGGATGTGCCAGTTTGTTCTCGCCATCATAGACCCACGGACCATAGTCAGCCTTGTTGCCATAGTTTTTCCATTCTTGCCGCACCATGTGGTGCATCAGCTTGCCAGTGCCAAGAGTCCAGTATCCGTTTTCGCGGAAATGATCCATCATGGTTCGAGAGTTCTTCAAGACGTCGTACGAGTCCCATTTAAAGAATCCGTAACAGCCCGAGTTGTGTGGATAGATCCCCGTAAACATGCTGGCTCTAGAAGGTCCGCAAATCGGGATGTTGCAATGCGCCTGCGTGAATGCGACTCCGCTGCGAGCAAGCCGGTTCATGTTCGGTGTCTTTGCTTGGGGGTGCCCGCCGAAGCCATCAACGTAGTCATTGAGGTCATCGCAAACGATCAGAATTACGTTTGGTTTTGGGTCAGCACAAAACGCTTGTCCTTGCGTCAGGGGCAGGCCGCATGCGAGTGCCGCGAGAGCTAAGATGGACTTTAAATTCATCGAAATGATCTATTTTGCATTTGAGGCAAGAGCCGCTGTCTACGGATTCCACGATCTTAGCATTCTAATACCAAAGCTGGCAAAACAGCCTTGATCACTTATACCTAGTAAAACGCGTAGCGACCTCTCAATCTTTGGGCGTCTCTTCTGGGTCAACAATGTACATGCCTGCCCCCGCATAGGTGAGTTTGCTCTCAACGCCGTAAGCCGGCCAACAAACCGTTTGGGGCCCTTCGCTTTTCAATCTCATTTCGAATGCGAGGCGGTAGAGATTGCCTTGCTGATCTCTGGTTCCCCATCGCATTTTGTTTAACAAGAGGCCCTCATTGGTCGGCTGTTCCGTGCTTCCATAATCGCGTTTTACTTGGTTTGGGTAGGCAACCGGTTTCGTAAGTACTGAATAACCACCACCGGTGGACGATGAAGACGGTGTGGGAAACGGTTCCAGTAGATTCTTAAAAACAGATTTGAAATCGTCGCTGGTGCTTTTGATCATGAGAGTGAGTTGTCTGGGGTCACGATATGCAGCGCCCTTTTTTTGGGGCAAATCCAACGCGACCTGAAATCCACCTGGTCCCTGAATGGGGAACTCCAGCTTTTTTTCATCCAGAGTCTCGTTGGTCACCGAATCAATCTTTTCCCATTGCAGCGAAAAGACATGTTTTCCGTCGGGCACTGAAAAATTCAATGTGTCGCTTAGGTGCCGCAACTGTCCTGGTGCGAAAACCACGAACGCGGATGAGTTGGAGGCAAAGTCATCTATGTCGCGATAGCTGCGATAGGCGTGCGCGATTCGATCACGCTGAAAATCCGAGATCTTCGATTTGCTTTCCAATTCGTTTTTCAGATTGTTTAGACGCGTTAAATTTTCATTTGCAAGATCCAACTCACTGGTGGCTGCTGCTAAGTCGTTGTCAAGTTTCGTTTGATGGCGACTGAATTTGAAGATCGTAACCAACAGCGGCAGTACAAATATCAAAAATACGATCCAGCGAATTGGTCTTACTCGAACGTCTTTGTTCTGTTTTGAATCAATCATTTGACACCTCCGAACGACTCGGTTGGTATCCCTGAAACCCCTCGACGTCCTCTTCTGCTGACAGCCAAATCCAGTACCGCCAGGCGGCGTGATTTGCGTCGTCAATGTCGATCCGAGTCAGGTACTGAGTTCCGTTTGCAAAATCAAAGTCGTATTGCGTGTGCCCACTTATCGAGGAAGAAGAAGCGAAACTTTGTGAAACGTTTTGCAAGATGATTTTTGCCAAAAGCTTCCCATCCAAAACCACCTCCATCGTTTCATTGCCTGATTCGGTTGTCGAACGGTTGGTTTTGTAGACGAGGTCATGGATCCCTGGAGCAAGCCGAATTTGGGATTTGCTTGCATCGTTAAAAGGCGGAACTGCTAACCAGTCCTGCGCGTCCAGTTGACGTTTTATCATGCCGGAGCCATCAGCGCCTGGACCTCTGTGAACGGCAGATCGCAGATAGACGGGAAATTGCTCGGGGACGGAAATACGAAAGTGCGTTGGCGACTGATGTTTCGATTCCTTCATAGCCGGAACTCTGCGAATGCTAACTTTGCCGTGCTTGGGTTCGACGACTCCATAGCGTTTGCTAAGCTTTGGGAAACTAGCCATGGTCTCCTCGTGCACCGTGGCAACTTCTGCAAAATAATCTTGCCGAGCAGTCGCGTTGCTTACGTGTATTTCTGCAACCTGGGTATCCGATCGCAGCTTATTGGCCCGAGCTTGTGTCGACGCAATTTTCGCTTGCGTATAGTGAAGACGTTTGTAGCTGGACCAACTAACGGCCGCTAACGCAGCGATCAGTGTGATCAACAGCAAATCCTTTATCTCGAATCGCAATTTTGTGCACAGCAATGAAGTTAGTATCGCGAGAGGTTTTGTCCATTGTAATCGAAAATCGGCCGCCCCTTTGCTTTCGCCATCTACCAGAAACGTTATTCAAAGCGTATTTGTATTTCTGTGCGGGACGTTTTCTAACGCGTCACGGTATTTTCGCCTAACAAATCGACGACCTTTTGGATGTCCGCCGAAAGTGGCGCCTCGAATGTCATTTCTTTTCCGCTTTGAGGGTCCG
>CAZZDZ010000147.1:0-13493 GCA_964652675.1 uncultured Pirellulaceae bacterium
AAAGTTTCTGGTCAAAGAACCTAGTGATACTCCATAAACAACCATCTGTCATCCGATTCCGGCTACCATGCCACTTTAGCTCCGAATGATTTTTTCTGCGTGCTGTCTAAAACCTGAAAAGAAATCACTGCCCATGAAACCTCTTGTTCGCTTTTTGCTTCCTCTTTCATTTTTGGCGGCAGTCATTGCCTTCGCGCACGAAAATGCGATTGCAGCTGACAAACCGAATACGATTGTGATTTTCACAGACGACCACGGCTTTAGCGACCTGAATTGTCAGGGAATTCAAGCTGACTTAAAAACGCCAAACATTGACGAACTTGCCGCTGCAGGAGTGCGGATGACATCGGGATATGTCACTGCGCCACAATGTGTTCCATCACGAGCCGGATTGCTGAGCGGTCGCAGCCAAAATCGATTCGGAGTCGAAAGCAATGGGCTGTCGCTGAGTGGATTCAACGAACAGCAAACTATTGCCGATCGTTTGAAGAAAGCTGGCTATGCGACTGGAATGACCGGCAAGTGGCACCTGGGACCGGCGTCAGAAATCGTTGATCACGGTTTCAACGATGTTTATTTCAAGAATTCGAATCGCCCAGGTTGGTCCAATTACCTTCTGGATGGAACGGATTGTAAACCTGGCCCAGAGCCGTCAAAGCTCTATCACTTGGATGCGAATAGCGAAGCGGCTTGTGCGTTTATCAAACGCCATCACGACGAACCGTTCTTCTTTTATTGCGCGTATCGTGCGCCGCATGTTCCATTGGACGCGCCGAAGAAATACCTGGATCGATTTCCGGGCAAGATGCCGGAGCGTCGCCGCCAAGCGTTGGCAATGATCTCTGCGATGGACGACGGAGTTGGCAAAATCATGGGAAAGCTACGAAAATACGGAATCGAAGAAAACACGATGATCTGGATTATCGGTGACAACGGAGCACCGCTGAAGATTCACAAGACGGACGCTCCTGGTGGCGGTCCAGGTTGGGATGGATCACTGAACGAACCACTCAACGGTGAAAAAGGAATGTTGAGTGAAGGCGGAATACGCGTCCCCTTTTTAGTCTATTGGAAGGACAAAATTTCTAGCGGACGCGAATATCATCACCCCGTGTCTTCGTTGGATGTTGCCGCGACGGCAACGCAATTGGCTGGTTTGAAACTAGATGAAAAGCTTGATGGCGTGAATCTCATTCCATTTCTGACCGGCGAAAACGATCAAGCCCCGCATGAGTTTCTTTATTGGCGATGGACCGCGCAAGCCGCTGTGCGCTCAGGAAAGTGGAAATTCCTCCGTGGCGGCCAACGACAATACCTTTTCGACTTGGATGCGGACCAGCAAGAAAAGAACAACTTGATCGACGCGCATCCCGACATCGCCAAACGTCTTTCCATCAAGCTGACCGAATGGGCAAACGAATTACAGCCTGCTGGACTCGCCACAAGCAAAATGTCCGAGGCTGCGGATCGCTACTTTGATTTCTACTTGGACGGTAAGCCGGCACCGCCACAACGCAGCAAGCCCCCGGCAATATCTCAGCAAAAATCCCACGAAGAGTCGGAGGACATCGCCCAAGGCTGGAAAACGCGAAACAGCAAACTGACCAAAACGATGGGAGGAATTCGGGTCTCTCCCCAAGCGGGTAAAGTCCGACCATTCATTGTTGCATCAAAACTGAAATTACCGCCCGATGCCACCGTGCGTGTTCGCATGCGCACAAAGAGCGACGGTAAAGCAGGGTTTCAATGGCGCGAGTCGTCGCAAAAAGATTTTGAGGAAAAACAGATGGCCACGTTTCGTGTCGAGCGAAGCGATCAGTGGATCGACCACATGGTTCGATTCAGTGGAAAGGAAAAGATCGTTCACTTGCGTTTTTTACTACCATCTGGTGGGGCTGATATTCAATCTATCGAAATAGACAATCCTGCAGGCAAATCGCTAAAACGCTGGCAGTTTTAGGCAGCACGAGAAGTTGTGGAAGGAAATCGCGGATGGATCGCAAACCACCTTTGAAACAAAAAATCACTCGTATCGGCTACCGCTTGCTGGTTTGGTTCGCGTGGGCCAGCGTGCTGACGTTCTTTGTGTGGTCGATTGGTGCGCTGTATTACTTGACGACCATCTGGTATCCACTGCGTGTCATTTTGGCTGCTGCCTACGTGATCGGTGCCATTGTTTTATTCAAGCGGACGCCCAGGCGATCTACTTGGCTGGCGTGGGTCGCTGCATCCATTTTGGTTGTTTACGCAACGACGCTGACACAACAACCATCCAACGATCGCGATTGGGCCGCCGATCAAGTTCTCGCTCCAGAGGTGAGTGTCAGCAGCGATCGCAACGTCAGGATCACGAATTTGCGACACTCATTATTCCGTAGCGAAACGGATTTCGACGTTCGGTATCGTGACTTTGATTTCAACCTGAATGAATTGGAAAGTGTATGGTTTGTCGTACAGAAATTTACGGCCCTGGAAGGCGTCGCGCACACATTCATCAGTTTCGAGTTGAAAACGCCAAGTGGTCCACAGTATTTCAGCGTGAGCGTGGAAGTGCGTCGCGAAGAAGGTGAAGTGTACTCGCCGTTTCGCGGGCTTTATCGGCAATACGAAGTGATTTATGTGGTCGGCGACGAACGTGATGTGATCGGGCAACGAACCGTAATGCGGCCAACCGATCGCGTCCACATGTACCGCGTCAATGCGACGCCCGCGGAAGTACAAGAATTGTTCTTGGATGTTGCCAAACAGATCGACAAATTGAACTCGCAACCCGAGTTCTATCACACACTACTGAAAAACTGCACGAACGAAATTGTCACGCACACTTACGAATTAACCCCCAAGCCGATCAATTGGTTGGATCCACGTCTGGTCTTGCCTGGTTTTTCGGGCAAGTTCGCATTCTCGCAAGGCTTAGTTGGCAAGCCCGGTCAATCATTCGCACAGCTACAGCAACAGTGTCGGATCGACGAAGTGGCAAGAGAAGAGGGTTTAACAGAATCGTTCTCCGAAAAAATCCGCCAGTCACAAAGATAGTGGCCGGAAAGGTGATGAGACGGGCTTCCGGGGTAAGCCACGGCTTTTAAACTTGCGTGTTGGATGATTGATCTAAAACCGGCATCGACAAGCTTGGGAAAACGGAGGCTGCAACAAACTTGGGAATGGCACTTGGCTTGGCAAACATATAACCCTGTACTTCGGTAAAGCCGGCTTTAACGACGCGGTCCAAGTGACTTTGCGTCTCAATTCCTTCTGCCGTTGTCGCGATCCCGAGTTCTTTACCAAGTGACGCCACCGAATTCAAAATCGCCCGAGATCTGTCGCAAGTTTCCGAGTTCCAGACGAAAGATCGATCCAGTTTGATTTTGTCAAATGGTAGATTCCTAAGGTAATTCAATGACGAATGTCCAACACCAAAGTCGTCCAAGACAACACTAACCCCTGCGTCTCTGAGTTGGGCAATCGTTTCAGCAGCAGCATCAACGTCGCGTATCAAAACATTCTCGGTGATTTCGATCTCCAACTGCTTCGCATCTAATCCCGATTCGTCCAGAGCCGACATGACCGTCTCAAAGATGCGAAAACGTTGGTGAAACTGGACCGGCGAAACGTTGACGGCGACCTTCTTGACTTGAGGCCACGCGACCGCCTGTCGTGTCGCTTCGCGAATCACCCAATCGCCGATGTCACGGATCAAACCACTTTCTTCGGCGGCAGGCAAAAAGGTATCCGGCATGCGTAGCCCTTCTACGGGATGGTTCCAGCGTAAAAGTGCTTCCAGAGTCGCCATCTCCCGAGTGCTACAGTTGTAGATCGGTTGGTAATAAAGCTGAAACTGCTGTTCTTCTAACGCTCGGGCAAGGTCGGCAACAACAACACGGGTTCGAACCAATTCCTGATCCATGGCCGCTTCATAAAAGAACGATCGCCCACGCCCACTTTTCTTTGATCGGTAAAGTGCCACATCAGCATGTTTCATCAGATCTTCGGGTTCGTCGCTGTCGATCGGCGCAATCGCAACGCCAATGCTGAAACTGCACTTGATTCTTTTCGATTCCAGATCAAATGGCTCACTAAGCACTCCTTCGATTCGCTTCAATACAATTCGAAATTCTTTGATGTCGCTCACTCCACATTGAACGATTCCGAACTCGTCGCCTCCAAGTCTGGCGGCGGTATCCGTTTCGCGGATCGCGTTGTGTAAACGGCGTCCAATTTGGATCAGCAATTGGTCGCCAGCGGGGTGGCCGTGCGTATCATTGATCTCTTTGAAATGGTCAACATCGATCAAGAAAAGCCCGGCGAGTTTCTTTTCGCGACGCGTTCGTTTGATGGCCGCGTTGAGCATCGTATTGAATTTTGTTCGATTAGCAATTTTCGTCAGCGGATCTTCCAACGAGGCACGCTCTAGTTTCAGCGTGCGCTCAAGGACCAGTTTCTCTAGATCTTCCTGACGCAACCTTGCTTTGTGACTTAGAATCCACTTTTCGGTCATCGCGACCGCAATTTGGTAGACCTCGACCGCATCGAAGGGCTTCTTAAGAATCAGCAAGCTATCCGACCGCCCCAACTTGTCGCAAATTTCTTGGAAACTGCTGTCCGAATAGGCAGAACAAATCACGACCTGTAGATCCGGCGCCACTTTCCAGATTTCTTCGATCGTTTTCAGGCCATCCCAACCTGGCGGCATACGGATATCGACAAACGCCAACGAGTAAGGGCGACCGGCATCCATTGCCTGTTTCACCATCGCAAGACCACGTTGACCTTGCATCGCGGAATCGACTTCGATTTTCAGCGAATTCGGTTTCTTTTCAATTTCGGCAGGCTCATCAAAGAACGCAGCCATCGCTTGATTGCCGGCTTGCCCATCTTCTTGTGCAGCCAGAATCTTTCGATAGTCATCATGGATGTCAGGATTGTCATCGATGATCAGGACACGGCGTTCGCTATTTATATTTTGCATAGTTCTAGTTGGCTCATAGGGATGACAAGCCGAAAGCAGGCGCCAAATCCGTCACCCTCGCTGTCGACATTCAGTGTTCCACCGAGTACTTGCGCGGTCATGGCGCAGCTGTGAAGCCCATACCCGTGTCCGTTGGCTTTTGTAGTAAAGCCTTGCGAAAAAACTTTCTCGAGGTTCTCTGGTGAGATTCCAATACCGTTGTCAGTGATACTGATTTGGACGGTTTCGTTTTCACTTGTTGCGACGATATGGATCAGTCCAGAACCTTGCTCGCTGTGCTGGAGAGCATCGATCGCATTGGAAACCAAGTTGATCAAAACCTGTTGCAGCTTATGCCGATCGGTAACCAAGTTGAGGGTTGCTGGACATTCAAACGTAATCGTTGCGTTAAAGCGTTTGGATTTTTCGTGATTGATCTCGATGCACTGTTCAATGAGATCGTGCAGACAGAATGTCTCGACAACACCGCTGTCGCGCGACATGGATAGCTGCTGCTGAATCACATTTCGAACATGGTCGATGTTTTTCAGCAGCCGGTGCGATTCGGCGAGATGCGTTTCTCGCTCGGTCACCAAGGCACCGGTGATGAAGTCCAGTGCTGCAGGAAAGTGTTTGCCTTTGGGGTCTGTCTGGAGGTATTGCCCGTAGTCGTCTTTGTGCTGGGAAAACTGACGATTTGCGGTCGACAGTTTTGTTACCAAACTTTTGTCCAGAGACCTACGAATCACGGTGGCCGAAACATTCAGACTATTGAGTACGTTACCAACGTTGTGCAACACTTCGGATGCAACGTCTGCCATGCCCGCCCGACGGGATGCATCCATTAACTTGCGATGCAGTTTTGCTCGCTCGGCTTGAGTCTTCTTGTGCTCCTGGATCTGATATTCAAGATCACCCACCAGTTCAGAAAGTGAACCTGCCAGCAATTGCACTTCCTTTGGGGCGGTGGATTTGACGACGAAATTACGAACTTGGTTGTTCTTGATGGTTGATTGGTGTGCGAGAGTCGAAATCGGTCGACTGACAATCGCGCTAATCCAAAACAGCAATGCAATCGCGCTGCCTATGAAAACCAGCAATAGGGATCCGTTCAGAAAGAGTCGACGCGATAGTTTGGTGTCTAACTGTGACTGGTAGAATTCCAGCTCTTTTGACACCGCTGATTCCAACTTTTCCAAACTGACGATTACACTTTCAGAATCCGTATCCATCTGCATCAAAAGATCGTCAAGCTGTGACTGCCTTTCTACATGTGCCAGTGACTGAGACGCGATCAATCGTATTTTTTGGCGTTCTGCAAATTCCTGGATGGTTTTGACATGGCTGCGATGACGTACGCTGATTTCGTCCATCAACGTTTCTAAAATTTTGTCGACGTCGTCCCCGCTGCTAAGGGCGCCCGTGCACAAATAGGATTCATCCGAACCCAAAACCAAATCGGAGAGCAACAACCAATGGTGAACGTTCCTTTCAAGGCTGCCGATATCCCGCAGCGTTAACTTCGATTGGCCAAGCGTTTTCGCCAATCTTGCTTCACCCTGATGGATGGTGTTCAACAGAAAGAACACGAGCAATCCGCAGACACTGTAGCCCAGAATCAAAATGATCAGATACGTACGAACCTTCACGGCCGACCCCCGCTTTTTCGCACAAGCAGAAGTACTTCTGCGCCGGCAATTTCAGCGGCGCTGCTGCACTGATGCAATTTGTCGGATGCCAATCCTGCGACCGACCCGAACGCTTCTTGCATTTTTTCATCTGGCCAACCGCCTTCCGATTTCACACCGGAGATAACACCATCCGAGCGAACATTCCACCAGAGATTCAACCGAGTGTCGTCCATGACCCAAGGGGTTTTGACAACAAATCCGCCGACCGCTCCATCGGCTGAGATCGATTTGTAAAGGTCAACTCCTGTTCGCTCGATCGAGGAGCTGTCTTTTCCGGAGCTGGTTTTGAAGAGGGACTGAAACACGCTCACGACGGAATCAGAGTAGGGCTGTTTGATCTTTTCGATGCGAGCTGTCTTGGGGAATGCCTGATTTACGTGATACAAAGGCTGAATCACTGTCAGCTCTTTTCGCCACGTATATTCCGTCGCCGCAATCGTCTTGAGCGCCGAACGAATCACGTTGACCGCCAACATGCTTGCGTCGGCATCGATGGTAACTTTGTCTTTTGCCAACGATTTGCCATCGCTCGATAGCATCGCCTTGAGTTGTTGAAAGTCTTTGCCGATCAGTTGTCTCTTGAATGCCTCTTTTTCGACCGACGTTCGTTTTCGCGAGCGACATCGTTGAAAAGCAAAATCGTTTACAACCAAATCCGGGCTTAGCGACCAGACAATTTCAGAGAGCCCCCAAGCCCCCGCTTCGGATCGAGCATGGACCAAGCCAAGGGGTTGGTCGTCTTTGACCGGCATGTACAGCGTGTGCCGCCCCAGTTCATTGAAATGGATCGTGAACGGGAGTTTCTGGGAAATGTATTGACGTACATCTTGATCAACGGTCCGAACCAATGAACGATAGGATGTCGCATCTGGATACGACTCGTAGATCCGTTTGGTAGGGTCGCGTAGCGCGCAATAGGCTTGGCCAAAACTGATCTCAGTGTGGCTTGTCACCAAAAAAGTAAACGCCAGAACAAGAATGTAAAACTGATTGCCGCGCATTTTGAAGCTCCATTTACAACCGGTAACGCAATTGAAATTCAAAAACAGTTCCGCGATTCTCTGACGCCAGGGTGTCAAAGAAGTGGGAAAGCTGACAACTGATCGCGTGATGAGCAGTGGGAGTCCAGCGGAAACCAGCCGAGTTTCTGAACTCGTTGTCCCAACCATCACTTCGCCCAAAGCCTCGTAGTTGCGTTTGGTTGTAGGCCAGGACCGTCTCAAGCGGATTCATCCAGTCGATCTCCAGCAAGGACGTGTAGGCACGGTCGTCGTCTTCATATCCAGCGGACAATTCCGCTAGCCAAACCAATTTTTCATCCGCAAACGTAAAGTCCGCGCCAACACGTCCACGCTGGACGGTTTCGTCACCGGGACCAAAATTCAGAACTTTTCCTTGAAAGGCAGAGATCCCAAGGATGACAGGTTCATCGCGGCTGGTTCCGATCCGACCCGCAACGATGTACGGATCGTCACGGCGGCGCCATTCGTTGCCACTGCCTCGCGACAATCCCATTTCATATTCCACTCCGCTGGCTTGGCCGTTGAACGTGACGCCCCAGTCCGACTTCAGACCAAAGTTCTGAATGTGGGTGTAATCACGCAGCGTTCCGTTGGTGTTGATAATCTGCTCCAGCCCAAACGGAATCTCGAAGTGCCCAATGCGAAAATTGGTTTTGCCTTTTCCATGACGGGTGTAATTGAAATTGAAGATCCGATACTCCAATTCGATGTCACTGTCGCCTTGAAAAGTTGCCGGATCAAAATCGAGATTATCTATTCGAGTCCAAAATGGCTGCAGTGTGAGTGTGCCCCAGTCTCCGCGATCGTCCGTAAAGACTTTGTGAAGATCGATGCCAACGAATCCCAGCCCACCGGCCTTACCGGATCTTCCCGAATAGACAGTTCGGTTGGCGGAATCGATGGTCAATCGCAGATTGTCTTTCCATAATTGTGACGTGAATTCTTCTACGGGCGATGCGTCACTGCCTGAACCCGTCGCTTCATCCAGCAAGTCAAGTGAAAACGCGTCTGCAGATTTCTGAGTTGCTGGTTCTAATGAATCCAGCGCATCCAACGTCATTTGGACAGATTCTTGCTCCGTTTCTTGACAGTTCGCGACGGGGCCGGCGGCTAGCAATGCGATGAACCAAAGCAATAGCAACAATTTCGATTGCGACTTTTGCATTTGAACCAATCACCGTCTCAAAACGTTTCCCGTATATCTTTCATCGAAGATTTATGTCGCGCAGTCCTACATGTCCTCCTTTTTCTGGAGCAAATGAGGGGTTTCCCACGTCGATGTGATTCTTGATTCAGAGAAGAACTAGCGGTATTCGCGCAGAACAAGTCGTACTAGCTCTGCGTCAGAGCAAACCCGTTTTTCAAGTTGCGATGACTGAAAAAGGTAACCCGCGCGAAAGTTTTGGAGTCGCGTTTTGGAAGTGCAGGTTCGTCGCGAAAGCTTCTTGATCCGGCCTACTTCAGTGCATCCAGCCCGCGTTTTTCGATATCGAGCACTTTGTCCAAACGTCGTTGATGACGTTCGGACGGCGTGTACTTGGCATTCAAGAATGCTTCGATGATCTCGAATGCTAGTTCCGATCCGATGATACGACCGCCGATGCAAAGCACATTCATGTCGTCATGCTCGACACCTTGATGGGCCGAATAGGTGTCGTGACAAATCGACGCTCGAATGCCTGGGATCTTGTTGGCCGCCACGCTGACTCCCACACCGCTGCCGCAAATCATCAGGCCCTTGTCGGCGTTGCCTTGGATCAGTTCACGAGCTACCGCGATAGCAAAATCAGGGTAGTCACAACTGTCTTTTGAATTCGTTCCGCAGTCGATCACCGATGTGACTCGATCGCCAAAATATTCGGCAACGGCTTGCTTGAGCGGGAATCCGGCGTGGTCACCGCCAAGGGCAAGGCGTACGGAGAGCTGTTTTGAGCTGGACTGTGACATGCGATCGTTGGTTTGAAAAAAAGTGACCCAAAACCCGTTCCTTGGATCAATATTGATAACCAAGCGGATAAGATTCGGCCATAGGCCGCAGAATTGGCGTTCCCATGATGGCTGGATAGGCAAATTCCGCGAAAATCCTCAGCAATCTGCCCAATGGCTGATGGAGTTCGTGCACGCGTCGCTTTGATAGCAATTTTGCGGTATTCGCTTAAATGGATGCCAGCGTTTCACGCAAACGAATGCGGCGAATCTCTCTTACGTTTGGCACTAGTCGCCGCTATCATCCGTAGTGAAACTCGCGGGAACACTGCGCCACGGTCGGTTGGCAGTGCCCGAAAGTAGGAACATCTATTCAAGGATTGATGCGATGGGCGGACTATACATACTGCTTACGATCGCGACGATGGGCGTCACTTACGGATGGCAATCCGACAACAATGGTGGCGTTGAGTACATCATACAAGTGTCTCCGGAGCAACTGGAACAAGTTCGAGAGTCGGGACAAATCACCAGCGCGATCGATCCAGCTGTCCAAGGCCATGTTTCGCGAATCGTTGTGCGTGTTGGCAACAACCCACTTCCGCGCATCACTCCACCTGGATTGTCGGTCGCAAAACTCCAAGGCGACCAGGCCGTGGTCCCCGTCCCGATGCTGATTGCTGGTCAATCGCAAACGAAAGTAACCCTGATGAAACCGGATCCCCAGGGCGGTTTGGATTTGCCAGAAGCGGCCGCTGAAGGAGCAGGGCGATTGGCTAAGGGAGCTGCGACGGGCGCACAAGATCTACTTCGGAGGATGGAAAACGCCGCCACCAATTCTGCTCGAAATTTAGGAAACCAAGCTACCGACGCTCTTGGTCGTGGCGCACAACGGACGCGTGATGCAGCTGTGAACGGACTAAGGAGTGCGGGTACCAATGTGATGAATCGCGGTGCCGATGCCGTCAACCGAGGCACAAACGCTCTCTCGCAAAACGCAAGTGATCTATTGCGCGGCCGGCCGGGAGCCGGAACAACGGCCGCGGCGTCGAACGAACGCGACAAGCTTTGGTACGACGACAATCGTGGCGCTGGATCAACGAACAGAACTCCGGCAACAGGCAACCAACGCCCACAGTTCGTTGGGCCTCCAGATCCAAGAACGCAAACCGGCAACGGTACGAATCTTGCGACCGATCGAAGAACCAACGCATCGACAAACACACGTGGTGGACTCGGTAGTACCGATACGTTTGCAACGTTGCCCACAGGCATGTCTCTGCCAGGGCGTGACAATCGCACGGCGCAGTCTGGTTACGACCCATCGCGACCCTCGATCAACGAAGAACGAAACAACAACCTGCGCTCGAATGACTTGCGAACAGGTGGTAACTACGCCGGACGCGAAAACGCTGCCGCTACTGGATCGCGTTCTGCGTCACTGAGCGGTTTTCCGTCAACGGACCAGCGCGAGAAACGTAGTCCAACGGGGTTACCCAGCACTGCCAACTACGGCACTCAGCAGCAGTATTCCACTGCAAATCGAAATGCTCGAGCAGCAGTGGACGAACGACTACGAAATGCAAGTGCCGGGCTGGAACGTTCAGCCGCGGGCATTGGTGTGAGCGATCTACGGCGTACCAACGGAACATATGATCCGAACCAATCCGGCAATCAACCGCAATATGGCAACGCAATTCAGTATGGCAATCAACGCACGGCGCAGACTCAGCCCCAATATGGCAACCAACCCCAGTACGGCAACACAACACAGCGCGGCAACACAACGCAGCAGTACGGCACTCAACCCCAATATGGCAATCAACGCACTGCGCAGACGCAACCAGCAAGAAACGTCGCTGCTGAGCGATTGGCAACAACGGGGTCAGACGTTGACCCGCGTTTGAGCGTAGCGGATAGGGCTCGCTTGCCACGTGGCGGCTATTCATTTGACCGATACCAGCGTCCAGTCAACAAAGCGGGATATGTGCTTGATCACTTAGGGAACATTGTCACCCGATCAGAAGCTGAAGCGATGATCACACGCAACATGCCAGAATCGACTCAAAACGGTGGTGCATTCGCGCAGCCTCCAACTCAATTGGGCAACTCCGTTTCGCGTTCGTCTACGCAGGGTTTTCCGCTGGGTTTTCCGCAGGCTGGTCCACTTGATACGTTCGCACAGATGCGAAAAGATATCATCAAAGCCAATGCCGATGCTAATGCCAATGCGAAGAAAAAGACGTTTGCGGCTCAGGGTGTCTTCAACTTATTGCTACTCGTTTCCGTGGTCGCGAACATCTACTTGGTTGGCTGGATGCGACGCTTTTACCACCGTTATCGTGATGTCGTCGTAAGCAAACGCACCGCATCAAACAATGTCACTAGTATCACCGCCTAATCCAGTTGAGCTTCTGGGACGTGAGCGTCGAAGGTGTAGCGTTAGGCTTTGATTTAATGTCTTTGTTGCCAGTCGCAGAGATTGGCGTGACAGCTTCAGAGATGTTCTAGATCACCGTCAAAGCACTGTCAAAGTACGTGACTCTGGACGCTCCTCTTGGTTCCTACGTCTCCTGGCAGTCTTTCATTGCAACGGCGGCAATGACGTGACGTTCTTTTTTTGGTCCGGGCCAAGTAAAAGGCTCTGCGGGCCAATTTCGCTGCTCATTTTGCCGCCCAATCAGCATCGCTTGGAAACCGACGCAGCATCTGGACCAAGAACTTCATTGCTTTTGACGCGTCGGCAAGGCTGATGGTGTCGAATCTTTTGTTGGCGCGGTCACGTCGGATTCGGTTTTTGTATCGGGCATGGGCAAAGTGAGTAATTTAGTGTCTTTTGGCAGGCGCAGTTTTGCCGGATCGATCCCGCCTGACTTGTGGATCACCACCGACACATGATGCTTGTTGCCAAACGCATCGCTATACGGTTCCCCAGAAACCGTGATGCTGTATTGATAGATCAGCGTTCCCGGAAGTGGTCGGTTCTCTTTGGATTCAACTCGTCCCGCGTTGCCAGATGGGTCAATCACGGCGTGACAATAAATTTCCTGTAACCCGTGTAGCTTGTCCAACAATTCCTCCAAGTTCTTTTGGGTGCCACGAAAGTACAGCGTGCAGTTGTTCCAGGAACCTTCGACTGATGTGCCGCCGATTGGTGGAACTGCCAACAACACCTTTCGCAATCCTTCGTGCCGAACGAATCCAGGAATTTCGCCCCGTTTTACGGCCGTGAACCACACGATCGCAGAGCATGACTGAGTCGTCGCCATCGAAAACACGAAAGCCAGCAAAGCAAGACATAGAAAACGTTGCATCGATTTGCACCCGTTGAACCATTGGAATTTAGCACCATTGGTAGTAACACATGGTAGCCGAAAGTGTTAGATAAAAATCAGCAACATTTGCGATTAGTGACCCAAATCGATTTTCGCTCTGCGAATATCGTCCACATCCGCGTAGATACGGCAGCCGCGTCTAAGTATTCGACAAACTGCGAGCTGTTGTGAAACGCTTTCAGGGTTTGGATTGGTTGATTTAACAAACGACCTGTGGTGCACTGACCACGAATCTCGATACATTTTTGTAAAAACGCAACTTCGAAATGCGAGAGCGACGGACACGAACGCATTAGTTACTCGCTTTCGCGTCGTCGGGTTGCCTACGAAGATTCGCGGTCTCGAATTAGCTCACAACCTATGCGTGTTAGCAGTAAACCCTCTAGTGGTTTGCCGAAAGTCTTTGAGGGCTTGTTGATTTAATGCGACTTGGAAACCCGATGGGGTGATTTTTTCATTTGATACAAGCACGCAGCGCTAGCAAGTGAATCAATACGGCCGAATTAGCGAGAAAACTCTCTCGCTGGCGCGTCGTGCTTGTATTGTGACTCCACAAAAAATCACAGCCTCGTCG
>CAZZDZ010000148.1:0-11830 GCA_964652675.1 uncultured Pirellulaceae bacterium
TCCAGGTTGTGCCGTTCTTGCAAGACCCGTCGATGATCCAGTTCGGCGATCGTCAATCCTTCTTTTCCGACCACAGGTTCGACAACCCAAGAACCGTCAGGGGCAGCGATGCAGGAGCCACCGTCGGCCCACACATCGTCGGCGGGTCCGACGAGTCCTTGATCTGCCATCAGTCCTGACGGCACGTCGGCGGCGCTCATCATGCCGGAGACAGAAACCACATACGAACGTGATTCTTGGGCGATGAATCTTGTTATGTCCAGCGTGTTTCGCCTAGAGCCTGGCCAAATGGCCACGTGCAAATCTTCCCCAAGTGCATACAGCGCGCTGCGTGCCAGTGGCATCCAGTTTTCCCAACAGTTCAGACTGCCTACGGTAAACGGCCCCAGGGAATGAACTTGCAATCCGTGACCGTCACCGGGCGACCAAACAAGTCGTTCCTCGTAGGTTGGAACTAGTTTGCGATGAACCGATCCGATGTTCCCCTGTGGGTCAATATAAACTCGCGAACAGTAAACGCTGTGACCGCCGCGATCCATTGGCCGTTCGATGACGCCCAACACCACGGCAATCTGATGGTCGGCTGCAATCTTGCACAGCGGATCAAGGTCCCCTCGTTCGATGCAAACGGCCTGAGTAGCGTACTCGGCGAAAATCGATTTTTGGATTTGCGAATCAAACTGAGCTCCGTTGGTTCGTTCGACCCAGAACGGATAGCCGGGGACGATCGCTTCACCAAAGGCGATCAACCGCGCATCCTGTTTGCCAGCGTCGCTGACATAGTCACCGATCTTGGCTAACGTTGCTTCACGGTTCATCCAGACGGGCGTTATCTGGCCAAGGGCGACCTTCAGCAATGAACTTGATTCTTCCATGGGGGTTACTCCGGTAGCCGAATGATTTTCACAGCATAGCACGTTAGTCTTTCATGGCGAGTATCGTTCGGAACCCGATCAATGTGCCCCTTCGATTTGGGTTATACTGACCGTTTGATTTCAACAACTGATGACCCTGCAATTTCAAAGGTTTGGTCGATGCGCACATTCCTGCTTAGTTTCTCGATCCTGTTCCTCGTATCTGGTAGCGTGAATGCTCAAGACGCTGTCAAGGAAACGGGCTTCGAGCCTCTGTTTGATGGAAAGACACTTGAAAACTGGGATGGCAACCCAGAATTTTGGAGCGTGCAGGACGGCGCGATCACCGGAATCACGACCAAAGACAAACCGACCAAGGGCAACACATTCATCATCTATCGTGGTGGTGAATTGAAAAACTTTGAACTGCGATTCGATTACAAACTGATTGGTGGTAATTCAGGCGTTCAATATCGCAGTTTCGAACCCAATCCCGAGAAACAAAAATGGGTTGTCGGCGGCTATCAAGCTGACTTTGAGTCGGGCAAGAAGTATTCGGGCATTCTGTATGGCGAAAAGTTTCGTGGCATCTTGGCCAACCGAGGTAAGAAGACCGAATTGACACGGGTCGACGGCAAATTCAAAGTCAAAGAAGTTGGGACGGTTGGCGACTCCGACGAGATCCAATCCAAAATCAAGCCTGAACAATGGAATGAATACAAAATCATTGCCAAAGACTATCACTTCGTCCACATGATCAACTCAGTCGTGACCTGCGAGTGTACAGACAACGACGAGAAGGAACGCCGCGATTCGGGGATATTGGCACTGCAACTGCACCAAGGACCGCCGATGAAAGTTCAGTTCCGCAACATCCGGATCAAAAAGTTCGAGTGAATTGTTGTCGACGATTCACTCGGGGATGTAGTTAAGCGTGTAGTACGCCGCTGAATGCAATAGCGGCATGCCAGCTTTTGATTTGACACCTTCGCAGTGCAATTCGTGAACGTGGCCTTCTTGTAGCCCGTCAATGAAAATGCGTGCGCTCTTTCCATCCGCACCCGCGACCACTTTGGTGATCGTCGGTTCGGTGTGGTCGACTTCGGGGCTACCGTAAGACGATTGGTAGATGTAGGTGTAAGTCGATATTTTGTACGAACCAATCGCCTCGACGGATGCTTGATCAATTGGCTTGGTGAATGTCAGTTCAAAGCCATCGTTTTTGGCTCGCATTTCGTGGATCTCGAAGGGTACTTTGCCGGTCCAATCGACGCGTTCGACGGCAAATGGTTTTCGTCCGCGTGAACCCCAACCGCGGTTGGTTCCACCGACAAACATTTTGCCGTTTTCGGTCATCTCCAGTCCCAGTGATCCGCTATCGAACCCTTCTAAAAACGGAAAGCAAACGCCTTGATAGTGGCCTTTGACTTTTTCCAAGTAGCAACGCATCACGGTACTGTAGGATTGGTCGGTCACGAACATTTGGTTTTTGAACGGTCCGAATTTTCCGTCCGTCGTATCACATGCAACTCCGGCGGCGGATTTTCCCATTTTGTTGTAGGGAAACATGATTGCGGGCGGTTCGTACTTGGGCAGCCGTTTTGCTTCGGTCATAAACCGGCTGCCGCTGACGGGTTCTTCGGGTTTGGGGCCGATGAATTTTTCGGCCAGCTTGTACCATTCAAACCCACCGGGGTGACCGACGAACTTGCCTGGTGGCAGGTGCTTTAATTCGCACGTTCCGTTCCAGGGGCCTTGGTTGTCTGTATAAAACATGTCGCCAAGGTGGTTTGCTCCGATTCCTCCCGGCGAGCGAACGCCGCTGCACGTTGGGATCATTTCGCCGTCTTTGGTGATGCGAACACACCAGCCACGATAGGGAACTTTGCTAGAGAAAGATCCGGTCAAGCACAACACGACCCACGTATCACCGTTCTTGTCGAATTTGGATCCGAATGCGTATTCGTGGTAGTCGCCGGAGATTCCCCATTCATCGTTGATGACTTCAAAATCATCCGCCACTCCATCGCCATCGGTGTCACGCATCCGCGAAACATCGCTTCGTTGGGTTGTGTACAGCCAGCCGTCTTTTTCCGAAAGCGTCAAGGTCTCGTGCAATCCGTGCGCGAAACGAGTGAATTGCGACGCACTGACGGTGGCGGAAAACGGATCGTTGATCATCCAAATTTCACCGCGGCGCGAACAGACAGCCATCTTGCCGTTGGGCATCATCTGAAAACCGCTGGCTTCCAGCACGACGCCCTCGGGTGTTTCAAACGTCGTGATTGGGTAGTAGTCTGCTTCGGTTGGCTTGTCCTGGGCAGATGCGAAATTGGAAACGCACGCGGCGGTCAGACAAATCAGGAGTACAAGTGGAGTTGAAAATTTCATTTTTGAATTCAATGGATTGAATGTGGTTTGATGCGTGACGACAAGAACAAGTGACTACCAGATGATCTCTTGGATGATCGTGGTATCGCCTGTGATCGGCACGAGCAATTCTGTTTGTCCGTTGACGGTTCGCAGCGTGGGTTTTTGGTTCAAGCGAATCGTCAAGTCGTCGTCGATGACATAGTTGTTGTTATCTGTTTCAATTTTCTTTCCCACGCCAGCGCGAAAATACAGATCGCCCGCCACCTTGGCTCCCACCGATGGTTTCACGTCGATTTCGCGACGGAATGAACTGACGACATCACCCAGCACGGGCACCGGTTTGTCTTGCACTTGAACTGCGGGGCCACGGTAGCGGAAAGTTGGCTGTCCACGATCATCTAATCGGTAGCCCAAGAATCGGTAGCCGCGCTGGCGCGGCGAATCGGTCGGCCAAGGGGTTTTAAGATCCTGAAGTCTTGCGATCGGCGTGACTTTTTCCAGCGTATAAACACCGCCGCCAAACGGAAACTGGTTGCCTTGCCCGCGACCGACCCAATGCTTGGACGCATCGATAAAGCGATCTTGCCAAAGCAATGTCAGCGAAAGATTGTTTGCGTCCCAGCACAAGTTTGCTTTTTCGGGATAGCCCACCGCGATTCCGCGCGGCGAAACTCCTTCGATAAAGTTTCGATAGATGATCGGTTTATCGGTCGGCTTCAATTCCATCTTGCCACCGGAAATGCCTTCGGGAGCGCCGCCGCCGGTGCCTTTGCTTAAAAACGACCACATCGCCGCAAGCTGCTTTTGTTGGTCGCCGTCATAGATATCGGTCACGGTGCTCTTGCCGTCGGGATATCCGGTCGGCATTCGCGTCCCAGGCCGATACGCCTGTGGATCGGGCAGATAGCGGTGAAACCAGTCTTCGCGAATTCGGCTGGCCATCGTATCCAACGCGATCGCTTGGATTCCGCTGGATTTGAATTTGCCAAATGTATGACAACTGACGCAGCCAAGTCCTTTTGAGCCAACCATCTTGCGCCCAATGGCAACACGTCGCTTTTCCGATTCGGTGGTCTCGGCAATCTTGGCTTCGGTGCGCTGGTCCAAGGCGGCGAACACATCGGCAAGATGCCCTGCGTTTGCGTTGCCGAATTTGGGCATGTACGTTCGCATGTACGGACGACTTTTGTTGCCATTGCTGACGACATTGTTGATCCATTCTTTGCGAAGTTTATCGCCGACGCCATCCAACGGTGGCGGCAATCGACCTTCGTCGCCCATTTCGGGAATCGTGCTGATAAAGAACTGATTGCGATCCGATTCGCTACCACCGATGGCGTCGCGTTGGTGACAGGCATAACAGTTCAGCGATTTCATCGTGTGAGCCAATTGCATATCAGCCGTCACATCGCGCTGGGGTGCGCCCGTTTTCAGTGCCGCTGTCAATGATTCGATTTGGCCGCCAGTTAGATCGTAGTTGGGAACATTGCTAGGTGATTGAGCCATGCAACCGTTGGCGACATTGATACTTGCCAATTCCGGCGCAGATCGAGTCGATTCGATACGTTTGCCGCTTTCGTTGCGAACGTGGCAAGACGCACAGCCAAGTGACGAAAACAATTTGCGCCCTTGATCGACTTTGGACGGATCGAAAACGAACACGTCTGGATCGGCGGGCTGCGTTTGAGCTTTTGCTGGTTTGATTGGAGCACTGCCGTCGCGCGTCATCACGATTGCTTTATCAATCGCGGCCATTTTTTGCCCAGGGATTTCCCAATCAAGCGTCAGTACTTCTTCCCCGCCGGCCTCGAAGTAATCGACGCGAATTTCGTGAATGCCAGCGTCTAACCTGATGGCGTTCTGCTTGGAATCATTGGCGTGAACCCCATCGTTGTCGATGATCTTTTTGCCATCGATGTACAACACGCTACCGTCATCGCTGCTTAAGCGGAAAAGATGGTTGCCCGGTTTGGCAATCGGCAAATATCCGCGGAAACTGACAATGAAATTAGAATCGCGCCCCGCGACGCTGATATCAAGTCCTCGCGAAACTTGCTCACGATCCGGTTTCAACGTGTCAAGATTCGGCAAATCCGACACTTCTTTAAAGTACACCATTGCCTTCATGTTTGGCTCTTTGGGCAGGTCGCGGCGCTGAACGACGTTTGAACTCGTTTCGTCGCCCGTCAAATACTGCGCCACATGTCGCCAGTTGTCGCCTTCCAAATTCATTTGTGGCATGCGACCGGATGGGCGAACGGCCAACGGGTCTTTCAGGAACGCTTCCAAGCTTGCCCGAGAATATTTGTCTTCGATCCCGACCAGCGGAATTGACGTCGCCGCGTTCGCCTTTTTTCCGTTTCTTGGCATGTGACAGGAAACGCAACCTGATTCGTGAAATAATCGCTCGCCCGCACCCGTGTTGGCACCTTTGCCACGGGCGTTGAGTACATCGTTTCCAACCAGAAAATTTGTTAGTGCGATCGCAGTGTCGTTGCGCTGCGCGTCGTCCATGCCAGCCATCAAATCGGGCATGGTGGTACCAGGTTTCACATCGTGTGGATTGGCAATGTATTTCAACATCCATTCGGGTTTGATCCGTTGGCCGACTTTGTCCAGGATCGGCGCCTGCTTGGGTTGAATCAGCTTGGTTAGTGATTCATTTGTCTTGTGACAGGCAACGCAATTTAATTCACCCAACAGCAACTGGCCTCCTGCGGTTAAGTCACCAGCACCTGCATGAAAACGTTCGAATCCAGGAACGATCGGTCGGCGTGCTTCTGCGGCAACATCTCGTGGTCGAACCCAGATGTTTCGATAGCGAACAGGGTTGCCGTGATCTTGTAAGTAGATCGGTCCGTTTTCGGGACCAAGCTTGACGGGGGCGGCGGTGGTTGATTTGGGAAGTTCCACATCGCGGTGAATCACCACGCCGTTTAAGTTCACGGTGATCTTGGCATTCGTGACTAACTTTCCATCGTCGTCGTAACGGGCTGCAGTAAATTCGACGTCGTATGTTTGCCAAGTCAGTGGGGGCAAACACATATTCAAATCTGGTTTGCGAATGCTATAGATGCCACCCGTTTCATTCATTTCTCCTTCCAAGCCAAACGAATCCAGGACTTGCGTTTCGTATCGGCCTTGATGGTACAGACCACTGTTGCCACGACCTTGGCCACGGGCTTTGGGGGCAAACGGCGTACGAAACTCAAGGTGCAACGCATAGTCGCCGAACGTATCGATGCTCGTACAGCCTTGTTGCAGCAAACCATCGTCAGTGATCTTCGCTCCCGCCTTCCAGTGCTTTTCCAAGCTTTCTTTTGTTCCGTCGAACAGCACAACCGCACCGCTGGGCGGTTTGGCGCCCAGCGTAGGGCTTTTGCGATCGACCCGTTTGAACTTGCTGATCAGAGCTTCGACGGCATCCACATCCACGTCGATTCGCTTTTTCTCTTTGCCATCCCAACCCGCCCCGGGCAAGCCGCTTGCGTAGGTGACGATTTGAAATTCTTCGTCTCCCATTGCAATGACTTGCAGGCCGCGCGTCGAATCGACGTACTCGCCTTGCAAAGCGAAATCGGGATCCGCTTTTGCTTTTTCGGGTGAGTCATAAACCTGGGCAGAAACGGTTGTGGCCGAAAGGAGAACGACCAGAGCAAAGAGTGTTCGCACTGAGAATAGAATTGTGGGACGCACTGAGAATCGAATGGTGGAACGCATGAAGTACATCGATGTTCTTGGCGGGAAGAAGCATGTGCAAGAGATCTGCTGAGTGCAGTTTCTTATCTTGCATTTAGGTGGGAAGGGCAAACCATCCGGTATCGACTTAAATGCCAAAACCAGACGGTCGACAGTATGATCAAAGTTGCTTGGTTTTGCACGCGCTTTGGTCAACACATTCTCGTTGCTGGGGCAATAAGGCTACAATGCGTGTGTCTATGTGAAGCCACGCCTCGCCCCCCACACTCCGGCAAGACTATGAATCCCGCCTGTTTTCGTTCATTCGTCGTTGTTGCGTTTTCCGCCCTGACGATGTTTTGGAGCCTTTCCAAGGCTCATGCCCAAGTCGAATCTTCGACCGAATTAACCCAGGGCGATGGCAAAGTGGTCGTGAAAGTCGATGGCGCGTTGTTCACTCAATACGTTTACAAAGGCCACGCGAAACCAATTCTTTATCCCGTGATCGGTCCGCATGGTGTCCCGATGACTCGAAATTATCCAATGGTCGAAAAAGTCGACAACGAAGCGAGTGACCACCCGCACCACAAGTCGCTTTGGTACACCCATGATGATGTCAACGGTGTCAAATTTTGGATTGAATACGACAAGCAAAACAAAGCGATCTATGGCAAAATCGTGCAGACGAATATGAAAATAGATGGCAATCGACTGCAAGTTGATAACCAGTGGCGAACCAATGACGGAAAACCTGTATGCAGTGATTCTCGTTTGATCACGTTTGGCAAAACCGACTCAGGCCGATTCATTGATTTTGCGATCACGTTGAAGGCGACCCACGGGGACGTCAAGTTTGGCGACACAAAAGAAGGGTCGATGGGGATTCGCACCAATCCGATGTTGCGGTTGCGCAGCGACAAAAAACGAGGTAACCACACAGCCAAAGGAAAGTCGATCAACAGCGAAGGCGTCGAAGGCAAAGCGATGTGGGGCAAGCGGGCCAGTTGGGTCGACTATTGGGCTCCCGTCGACGGCAATACGGTTGGCATCGCAATCATGGATCATCCATCTAATCCAAGGCATCCGACTTGGTGGCACGCACGCGATTATGGCTTGATCGCTGCGAATCCGTTTGGCGTACACGATTTTGAAAAGAAGGACAAAGGCACCGGCGACTTGACGATTGCCGATGGCGAGAGCAAGACGTTTCGATATCGTTTTCTGTTTCACTCAGGCGACGTCAAAGAAGCAAAAATTGCCGAAGCCTATTCTTTGTTTAGCAAATAGTTCGATTGAGACCAGCAACCGCGACCGCTGAACAACTTGCTCAGATACAACACTACTTGCTCAGATACAACTGCCAGATCATTCGTGTTGCGACACTGCGAAAGGGTCGCCAGCGTTCTGCTCGCTTGAGGGCTTTTTCTGGCGTGTCGTATTTGCCGCCGTCCAACATGGTCATGCCCTTGATCAACGCCAAGTCGCCGACCGGAAACAAATCGGGACGCGACAAGGCCGACATCAAATAAACGTCGGCCGACCAATCACCCAATCCCAACCGCGATGTGATCAATTTCCGCGCCTCGTCATCACTCTTTGATTTCAGCGACCCGATCAGGAATCGCTTTGCCCGCACGTCGTCCGCGAGCGTCAGAACGTATCGCGTTTTTTGGCGACTGAGCCCGAGTGCTCTTAGCTCGTCCGCGCTTAATAGCAGTATTTTGGCGGCGGTGATTCGTCCATCGCACGCCGCTCGCACGCGATTGAAGATGCTTTTTCCGGCCGCCAGTGAGACTTGTTGGTCCAGGATGATGCGAACAAAGGTTGAGAAGTTGGCCGGTCGTTTCCAAAGCGATGGCGGACCGAGTTCTTTTAACACTTTTGCCAACGCTGGATCGATCTTGGCAAGCTTTTTGGCTGCCCGCACAATCGATTTGTCGTCAAGTGACTTTGGCGACATGGTGGAACTCAAAGTAGCGAATCCAATTCTTCGGTCAGTGTTTGGAATCGCTGCAAAGTCGTCTTGATCGGCTCGGGGCTGACCATGTCGACGCCGGCGTCTTTTAACAATTCCAGCGGATCTTTGCTGCAACCGCCCGCTAAGAACGCGAGGTAATCATCCAGTTCTTGCTGGCCACCGTTGAGCACGCGCTGCGACAGTGCGACTGCGGCGCTTAGTCCGGTCGCATATTTGTAGACGTAGAACGCGCGATAGAAGTGTGGAATACGGAAACACTCCAACTCCAGGATATCGTCGACGACGAAATCAGGTCCAAAGTAGGCATCCAGCAATTCACGATAGACGCTGCGAAACGATTTGACCGTCAGCGGCTCGCCAGCTTCGGCCATCTCATGCGTCTTCTTTTCGAATTCTGCAAACATGGTTTGTCGGACCACGGTTGCGCGGATGCTGTCAAGCTCGTTATTGATCAGATAGGCGCGTTCATTGTCGTCCGCGGCGTTTTTCAGCAAGTGATCGGTCAGCAGTTGTTCGTTGAACGTACTGGCGACTTCGGCGACGAAAATCGTGTAGTTGTAGTATTCGTACGGTTGACTGCGAGCCGAATGCCAACTGTGCATTGAGTGGCCCGCTTCGTGCGTCAACGTGAACACATCGTTGAGAACTTGCTCTTTGAAATTCATCAAGATGAACGGATCGCCGTCATATGACCCACAGCTAAATGCACCCGATTGCTTTCCGCGATTTGGGTATCGATCGCACCAACGACCACTCAGGCCTTCGGTCAACACGCTGGTGTATTCACTGCCCAGCGGTTCAAGCGAGTCGATCACGACTTGGCTGGCCTGTTCCCATGTATGGTGTTTTTCGATGCCACTGAGAATGGGGACATAGGTGTCGTAGTGATGGATGTCTTTTAGACCCATCTTGCGCCGCCGCACGTCCAAATAATGATGCACACTGGGTAGCGAATCGCGGACCGCCGTGATCAAGTTGTCGTAGACTGCGACGGGAACATTATCGGGGAACAATGCCGATTGCAGGCTGCTCTGATAGTTGCGGGCTCGGGCGTAGTACACATCGCGCTGAATGCTGCCAGCGAGCGTGGCGGCCAGCGTGTTTTCGTGATTGGCGAATTGTTCGTAGTATTGATCGAACGCTTTGCGACGAACTTTGCGTTCCGGGCTGATCAGAAATTGACCGAGCGTGGCGTGCGACAGTTCGACTTTATTGCCGTCATGGTCGGTGACTTCGCCGAAACGCAGATCGGCATCATTTAATTGACGAAACGCGTTTCCGGCGGCGCCCGACATTTCGCCTTGCATCGCCAACAAACGTTCTTCATTGTCGGTCAACGTGTGGGGACGGTAGCGGAGCAGTCTTTCTAAGCTCAAACGAAACCGCGACAACGATTCGTGCTCGATCAGTGCCGTCATTTCATCGGCGGGGATCGCCAACAATTCAGGACGTATAAAACTGGCGGCCTGACTTGCGCGGACAGCCAAGTTCTGAAAGCGTGCTTTCATACCTTGGTAGTTACTGTCACTCTGGTCTTCGGTCGTCTTTAAAAACGAGTAGTAGCCCAAGCGTTCTGTTTTGCGATCAAAGTCGCTGTCAAAAACCATTGCTTCGGCTAAGACTTCTGCGGATTCGTTTAACCGGCCTCGAAATGTTTCGTAGGTCGCGATCATTGCATCGACGCGAACAAATTCTGTTTCCCAAGCTTCATCGTTGGGGAACAAGCTTGATAAATCCCAGCAGTCGTCTTTGGGAACGTCTTTGCGCAGTGGGAGCGAAGCGGTTGCGGTCATGCGTGATGTATATTCTGAAAGGAGAATGCCAAGCGACTGTCAGCCAACCGTGGCAATAGAGAGAGTTCTATAGTCAAAGAGTTTTCGCGTTAGGACGGTCGCGAGCCTGGGATTGTATCGAAAACGCGCTCACTCGTCGCCATCTAGCAATTGGCGGCGATTTTCGGGGATCTTGTTGATGTAGTAGCGATGCGTCCGGAACGCGTCCAACAGCGCCAGCATGACAACCGTCATCAAACAAAATGCGACGCAGGTCCAAGCTCCGACAAACAGCGGTCCAGGTCCAGCGATCGTGGCAGCGAAAATCAGCACTCCACAAAAGGCCATGATCAAGTGGACGCGACTACGCGATTTGCGACGTTTGGCAAGATAGGATTGATCTCGCTCGGTCACGTCAGGTTCGTTGGGCCATCCTTGCGTTTCGTTCCAATGTAACCAAGCTGCAAAACCAAGTACTGTGATCGATAGCAATATTCCACCGGGAAACATGACTGCTAACTCCGCGAAAAGACGAAATGGATTTTGGGATCGTGGCTGGACACGATCACGCTACTGTTGTTTTAACCACTCATGCACCACCCATACTACCGCAGCGATGGATTGTCCGCTGCAATTTTCTGGAATGTCTTGCTCGGTATGCCAGTAAGATGGGGCGCCAAAACCAGGGCGTGGGTAGTCAAAGTCAATTAAGTCGACGGTGGGGATTTTTGCGATTTCGTTTAGCGGGATGTGATCGTCGTCAATTTTGTGGCGACCACGAGGTATAAACGCCCTGACTCTCAGTTTTCGTGCCGTTTTCCAGATTTCATTCGCCACCGGTTTGGCAAATCGCAAACTATTCAGTTCGTAGTAAATGCTCAGCTCGCGATCGCCAATCATGTCCAGTAAGACGCCAGCCTTGTAGGGAACCGCTGGCGGACTGGATTTGTATTTTTCGGCAAAGAATGTTGAACCCAAAAAGTAATCGTCGCGGCCTTGTTCGAATACGAATTCTTCGCCGTCAAATGCGACTAAGTCGACGCCAACATCCGCGGGGAGATCTCCTAACTGATTGGCAAGTTCCATTAGCCCCGCTGTGCCACTACCACCATCGTTGGCGCCCACGAACACACCTCGCTTGTTGCGCGGGTCGCGATCAGGAAACGGGCGCGTGT
>CAZZDZ010000148.1:11930-13489 GCA_964652675.1 uncultured Pirellulaceae bacterium
CCCACGAACACACCTCGCTTGTTGCGCGGGTCGCGATCAGGAAACGGGCGCGTGTCGTAGTGAGCACAAATCAAAAACCGCTTCGGTCGATTGGGATGCCATGACGCAACAAGGTTTCCAAGCGATACGTCACTGCCGTCTTGAGGGTGTCGGATGTCAAACGTTTGAAAAGAAACGTTGGCGCCGCGCTGGACAAAAAATTCTTCCAGCATTTTCTGTTGACGCGTCATGCCAGGCGAACCCGATATCCGAGTGCCAATGTTGCAGATCGCTTGCAGGTATCCCATCGCGCGGTCGCTGTTGTACTGACTGGGAATGGCAGAAACCGTTGGGCTCGTTGGACCGCTTGGTCCGCGGTGAAAGACTCCCTTGGCAGCAGCGATCACCAGAACACCAACGAGCACCAGGAAAAAGGCGATCAGATAAATCAACCACCCACTATTGCGCGTGTCGTCTTTAGGGCCGCTCGCGTTCGTTGATACTGGCACGGACGTTTGTGTTTCGGACAAGTTTGTTGTGGGCACGTGAAGCGATGTGATGGGGATGTTGATTGGTTTGGTCGAATGTGATCGTTTTGGATGCGGGCACTGTTTGACAGATGAGCCCGCAGGTGACGAGATGAGACCGCTGTTTTTTTACTGCAAGCGAGATCGCATCGTTATTGTTGCTGATCTTGCTCGCATTGCCACAGGAGTTCCCTTATTTGCCGGATCTTCTGTGCGCCTGAATCGTCGTGAATAACGAGGTTCTTCGTCTCTGGGTCCAAATGCAAGCTAGCAAAATTTGGAAGCGACGTTGTCGGTTCGGGGTCTGTTTTGTTAGTCGCAACCATTCAATAGGTCTATGACACGTGAATTCTGCCAGTCCTAACCAGCCATTTTCGTTCAGTTCGGTCTCTACCACCGCTGCTGCGGCTGGCGGTATGCCATCACGGCCGCGCGATGTAACGGTCAACGACACGCGACGTGAAATATCAGAGATCGTCCGCGAAGTTGCCACGGCGGTCAGAAGCGACCGCAGCAAGAATGCGTTTTTTGTGTTTTTGACAGACCGCGTTTTGCGTGCGATGGCGGCAGAAGGCGTTGTAATTTGGCAACGAGATCCCGATCACGAAAAAGCTGTCTTTGAACCCGTTTGTTCACTCGGTCGCATCACCCAGCACAGCATCGATCCACGGTCGCTCCCGACACACAGCTTGATGCTTGACGAAGTGGCCGCCCAAGGCCAGCCGGTTGTCGTTCCCAGCACACCTAGCGCGAACGACCCCAGCGTTGCGGCGAATCTTGATGTGCCAACCAATCCAACTGACGTACCCGCGGCCGTTGTGCCGATCGAAAGCGATCCGTCAAACGATCGCGTTGAATATCTGATCGAAGTTTTCTTGGACCCGGAAGGCGGGTTGGCTACGCAACGTGGCTACTTGCGTTTCGCCGCGCAAATGGCCGACTTGGCTGGCGAGTTTTTGCGTGTCGAACAACTTCGTGGCTTCAGGCGTGGACGTCGATTGGGATTGCGTGTTGATCAAGCCGTCGTGCAACTGCACCGCCCGTCGAATCGAC
>CAZZDZ010000149.1:0-13478 GCA_964652675.1 uncultured Pirellulaceae bacterium
TCTTGGGCGAAAATTTCCCGTTGAAGTGCGCCGGCCGCAAAGATTCAACCGAAGTGTTGCGAATTTAGTCGTTCATCGAGGCAAATTCGTAGTGGAGGTCGGCGGATCGAATGTGGCCGAACGCTCCGCGGTCGGTTCTCTGCGCTCCGACCGCGGAGCGTTCGGCCACAATAAATCGACAAGCCGTCAAGACTTTCGCTACGGCCCTAGTGAGCTTCTAGCCAGTTTTTTCCGGTGCCCATTTCGACGACGATTGGCACGGACATTGGCATCGCGGTTTTCATTGCTTCTTCGATCGCGGGCATCACCGTTTCGGATTCGCTTTTGGGCATGTCGAAAACGATTTCGTCGTGAACGGTAAGCAGCATTTTGGTTTTAAAACCGCCGTCGCGTAAAGTCCGATGAACTTTGATCATGGCAAGCTTCAGCATGTCAGCCGCGGTGCCTTGAATGGGGCTGTTCATTGCCAATCGTTCGGCGGCATTGACGACCGTCTTGCTGCGTGAATTGATGTCACGCAGATACCGTCGGCGTCCGGTTTGCGTGGCGACGTAGCCGTTTTCTTTTGCGAACGCGATCGTGCGATCGATGTATTCTTGGACTCCGGGGTACTTTTCAAAATAGTTGTCGATCAACTCTTTGGCTTCGCTACGCGGGATGTTCAAACGCTGCTGCAATCCGAATGCGGAGATGCCATAGATGATTCCAAAGTTGACGGTTTTTGCTTTGTCGCGCATTTCACGTGTCACGTCGTCAACGTCGACTTTGTAAACTTTCGATGCCGTCACCGTATGGATGTCTTCACCGCCAGCGAACGCTTCCATCATCCCAGGGTCTTGGCTAAGTTCGGCCATGACACGCAGTTCGATTTGCGAATAGTCAGCGGATAGTAGCCAATGGTCGTCGTCGCGCGCGACAAATGCGGCGCGAATTCCT
Source organism: uncultured Pirellulaceae bacterium (assembly GCA_964652675.1). Lineage (GTDB taxonomy): Bacteria > Planctomycetota > Planctomycetia > Pirellulales > Pirellulaceae > K23-9. The sequence continues at coordinate 937 of CAZZDZ010000149.1, forward strand.
TTGCCACGTTCTTTGCGAATCGGAATCGTCTGCAAGTTCGGATTGTTGGACTGCATCCGTCCCGTCGACGTCCACGCTTGGCTGTAGTGTGTGTGAAGTCGACCGGTGTCGCTGTTGACGTAATTGGGAAGCTGATCGACGTAGACCGATTTTAATTTGCGTGCGTTACGATACTCCAAGACGTTTCGGATGATCTCGTGCCGAGGCGCCAAGCGTTCCAGTTCCGCTTCGCGTGTCGAATATTGGCCGGTTGCCGTTTTCTTTGGATTCTTTTCTAGCTCCAGTTCATCGTACAAAACGACGCCGAGTTGTTTTGGCGAGTCGATGTTGAACTCGTGGCCGGCTTCAGAAAAGATGATGTTTTGCAGATCTTCGATCTCACCGGCCAGCTGCTTGGAAAATGCGGCAAGCGATTCTGTGTCCAGCCGAATGCCTTCGTATTCCATGTCCACCAACACGGGGATCAAGGGACATTCGACGTCATAGCATACTTCTGCGACACCGCGTTTTTCGATATCTGGCGTGATCACACTGGCCAACTGCAAAGTGACGTCTGCGTCTTCGCATGCGTATTCGGATAGTTTGTCCAGATCGACATCCCGCATGCTCTTTTGATCGTCACCTTTGGGGCCGATCAAGTCGGTGGTCGGAATCGGTTTGTACCCTAAGTACAGCGTCGACAAGTAATCCAAACCATGACGCATCTCGGGTTCTTTCATCGAATGAGCCAACATGGTGTCAAGCAGTTGGCCGCGAACTTCGATGCCGTGCCATTTTAACAGCGAGACGTCGTACTTCAGGTTGTGTCCTACTTTCTTGATGGATTCTTTCTGGAACAGATCCCGGAACTCTTCCAACACCTTGATCGCTTCGTCGCGTTGTTCGGGAATGACGACATAAAATGCTTTGTGCGACTCGATCGAAAACGCAATTCCAAGTGGCAGCGCGCAACGCGGATCCAGACCGGTGGTTTCCGTATCAAAGCAGAACGAATCTTGTTTGCCGAGCAATTTGATCAGTTTGTCGCGTTCGCCTTTTGTTTTTACGGTTTTGTAGTCATGTTTGACATCCGCGATCGTCTTTTCGGTAACCGGTTCGTCGAACAAAGTCGCTTGGATTTCGCTTTCGCGTTTTTCGCGGATAACTTTGGCTCTGGACTGAGCCGAGGAAAACGATTTTCCAAACATCCGTTTGCCGACGCTGTCAAACTCAAGCTCCATGAGGAGTGCTTTCAGTTTTTCATCGTCAAATTCTTTCCAAGCGAATGATTCCACTTCCGATTCGACAGGAACGTCCAACTGGATGGTGACAAGTCGCTTGGAAAGCAATGCCATCTCACGGTTTTCGATGACCCGTTCTTTCTGTTTTCCTTTCAGTTCGTCGGTATGCTCCAACAACCCTTCAACGCTGCCGTATTTTGCGATCAGTTTTTGAGCGGTTTTGGGACCGATGCCGGGGACGCCAGGAATATTGTCGCTGCTATCGCCCATCAATCCCAGAATGTCGATCACTTGGTCAACACGCTCGATCTCCCATTTCGCGAGCACTTCGGGGATGCCCAGGATTTCTACATCGCCTCCTTTGCGACCGGGTTTGAATACCCAGACGTCCGGGCCAACCAATTGGTGGTAGTCCTTGTCCGGGGTCACCATCCAAGTGTCAAAATCTTTTGTCGCAGCTTGTTTGGCCAGCGTCCCAATCACATCATCGGCTTCGTAGCCTGGCATCCGGATCACGGGGATGTTTAGCGCATCGAGCAATTTGTCGATGTAGGGCAGTTGTTCGGCGATGTCTTCGGGCATCGCGTCACGTTGAGCTTTGTATTCGGGAAAATCGATGTGCCGCTGAGTGGGTTCGGGCGTATCGAACGCGGCAGCGATATGCGTTGGCGATTGTCGGTTGATGATGTCCAGAACGGCATTCATCATTCCGAATACGCCGGAGGTACACATTCCCGATGAAGTAAATCGCGGGCTGCGAATGAGCGAAAAGTGTGCGCGATAGGTCAATGCCATGCCGTCGAGCAAGAACAGACGGTTCTTGTCGGCAAACATGTCTTGAGTTTCATTGGTCATGAGTGGCAAGGATTCTACGGAGATTGCTGGACGAGCAACAATCTACCGTTTCGAGGGAAGCCTTTGCAGACGGGGCGTTTTCACTCGATACAGATCAATTCTCTGATCGTGTGGGCATACAATCGACCACGCGAGAAACTAAGGCTGGCTCGGTTCCATGATTCGCCAACTGGACCAAGATCATTGATGGACACGATGGCTCGGTTGTCCAAGACCTTGTTTGCATAGTCGATGACATAAACGGTACCCGACATGGTCGGCACAAACAGTCGCTTGCCGATGACCGTTGGCAACTGGGATGCGTGATGCCCCCAGCCGTTACCCCGAGATCGCAAGTCGCCAACGACACGATGTCCGGACGAATTTTTCATGTCGTTGAGCGCGAAACCTTGGAATTGAATCGGCACTGACTTGAGTGGTTTCGATTTGTTCTGCGAGTTCTTGGCGACTTCGATTGCTTGCGGGGACATGTCGGAAATGTCCCAGAATAGATGGTCCGTTGAATCGTCGGCATCACGTTTTAACTGAATCGGTAGTTGCAAGTATTCAACCGAACCAGAAACCACATCCACGCGACCAAGCCAGGGCTGAGTGTAGCTGCGAAAGTAGTGGTAACGACCAGCCAATACGTTGGACTGTTGGATGATCATTCTGGATTTTTTGGACTCAGCCAATTTGACTGTGTTGCGGCGCCAGACGTCTTTCTCTTTGGAATATTGGTCAACGGTGACGTCTCCCACGATCGAAGCGCGGCGTGTGATTTTGCCCGTTGTGGCATCGACCCACAAATGTTCGCCGCCATGAAAAACCAGGATCTCGTCGCCGTACAGATTGAATGTCATCGTGCTCATGAATTTCTTCAGTGGCAATGTCCACAAAGTTGATCCGTCCTGGGCGCTGACCATCGAGATGCCTTCGGGTTTTTCCGGCGGTGAATGGCCTCCGCCACGGCCAACCACGATGACTTCGCGACCGTCTGTGCGTGTCAGCGGCAACGGGACGCAGCCCATGTTGGAACCACACTCGGTTTTCCAAGCTGGTTTTCCGGTTGCGATATTTAATGCTTGTAGCTGAGTCCATTCCTCTACAGGCAGGTTTTTGTGCTCGTGCGTGAAATGTCCGTGTTCGTCGGGCATGTACGATTGGCTGATAAAAACCAAGTTGTCGCCAACGCGAAACGGTTGAGATCGTCCTACCGGCATCATTTCGTTTTGCCAGAGCTGCTTGCCATCGAAATCAAAACACACAATTCGTCCAGAGGCGTTAAAAAAGACAACTCGCTGTCCATCGGTCACCGGTGGTGGAGAACTGCTGTCGCTAAAACAACCGGATAGCCGAAGCGGATGCTTTGCGGGAATGTCCTTTTTCCAAATCGTTTCTCCCGTTTCGGCGTTGCAGCACCATGCAACGATATTGCTACCCAATTCGCTGTCGGAATGAACCGGCTGAAGCGTCGTGAAGAAAATCCGATCGCCCCAAGTCACCACCGTGCTCTGTCCAGTTTCGGGAAGTGACTTTCGCCAGCGAACGTTCTCGTTTCGCACGACGCTCCAAGACGCCGGGGCGTTCGCATCGGCAACAGCGAAAGATCCGTTTGCGCCCGAGCCTTGGGACCAGTTGCTCATGAGAGTGCGTTGAAAAAAACGCAGCACGATTTGTCGGTTCGATTGGGTGTGGAATTCTTTGCCACCGTGCCCGGCGCCTGCGACGACGTGTAGTTTCGACGGGACTCCATGGCCGATCAGTTTTGCGTGTAGCTTTTGGCTTTGTTCCAAGGGGACGCCGGGGTCTTTTTCGCCATGCATGATCAAGAATGCAGCATCGTCCGCAGAAACGTGATCCAGGGCGCTGGCGTCTTTGGCAAGCTTGGGAACTTCGCGGACGGTCGCCCCCAATAGTTTGGCCCCGTTTGAATTGGCAACATCGCCGACGTTGTTTGGAGGCATGGTTAGCAATTCGGAAGGCCCAAACCAATCACACACCGCTTGGACACGGCTGTTGGATGGTCTAGTCCCCATCAACGCTACCAAGTGCCCGCCCGCAGAAGTTCCAAAGACACCGATGCGCTCGGGAGCGATATTGTATTTTGCAGCATTTCGCCTGACCCAATCAACGGCGGCGTGGCAGTCATCTATTTGCGCAGGCCACTGTGCTGTGTCGGTCAATCGATAGTCGATACTTGCAACCGCAAATCCATGGTTAGCCAACCAGGCTGCGTTTTTGGCGCCGCTTTTCTTTGATCCGTTTTTCCAGCCACCACCATGAACGAAAATGATGCATGGACTGGGATGCGCGGACTGGTCAGGCAGATACAGGTCCAGCTTTTGTGAATCGGCAACCGAGGAGTAAGGCACGTCGGAATGATCAGGAGTGGCCGACTTTGGATTCGTCGAAACTTCTTGAACGTAGCCATTGGTTGCGATCGTGACAAACAAAAGGAGCAGAAGAGCAGGTCGCATTGTTATTGCCTGAACGGGGATGGCGGGGGATTTACGGCGGGGTTCGTAAATGTCGTGTTGACGACTACCAAGTTTAAACCATCCGCGATTCGGCCGTTGTGCGGGTAAAGAAAACGCCCTCCAAATACTTGGAGGGCGTTCGAGAATTTGGCTTTAAGCGCACGAAAAAACGCCTGACGTGAGACGACAGGCGTTTTCGAGTTGGATTTTTAACGACGTGAGATCTTCGTGGCTTGCCTCATCGGCTAGACAGCAAAGATCCGTAGTCTTTCTATTTGCGACGTCGGCGACGCGAAACAGCACATCCACCGATCAGCAGAAGAGCTGCGAAGGATGATGGCTCAGGAACGCCAGCAACACCCGTTGCTGTTGGAACAACTGTAAAGTCTGCGACGACTTGAGTTACCTGGAAACCAGGAGCAACGGCATCGTTAGAGACACCTGCTACGTTGATGGTTGCGGCGTTTGCCAACGCGAAAGGTCCGTCGGCGCTAACGTTAGCTCCGTTAACCGTACCTAAGTCACCAGTGTTGAATTCGGCGAATGAGATTGAGTTAAACCCAGTAAATGTTGCCGTTCCGCCTGTTGCGGTTGTGATCGTAGGCGATGCAAACAGCAACGACTCCAATGCGTTGATTTCGGTCGTGTTTCCAAAAATTCCAATTCCATTTGCATCTGTCAGCAAAATAGCAGAACTGCTGACTTGGAGATCGGCGTTGAAACTGACACCTGCCTCTGATCCCGAACCGGAAAAGTTCAATGGATTATCGATAAGGTCGGGGGCAGATCCCGATGGAGAGGTTTGGAAATTGAATGTCACGAGGGCAGCTTGCGCGCTGATCCCCATGAACAATGCCATTACGGCAGTAGTGATTAAACGTTTCATTTGATTGGTACCTCGTTTCGATTCTTTGTAATCCGTATCAAGTGAACGTTTGTTCTTGTCCACCTGCGGTGTGGTTGTGGGTGGGAGATACGTAATTCGATCAGACCAGGTCAACACTGACTGCTGTTGCGGAGATGGACTGACGAAAATTCGGTTTCTCGTGATTGTTCGGCTAGAACGATCCCAATGAGGTACATCGGACGTTCACTGCTGTTCACTATTGCGCACTTGGAGATTTTTCCGGAAGTTCCCCATCCCTCCTTGCTTGCATTAGGTTGCGACGGTTGGATGTCCAATGCTGGTGAACCGTGTTTTTGCGGAAAAATTGATGCTAACGATGATGTTGTCGTCGTCAGTTTTGCTGCCCCTTTATCTATTACCCGGTTTTGACCATGCTCATCCCTTAAACCGTGATCCGTAATCGAGCATCCGCACGCCGAAAAATCCTTGCCGGCGAGGGAATAGCCTTTGGCTTGACGAAGGGGGTTTATCCACAAACGAAACACCGCGGAGCCTAGCTGCAACAAATGACGACCACGGAGATCAAAGTCAAAGGGGCTCGCGAGCACAACCTTCGCGATGTCAGCTTGACCATTCCGCGCGGCGAGCTGGTTTGCTTTACAGGGGTCTCTGGCAGCGGCAAATCCTCACTTGCGTTCGACACGCTCTACGCGGAAGGACAAAGACGATACGTCGAATCGCTCAGCAACTATGCGCGCCAGTTTATGGGCCAGATGCCCAAGCCAGACGTGGATTTGGTAAGCGGCTTGAGTCCGTCGATATCAATCAGCCAAAAATCAACCGGCAAAAATCCGCGCAGCACGGTCGGTACGATTACGGAAATCTATGATTTCCTGCGTGTGCTTTACGCTCGCGTTGGCACGGGTTGTTGCCCTGATTGCGGTGCAGAGATCACAGCGCAAACGAAAGACGCGATCGCAACGCGCATCTTAAGTTTGCCAGTGGACGCAACACTTTGGATGATGGCTCCACTGGTCCGCGGTCAGAAAGGCGTGTTCAAAGATCTGTTCGAGGACCTGCGCAAACAGGGATTCTCTCGCGCACGCGTCGACGGAGAAACGATTCGGTTAGCCGACCCACCGGCGCTAGATCGGCAGCGACGTCATGATATCGAAGTCATTTTGGATCGAATCGGACCCGATGATCGCGACCGAGGACGAATCCAAGAAGCGATCGATGTGGCGCTGAAGTTGGGTGATTTTAGCGTCATCGTTTCCTTGAGCGAACAGAACGCGGATCAAACAGGGCCTGTCAAACAAGACGTCTTGTATTCGTCGCGCTATGCCTGTGGAGCTTGTGGCAAAAGTTTCAAGCCGCCATCGCCACAGCTTTTCAGTTTCAATAGCCCCCAAGGAATGTGTGATTGCTGTGACGGTTTGGGCGAGATTTACACGTTTGTCCCCGAATTGCTGATCCCAGACGAAACCCTTTCGGTACGCAAAGGTGCCGTGTCTCTGTTGGGGCCGTGGGCCGACTTGGGCCGCTACCGACGTCACATCTACAAAGGCGTCGCCGATGCGATGGACAAAAAGCTGGAACTGGAAAGCGGCACGATGCTGACCGGCAAATGGTGCGATCTGCCCGAAGAAGCACGCCAAGTTTGGCTTTGGGGCACCGAAGACGACATGAAATTCACATGGCGCGGAGCCGGTCGCGCCAAGAACTATTCGGGAACCTTCGATGGGCTGATCCCAGAACTGCTGGAGCAATACCAAAAGAGTCGCAACAGGATGCAGTTGGCGCGATTCGAAAAACTGATGAACACGATCGTGTGTGTTGATTGCCACGGCGAAAGGCTGAACCCACAAGCCTGTGCCGTCACGATCACTTCGCAATCCAAAAACTTTAAGGACCAACCGAATCTATCGCTCCCAAAGATCTGTGACCTTCCGATCGATCGCTTGGCTGATTTTTTCAGTTCCATCAAACTGAATGAAACGGATACCAAGATTGCCGCCGAAGCACTCAAGGAGATCCGCAATCGGATTGGTTTCTTGAAGGGCGTTGGGCTTCACTATTTAACACTTGGCCGCACCGCACCGACGCTTTCGGGTGGAGAATCGCAACGCATTCGCTTGGCAGGCCAAATCGGCAGCGGGCTCGTTGGCGTGTTATACATTTTGGACGAACCGTCGATCGGACTGCACTCGCGTGACAATGATCGATTGATCGAAACACTCGTCCGACTGCGTGATGCGGGCAACACACTAATTGTTGTCGAGCACGATGAAGACACCATGCGGGCCGCCGACATGATCGTCGACTTTGGCCCCGGGCCCGGCGTGAAGGGGGGCGAGATCGTTGCGGCTGGCAATTTGGACCAAGTGACCAAGTCCAAGAAGAGCGTTACCGGACAATTCTTGATCGGTAAACGATCGATCCCGATTCCTGAAAAGCTTCGGCCTATCGATCCCGAATCACTGCTGACCGTTCACGGCGCTCGGTTCCACAATTTGAAAAACATCGATGTATCGATACCACTGGGCACAGTGACTTGCGTGACCGGTGTATCGGGCAGTGGCAAAAGTTCGTTGATCAGCGGGATCGTTGAACCGGCGCTTCGTAACGCACTCAATGGTGCCGATTGTGAACCGGGCGATCATGATTCGATCAGCGGATTGGAGCATTTGGACAAAACGATTGCGATTGACCAATCGCCCATCGGTCGAACGCCGCGCAGTAATCCGGCGACATATGTAAAAGTATTCGACGAGATACGAAACCTGTACGCAAGGTTGCCGGAAGCGAAAACGCGAGGCTATACGGCTGGTCGCTTCAGTTTCAACGTCGAAGGCGGTCGGTGCTCAGCATGTGATGGCAACGGAGCAAACAAACTGGAAATGGATTTCTTGGCCGACATCTGGGTGACTTGTCCCGTCTGCCAAGGTCGTCGGTACAACCGCGAAACTCTGTCCGTCGAATTCAAAGGCCAGTCGATCGCAGACGTTTTGCAGATGGACATCTCTGAAGCCTTGGAATTATTCCAAAACATCCCCAAAGTCGCTGACAAGTTGCAGACGTTGATCGATGTCGGACTGGAATATTTAAAACTGGGGCAACCATCGCCCACATTGTCGGGCGGCGAAGCACAGCGGATCAAACTTTCACGCGAACTGAGTAAACGTGAGACCGGCAAGACGTTGTACGTATTGGACGAACCCACGACGGGTTTGCATTTTGCGGACATCGCGTTGCTGTTGAAAGTCATCCACGGACTCGCTGATCGCGGAAACACCATTGTGATCGTCGAACACAACTTGGATGTGATCAAGACCGCGGATTGGGTCATCGACGTCGGCCCCGAAGGCGGAGTGGGCGGCGGCCAGATCGTCGCCGAAGGCAGGCCAGCAGAAGTTGCGAAAGTCGCTGAGAGCTACACGGGCGAGGCGATCGCCAAAGCGATGGGCATCAAACGCGCGGGCAAACGAAAAGTAAAAGCGATCAAAGACATCATCGCTCCGCCACCGGCCGCGCGAACTCACGTCGTGGTCGAATGCGCCAACGAACACAATCTAAAGTCGGTCGATGTAGATATTCCCCGCGACGCGATGACCGTATTTTGTGGCCCCAGTGGCAGCGGCAAAAGTTCGTTGGCAATGGATACGATCTATGCCGAAGGCCAGCGGCGGTACGTCGAATCGCTGTCCTCCTACGCAAGACAGTTCATTGGCCAAGTTCAAAAACCCAAAGTCGAACGAATCGAAGGCCTTTCGCCGGCGGTGGCGCTGGAACAAAAGAACCTGGGCCATTCGCCGCGCAGTACCGTTGGGACGGTCACCGAAGTCTACGATTACTTGCGTATTTTGATGGCTCGTTTGGGCGTGATGCACTGTCCGCAGTGCAGCGTTGCAGTGGGAACACAAACGCCCGATCAAATCGTCGACAAAGTGATGGCGATGAAGGACGGTGTTCGCGCGCTGTTGCTATCGCCCATCGATGTCGTTCCCGGCGATGCATCGAAAGACACTTGGCAATCGCTTCGCAGCCAAGGCTACCAACGCGTTCGGATCGACGGCAAAACGACTTCGCTGGACGACGCTCCCAAATTAGATCCGCGCAGAAAGCAAACCGTCCAAATCGTCGTGGACAGAATCGTTGTCGACGCAAAGGAACGTTCGCGAATTGGCGACAGCGTCGAACAAGCCCTGTCGCTTGGCATCGGCGTGATGCAAGTGGCAATCGCCGACGATCAGCGTGAAGAAGAAAACTGGACCGAGGTGACACATAGTCAGCATCTGGTGTGTGGTGATTGTGGCCGGTCATTCGTCGCGCTGTCGCCCCATCACTTCTCATTCAACTCCTCGGTCGGCTGGTGCCCCCAGTGCGAAGGACTCGGATCGCAGACCGGTACGAACCCGGCCGCATTGATCAGTTCTCCGACCGCGACTTTGGCCGAAGGAGCCGCGCTGCTATGGCCTAACGTCCAAGAATCCGTGTCGATGTGGATGTTGTGTGCTCTGTCACGGCACACGGGCATTCCAATTGACGTTGCGGTTGACGAATTCACGGTATCGCAGCGCCGAACGCTGTTTCATGGTTTGGGCAACCAATGGATCGAAGTCCGCGAATCGGATACGAAGCCAAACGCAAAACCAAACTCCAAATCGGCCAACGTTTTATTCCGATTTCAGTTCAAAGGTTTCTATCCAGCCCTGGAACAAGCATCTCGGTTGACGCCAGGTTTGCGTGGCAAGCTTGAAAAGTTCGTTGACGAGATCGATTGTTCGGCGTGTGACGGGTCGCGTCTGCGTGAAGAATCCGCGGCGAGCCAATTTCGCGGATTGACGATGGCGGATCTCGTTCAGATGCCATTGGATCGGCTGGCCGGAACGGTTGGCAGTTGGAAACTAACAGCTCGTGAAAAGAAAATCGCTGGCGAGTTGATGCGTGAGATCAAATCGCGAGTGTCATTTCTGTTAGACGTTGGTCTGGAATACCTGACGTTGCATCGCGGTGCAGCAACTTTGTCTGGCGGCGAAGCGCAACGAATTCGGCTGGCCGGGCAACTTGGCAGCGGCCTATGCGGAGTCTTGTACGTATTGGACGAGCCCACCATCGGGTTGCACCCTCGCGACAACCTGCGATTGTTGAGCGCGTTGCATCGGCTGCGTGACCAAGGCAACACGCTGTTGGTTGTCGAACACGATCATGACGTCATTGCTGGCAGCGATTACCTGTGCGATTTTGGTCCCCGAGCAGGTCGTCATGGTGGTCGAATCGTCGCTCAGGGTACAGCCAATGATGTCCAGCCCATCGATTCTTCGGTGACAGCCGGGTACTTAAGTGGCAAAAAACAGATCCCCACCCCAGTGACTCGACGACCCGTGCGGAGCAAACCCAAAAATGGAAAACCAGGCCAACCGTACGTTCAGTTTTTGAAAGTCATCGAAGCGAGAGAGAACAATCTGCGTGGCGTCGATCTGGAATTGCCCCTTGGCGTTTTCACTGCCGTGACGGGTCCCAGCGGGAGCGGGAAAAGTTCTTTGATCAACGGAATTTTGTTCCCCGCACTCTCACGCCGTCTACACCGAGCACGAACCAAGCCCGGTCGCCACAAGAAGCTTGATGGCGTGCGATACATTGACAAAGTCATCCGCGTCGATCAATCACCATTGGGCAATTCACCCAGCAGCAACGCGGCGACTTACACCGGCGCATTCGATCTCATTCGCGAACAATTTTCGCTCGTACCGGCTGCTGCTCAACGCAAGCTGACGCCGCGCGCGTTCAGTTTCAATGTTCCCGGTGGACGCTGTGAGACGTGCGAAGGCAGCGGGCAGCGCAAGATCGAAATGCATTTCTTGCCAGACGTTTGGGTGCCGTGTGAAGAATGCGATTCGCTGCGTTACAACGAAGATATTTTGGAGGTAAAGTATCACGGCAAGTCCATTGCCGATGTGTTGGCGATGCCCTGTGGCGAAGCGGTTGAGTTGTTTTCGTCGCACGACAAGATCTCGCGAATCTTGCAAACGCTTTGCGATGTGGGGCTGGACTATGTCACGCTGGGGCAGGCGGCGCCAACGCTCTCGGGCGGCGAGGCGCAGCGAGTCAAGCTTGCGTCCGAACTGGCGCGTCCGATGACGGGTAAAACGTTGTACTTGTTGGACGAACCCACCACCGGATTGCACTTTGACGATATCGCAAAACTGTTGGATGTGCTGCAGCGATTAGTCGAGATGGGTAATACCGTCGTCGTCATCGAACATAACTTGGACGTGGTCAAGTGCGCCGATTGGATCATTGACATGGGGCCTGGAGCTGGCGTCCATGGTGGCGAAATCGTATTTTCGGGTACACCAGAGGATTTGGTTGCGTCGCGACCTAAATCAAAAGCCAAACGGCGCGCTCAAACAACAGCGGATTTCTTGGCTCCTGTTTTGCAAGCCGGCGCGGACTACAGAAATTCAGAAAACGGGGTTTCGGAGGATCCTGCCGACGACGTGGCGTCATCCAAAAAACGCAAGAAACGCACAACAAAAACCAAAGCCGAACAAGTGCGCATTGAGTCTGCTTCCAAGTCTAAAACGGCGGGGCCCAAGTCGACCGCAAAGAAACTGCATCCGGCTGTTGTCGCGGCGACCGCACAGGCCAAGAAGAAGTCCGCTGAATCGAAACAAAAGAAGAAAAAGAAGCGGGAGCCGATTCGTGATCCCTGGCAAGTACTTGGGCGACGATGGCACTCGTTGGCAAAAGGATTCCCAGACGGAGAAACGCCTGAGTGGAATCTTGCGTTGGCTGAAGATGTGTTGACGGCGATGCAGAAAATTTCGGGCGACGATTCGCTGGCTTTTGAATACCCCGATCAAGTTCACATTAAACTAACGGGCAAGGAAGAAACCTGGGCAGTGGTCAAGACAAAGGAGATCGAATCAGTCGAAGTCACTTTGGCCGGACCTTCGGACGCAATCGACTTGGACCAGTTGGCAAAGCTTGGGATAGAAACCGAACTGGACCTGAGCGATGAATCAAATGCCTACGTTTCGATTCACATCAGCGAAGAAAAGCACATGCGAAGTCGCAAGCTGCGTAAGTTTCTACGTACACACTTGGACGGAACGCTCGGTTTTTCTTGACTGAACCGAGAGGGTCTACTAGCACGCA
>CAZZDZ010000150.1:0-13433 GCA_964652675.1 uncultured Pirellulaceae bacterium
ACTGGTGTTTGACTGGCCACAAACTTAACCACGTTGATTTTGCCAGCGACCTTGTTGCCCTCGGCAATCAAGCCACGATTGGCATCGGCCAGTAGCTTGGCTTTTAGCGAGTTAAAATTCTTGGACGGTTCTTTAGGTAGCTTTGCTGCTTCGACAATCTTTGCTTCGTGTTTGTCGTCGTCCAGTTCCAGGCCCGGCGTTTTGCCTTCGGGAAAAACGCTGATACTGAGCGTTCCAACGTCCGAACCGTAATCGATTTCGCGTGCTTTGGATTCGGATTTACTGAGCACGCGGAACAATTCAAGTTCTTGATTGGTGACTTGAAATCCTTTCAACATGAACCGGCCGCCGGGTTGCGCGAGCACCCATTTGCGACATCGGGCATCGGGCAGTTGTTGTTTGTTCAGCGTGTTCTGACCATTCACTTTGACAACGACGCCGTACCGAGTAGGCGTTTTGTCTTTGGTCAAGAAAATCTCTACTCGCTGACCCTGCTTTGGCTCACGCAACAACGCTTTGCCATCGCGAATGTCAAACGGCATAAGCTTGCCGTCGTAGGCAATCTCCAAGCGAACGCAAGCGGCAGGATCCACTAACGGATGAATCGCTGTTTTTTCTTGACGGATTTTCTTGACCGACGTAAGTGCCAAAGCAGTTTGATTATTCAATCCAGAATCTGAATCATCCGGTAGATCACTGGGCGGATTCTGTGAATTGACTTTCGTGATCTTGCCGCCATCGAACGCGCCGCGAGTTGAAAAACTCTCGCCTACTTCGGTCAACAATTGAGGCGTGATGGCGGCGGTCAAGTCATTGCCGATCGGAGCCAAGTCGCCTGTATTTTTGTCAAACGCCAGCAGGCTAATCGTCAGCTTTGTCATGTCTTCGCTAACTTCCGCGACGCCGGTCACCATTGCGTCGGGTTTTACCTTTTCGTCTCCCCACATCACAGGATACTCGGCTGACAAAATCGCTTGACGGCCATCTTTGCTTAGATGGTTGGCTCCAGGCGTTTTGGCTGCAACGGCAGACGCGTTTTCGATCAGCGTGATGGGTGCCCTGGGGTCGTTGGCCAAAACCAATGCGATTTCCAAACGTTTTGCCAGTAGTGTGTTTAACGTACCGACGTTGTCCGAAAAATCACCACCGTCTTTGACGACCAGAAACTTCAGTACGCCGACCGAGCCAAGTTGATTTTCCTTGCAATAGGAAATCGATTGCTTGGCGGCCTGACGCAGAGACATTGCCAAATTGTTTTGGCTTTGCGCGTCCGCTTGGTTACTGAATGACGCGAAAGAAAATCCGAGCAACAGGACTGCGATGGTTCGTTTCATCATGGTTACTTCGTTTCAATGGAAATGGTTTTCTTCATGACCGTTGTCACACTATCCGTGTTCGGGTCACCGCTGTAAAAGTCGTGTACGATTCGGTCGGCTGCGTTCTTGCCGCGGTAAATTTTGCCTGGTCGCAATTCTGACGTGCTGGCGTAAAAGGTAATCAGTTCACGCCCCACGCCGCCGCGGATTTCGATTGCGTTTTCACCGGCTCCTGGAAAGGTAAACGAATCACCAGCGGCTAACTTCATAACATTTTGGGTTAGTCTCACGATTTTTCCGCTAACACTGGTTCCAAACAGCTCGAAATTGATCTCGCGGTTGGTTCCGTTGACGACGGTGATTCGCAGTTCGTCTCCGGGTTCAAAGAAATTGTTGGCCTTGTTGGTTTTCAGCTGAATTTCGGCCAGTTCAATGCTCGGCACAAACTCGCTGCGCAGATTGCCGTCCACTGGGACAACCGGCGTGCCGACGCCAAGGAGATGGACGGCTGCGTCAAAGTTATGTTCCCAAGCATCACGTCGGATCACGCTGCCAGTCGCCAGCGGTGAAAGCCCCAGTCGTGTAAATCCTGGTGTTCGGCAACTGGCTTTCAATTGATCGGGATCGACGCCCAATTCACCAGCGGCTTCAGTCAAAGTCACCGTGCCTTCCAAGTAGTCAGACGTCACGATGGTTAGCGGTTCGCGACGAGTTTTGTTGGCGGCGATCTTTGCCATCGCTTCGGAGAACAGTTTTCGGTCCGCTTCGACGATCGGCTCCCAATCCTTGTTGGCTGGATACAACTCCAAAGTACGGCGTTTATCGAATCCTGGCTTGCCGGGCAAAGTCTTGACCACATCATGGACAATGTCATGAAAATCTTTGATCCCGGCGTTGTGACATCGGATACAGCCCAGCCCGTTGCGAACCACGCGATCGGACGCGAATTTGTCGACCACAATCGATGTGGGGGCCGCGTCGATCCGGTTTCCGCGCGCGTCACAAACATAATAGGCTTGTGCTCCGTTGGGTAATCGGAAAATCATTTCACCGCCGCTTGCGACAAACTCAATCGGTTTCGAAAGGATGTTTTCCGATCCGGTGTTGGTGGCAAAGTCATGGCTTTTCCAATAAAAACCGTCGCGATGCGGATGACGTTCCACGACGCGATTGTTGCGGCTGACGCCAGAAACCATCATGCCACCACGCAGAGCCAGTCCCGATTCCAAGTTCTCTTGGACATCAACACCCAAATCGTCTTCTAGTTCTGCCAAAGTTGCCGGCAGTTGCAACAGATCGTGGTAAAGCGGCGGCTGCAACGCAACAGAGCAAAACCAATCGGCACGAATAAAGGGGATCGGCAATACTTGTTCGGCAACATCCAGAAATTCGGCGCGGACACGATCGTAGGTCTCTGACCCGACCGGCAGGATACCGTAAGGATACTCCAGCAAAACCAAGTCAAACACATTCAACGTCGACGAAGCATCGCCTGCATCGCTTAGTACTTTTCGATGCCAGCCCAATTTTCGCAGATCGATTGCCATCACCGTGCCGCCAGCGACTGTGTCGATCGGTTGGGGAACGAACAATTCGCGTTCGCGGGAAAGGTGGTTGATGGCTTTTGCGATCGCGGCCCGCTGCTCGGCCAATCGCTGCGGCGTCACACCGGCGTCCAGCAAATGTCGAATCGAAAAATAGCGAATGAAAGGACGATCTCGATCCGCGACCGTGCGAATGTGCTGCAAGATATCCTCTAGCACTTCTTTGTCGGCCAACAACGGTTCCTCTGGCTCGGGTTCTGGTTCGGGCTTTTCGACAACTTTCGGCTCGGGTTCGACTACCGGTTTTGCTTCGGGTCTGACTTCCGGTTTCGGCTCGGGTTTGGCTTCCGGCTTTGGTTCCACAGCCGGTTTTGGCTCAGGAACGTAGACGGTTTTGGGTTCAGGTTCGGAGGGTGTTTTGGGTTCCGCGTTTTCTCGTTTCGCTTTCTCTGGCTCTGATTTTTCTGACCTTGTATTGCGTCGTTTTTTTCGTGATGCATCAGCCGGAAACGAAACAGCGCCGGCGGTAATCCATCGGCGAATGGTTGCAATTTGATCTGCTGACAAAGGTGGGCGACTGTTCGGTGGCATCACGTCGTCATCAGTCGAAGTGATCAGTTGATAAACATACGAATCGTCAGGCTTCTTGGCAGTGATGTAATCGTTGTCGATCAAGTCGGCGTGGTCCAGCATCCGCACGTCCGCGCGAGCGTCTTTGTCCCCGTGGCATTCGGAGCAATTGGATCGAAAAATCTCTTTGGCCGCCGCGGCCAACTCGGCAGGCGATTCGGCAGGTTTTTTCGCCGTATATTTCGCGGAATATGCCTTGGAGTCTTGAGCACACAACGGTGACGCGACAACCAAACAAATCAGGGCGGCTAGGTATCGAATGGGCATGATGCTGTTCTCGATTTTTTAAGCGGGTGTTTCTGCGCGGCCGATCAAGGCAGCGGATATTTTCGTTGCAGTCGAATCAACTTGTTTGCGTACTTCGTCTACGTCTTGGCCAGATTCGATCGCTGCCAAGTGTTGGTCCAGCGCATTGGCCCAGCTTTGGCAGCGAGTACGTAACCACTGACGATCTGATTCGGGGAGCTGTTTGTGGCTAGCCAACAGAATCGCGGAACAACCCATGCGAAATTCGCCAATCCGCACCGCCAAGGCTTGGGGCGTAGCAGGTTTCTTTTTGCTCCAAGTGTCAGCCGCCGCAGCGAGTTCATTCAGGTAGGTTTCGCGATCCGCTTTGGCAAGGTCGCTGTCTTGTGAGTCCAATCGGGCTGCGAATTTCTCAAATCCCCATCCGGGCAAATCGGGAGCCGCGATCGGATCTTCAATGCCGGTTTCGGGTGGAACTTGAGCGACATTGTTGTTTGGGTTCCCAAGATCAGGACGCCAGATCAACAGAAACATCGCCGCGGTAGCCAGCGCACCGACGACCGCCCAAGTCGCGCCCGACCAAAATGAATTCGATGGCGTGGATGCCTTTGCGGTGGTGTTGTCTGATGACAAAACCGCCCGTGTTACATTTAAACGGCCATCGATCATTAGGTCACTTGGAACCGGAACGCTATTCCAATAGTCCGATCCGTTTTCCAAAACATCACGCTGAACGGCGAGCAAACGTAGCGGTTGCGTTAACAGTTGACTGAACTGAGCCGAATCCAGCGCGGCCAATCCGTTTTCGCGAACGGCGTCGCGGGTTTCGGTTGGCCATTGGTCGATCGACCAAGCATCCGCGGAGCTGTTGTGGATTGCTTGCAGTTCGGTGGCCAGTTTGGTTAATTCCGTACCAACCATTTCGGATTCGATCCAAGCGATTTGTTCGTCGCGTGTCTCGGGCAAATTCATCGCTCTCATGATGTTGCTCCGAATCCACTGCGTCGCAAACAATTCCCTAGAGACTGTTTGGCATCAAAGAAAATACGGTGAGCCCGCGAGGTTTGGATTTCGAGTTTCTCCGCGACCACTTCGTAGCTTTCGCCAGCGAGTCGACCGCTGACAATTTGCCGTGCGTCGGTCTCCAGGTTTTCCAAGCAATTCTGTAACGCCGATTTGTATTCCGCGTCGATCATCGATTGATCAGGGGCGGCAATGTCGTCGGTCGCAGAATCTGCGTCGGCTTCGCTGAGGGCTTCGGGACGTTTCTTCCTCATCGAATCGATCGCCGTGTTTCGCAAAATCTGAAAAAGCCAACCACGAAAGTGGCCTTCGAAGGGTTTTTTGCCCAGCGACTGAAAGATCCGCAACCATGCTTTTTGCAAAACATCGTCCGCGTCGGCGCCGCGGACGCCAAGGGAGGAAAGGAACGCCAGGCAACGGCGACTGTATCGCTGATAAAGCGTGTCGATGTCGATCGATCGCGCCAGGGCGACGTCTTCATCGTTAGAAATCGTACTCGAGTCGGGCATGAGTGCGGGACGAGAGAAAGAAGGTGGTTCGTGCAGGTGTCTTTTGTAGCCATCTTGTTTCGCCTCGCCTATCGTTGCTAGGTATTTTTGGCTCTCAAAACACCAACTTTATGATCGCCAGATGGACAACGGCTCAGTGGTCGACTTCTTCGCAAAATCTTTCTAGGTCGCAGGTAAAAAACTTTGTCAAATTTTCAGAAGATCCGATTCGCACACTCGTTTCCCTTGCGAACCGGGCAATGCAGCCCACTGAAACCACCTTTTTTCGCGAGCGAAACGATGTCAACGCAAACCATTTCTTCCAAGTTAGTCCGAACTGCCCTGTTGGTCGCCGTCGTCGCTGGCGGCGTGATCGCGACCGCACAGACCGCTGACGCGGCCACTTATCGACGCCAATATTATTCCAACTGGAACCACCACCCAACCAACAACTACCACTACTGTCGTTACTACTACACGCCTGTCGTGACGACCCACGTAACCACGGTGAAATACGAATATCACTACGTGATCACCTACCCAAGCCAGCCACAGTACCGTTACTACTACAACCCCGTCCGCCGCGTGTACTGGGGCCGATTCGAGGTTGATGAAAACAACAAGCCTGTCGGTTATTCGCTATTGGCCAACGAAGACCGCAAATCATCGCTGAAAGATATTCCCGAGTCGGCATTCCCACCGGCCAGCAAGATGCCACCTGTACCTGGATCAAAAGATGGCGAAGCGATGGCAGCACCACCACTCGCACCAGCCGATTTACCGAACAGCTGAGTCTAGAGTTTCAAAGTGGCCGATTGCAAAAAACGGCCGTCCAATGGCTCAACCGAATTTCCAGAGCAATTGTGTCGGCCTTTGGCCTGAAAAATCTATTCGTAGTCCCACTTCATGATCCATGGGTCTTGCATTTCCTTTTGCATTTTTTTCAGCTTGGCTTTGTATTGCTCCAGGATGGTTTTATGGCCTTCGCTGTCAGCCAAGTTCGTCGTCTCGTTGGGATCCTTGCTGATGTCGAACAATTCAAACTCCGGTCGCTGAACGTACTTGCCAACCGTCGTGTTCCCGTACGGAGCGTCTTTGCCTTTTGCCCATTGAGCTTGCCAACTGCTGGCGGCCCACAAATCCGATGCGAATGGATAGGGCAACGGGTGTGCGATGTTCCAAATCAATTTGTAATTTGAGTCCCGCACGACTCGCATGGGATAGTACATCTGGATTTCGTGGAAAGTGTGCGATGCGAAAATCGTTTCATGGTGCTCGTCTGCCGGATTCGACAAGCAATGCAACCAAGACTTGCCGTGGTAGCGATCAAATTTTTTGTTGCCGTTGCGATTCTCTTTTGTCGCTTCGTCACGTTCTTTCCAAAACTTGGCTGGGTTGATCATTTCCTTGGGTGCGTTTTTCTTTGCGTCCAAACCACCGCCAAAATCCAACAACGTTGGTGTGATGTCGATGTGGCTGATCAACGCGTTTGATTCGACACCGCGTTTTTCTTGATAAGGATCACGCACCACCATTGGGACTCGCAAACCACCTTCGTAGACCGTTGTCTTTCCGCCGGCGAACGCCATGCCGTGGTCGCTGGTGAACACAATCATGGTTTTGTCGTACAGATCTGCTTCTTTTAAAATTTCGACCAACCGGGCGACGCCTTGATCCACTCGCGAACACGACTGGTAATACTGTGCAAGTTCTTCTCGCGTGTCCGGCGTGTCGGGCAAGAACGATGGAATGGGCAGTGTGTCCGGATCGTAGAAAACTTCGTCGACGCCGGGAAATGCTTTCTTGTTGGGAAGATTGCCAAACAAGTTGGGTTTCAATTCACGCTGCGATGTTTTGTCAGTGCCGCCGCCACGGTGTGGGTCCGACGTGCCAAAGTACAAAAAGAAAGGTCGGTCATCGGTTTTGTCCGTGATAAAGTCTTTGACGTGGTCAGCCATCTCGACTGCGTTGCGACCGTTGCCTTTCATGTAAGTCTCGTAGTGATAAACCGGCTCGGGCGCGACGTGGTATTTGCCGATGTGACCGGTTCGATATCCAGCGCCCGCCATCACGCGTGGGAGCGACAACGCGACGACGTCGTGAAAAGATGCGAATTTGTGGAAGTGATGCTGATGGCCGAATTGTCCGTTTCGATGATTGTGCAGACCACTCATCACAACCGAGCGACTGGCGCTGCAAGATGCGGTGGTGGCAAAGGCGTTGCGAAACAGCATGCCGTCTTTGGCGATCGCATCGATGGCGGGTGTGACCGCGATTTTGTCACCGTAACAGCCCAAAGTCGGACTCTCATCATCGGTGATCACAAATAAAACGTTCTTCTCTGCCGCATTGACCATGCCAAACGAAAAGAAAACAGTCACAATAAGAGAAGTCCAAGCGGATAGTCGCATCGGCATGATTTTTCGTGGTGAGAGAAAGACAGGATGTTCAGCCAACAGTTTAACGAGAACATAAGGTACGTGTCGCCAATTGCGATCGTCCTGTTGGCCTGCATCACGACTTGGGCTGCCGACCGCACAACGTTTTTCCTGCCGCTTGCCAGTGACGCGACCACCCAAACGATTCCCGGCACTCCGCAATTTCCTGATGCGGCAATGGGGCCAGCGGCAAGCGATGGTTGGCGTACCTACATCCGTCTTTGGCGGGCCCATCACGCAGACCCGGCCGACAAATCAATTCGCAAATACTTGGGATTGCCGCTGCAAGGAACAGTCCAGGCGAGTTCCAAACGCGGCCGTTTGGCTCCGCGGTGGTTGAAATGGAGCCCTGGAAAGTACCAACAGATCGACACGCCCCACTTCACCATTCACAGCCAAGCTGACGAGGTGGCCAGCCGCGCGTTTGCCGAAGACCTGGAGCGGTGCTATTGGGTTTGGACACAAATGTTTTTTCCGTTTTGGGAAGCCAGCGCGCAGGTTTCGACCACGTTGGCAAAACTGGGAGATCAAGACGTCGCAGAATTCCTGGCAGCCAATTCGTCGCGGATCACGATTCGCCGCAAGCTGCGTGTGGTATTGTTTCGCGATGCGGCCCAATACAAGGAAACCCTTGGACCGCTGATTCCGGGTATCGAAAAGTCGACGGGTTTTTACAACGACGACCAGAAGACAATCTTTCTGTATTCGTCCGAGGAGGACGCCAAGGAAACCAGGCGTCATGAATTGGTCCACCAATTGTTTCGCGAAGCAACTCGATCAGGCTTGGGCAATCGCAAGCCAGCAGAGAAATCAGAGTTTTGGATCATCGAAGGCATCGCGGGGTATTTCGAATCGCTTCATGTCGGCAAAACGCTTGCCACCGTTGGCGGTTGGAATTCGTCGCGACTGCAGTTTGCGCGTTACCGTGTTTTGTCGCGAGGCGATGAAATGCCGATCGATGAATTGCGAGCGGACGGAAGACTTGCCGCACAGAAACGCCAAGACATCGCAAGGTGGTACGCGCACGCGATCGCCCAAACCCATCACTTCCTGGACAGTGGCGACGTAAAGCAACGAATCGGACTGTATCAATTGCTTGGTCG
Source organism: uncultured Pirellulaceae bacterium (assembly GCA_964652675.1). GTDB lineage: Bacteria > Planctomycetota > Planctomycetia > Pirellulales > Pirellulaceae > K23-9. Next base: position 8,789 of record CAZZDZ010000150.1, read on the forward strand.
CGAATACCAAATCAAAACGGGCATCGCCGGTGGCAAGATTGCACCGGATGTTCAGCGACGACTGAAGGGGTTCCTTGTCACCAAAGATGCAACGATCAACGAAAACCCAATCGACTATCCGGTTGCGGATTTGTGTTTGGCACGCTGCGAGATCACGCCATCGGCGCTTTCCAAAGTCGCTCCATCGCCAACCATTCGCTGGCTGGATTTAACCGGCATTCCGGTTGGCAACGAGGACGTCGAACGATTATTGCCCAGCCCCGATTTGCTAGAGCAACTGACACTTGAATCGACCAAGATCGATGCGGGGCTGTCGACTTGGTTGAGCAAGGCCAAGCGTTTGCAAGAACTGGACTTGAGCTGGATGCCGATGGGCGACAGCAGCATTCAATCTGTCTCGGGTGCATCCGACCTGCAGGTTCTTTGGATGACGGGGACGAAAGTCTCTGACGATTCGATCGACACGATCATCGCGATGCGGAACCTGGAATCCGTGGATTTGCAACGCACCGGTGTCACCGATGCAGGGATCAAAAAGTTGAAAGCGGCTCGGCCTGATTTGAGCGTCAATCCCATCGAATTGCGGACTCAATAGTCGACCAATCCGTCGAATCGCTTAAACTGGTGTTCGCCGCCTTTAATAGTGTTATTGCCGATACTCAGTTGGACGTTCTAACATGAGCAAACAAACGACTTTGCAATCAACATCAAATCCATTGCCACTGTGACCTCCCCGAACTCATCTTCACGCAGTCTGTCTGTGCAGTTCGAGGATCACTATCAGTGCAAACTGTCGGACGACTTGGTGCAGTGGTTTGACGAAGGCGTTTTTGCAGTCGATGGTGGCAACGAATATCGCGACGCGATCGACCCAAGCCTTTTGCTGTGCGATGTGCCTGAAGTGATTTGGCCCTGCTTGATGCCGCCTGATTTTTTGCCGTTGATCGGCAGCGGCCAAGGCGACTGGCTGGGAGTTCGTGTTGATGCGGACAACAACGCCAGCGAGATCATTCAGTGGTACCACGGTGGCGGTGACTGGATTCCTTGGGGGCGAACGCTGGCCGAAGCGATCTTGTTCGATGCGGTCTGTGATCAATTGCCAGGACCGCACCGACGACACGCGATTCCCGCCGAGCCAATCAAACGACGACCAGCCAACGAAAACGATTGGGCGAACTGGGCTTTAAAGCACTTACCGCCGGAAGTTAAATCGGTATTGTCACCAGACTGTTCGTCCACGCAACTTGCCGAACGGTTAATTGAAAACGAAGTCGCCGAAATCGCCGTGCGATGCGAACTGGTTCAAGACTGTTTGCACGAACCACTTTCTGAGACACTGACACTCAAGAAAGCGGTTGACCTGGGGCTGGACTGGGACAGCGCGGTCGAGTGGATGTTTGATGTCGATCGGATTCCCGATTCGCTGCGTCAATCGTTGCAGTCCAATCTTGGTCTATCCCTGGATGTTGCGCAAGATTGGAATGCAGCAGCCGAACATTGCCGTCGAGTGATCGAAGCAAGTGCAGAGCACGCTTGGGCCTTTGATCTTCTAGGCTATTCACTGGAAAAACTTGGCGAAACCGATCAAGCCATCGACGTGTATTTGCAAGGCGCATCGGCATCCGTCTTCACCGCGCAAAGTGTTCGGTTGAAAACACATTGGGCGGCACAGCGTAGCGCTAAATTTTCGACATCGCGGCTACTTGAGATAGATGCGGACGGCGTGCGTGAGAATTCCTACTTGAGTTTGCTGATCGATGGTGATGCGCAGTCGCGGCGGGAATCGGTAAAAGAACTCCACTTGGCGGACGTTCCGACAAAGGATTCCGCGTCCGCTTATCAAAAGTTGGTTGCTGCAGGCTGGGACCTTGGTGCCGAACCGATCACGGCCTACGCGGATATCTTGCAGCAAATCGTGCATGCTGCCGAAGCAGCGGACCAAAAAGCGCGAGCCCGAGTGGCGGCGACTCATCTTTCCTGTTTCGCGTCGCGGTATAGCCGCTAACTGGCACAAACCATTGAAGCCAGCGGCATCGTTTTGCCCGCGGCATACCGGTTACTACCCAGTAGATTGGTCGCCGCATGCTGGAACCCATCTATACGATGTTCATTATTCTCGCGAGCTTGGACCAACAATGGTGGTCGAAAGTTTACCAGCACGCTTTGGAGGCGTAGAATCACAAACGTGTTAGGGGGCCAAGACGACCAAACACTTCTTGGATTGACCAATGCGCTGCATGGATACATCTCGACGCGATGGCAAAATCACCACTACGGCCCTCATCGCCGTTCTCTTTCTTTTGATTCCAACACTGGCTTTCAGTTATTGGTTCACACAATCCCACGTCGAGGCGGCTGCGCCGGTTGCAGACGTTTCAAAACCCGCCGATACGCTTGATGAAATAGACGAGCTTGACGATTTCGAGACCCTTGATCTTGATGCGCCTATGGTCGGCCTGACAAGCCAGCCGGTTGACCGAGTGATCGATGACGGATCTTACGTCTGGCGAATCAACGAACTGACCACCCAAGTCAAAGAGGCAACGGCGACTGCTGTATCTCTACGTCAACAACTGGCAGAAGTTGCGGCTCAGCGAGATCGATTGCAAAAGACAGTCGATCGTTTGAACCTGCGACCCGAACGATCGTCCACCGTTTCGGTCATCGACTCGGACTTGAAATCAAAACGAATGTGGACGGCTGTGACTGGCCAAAGTGTCGAAGCAACGTTCGTTGGCATCGAAGACAATATCGTTTTGTTGTCTGCAAAAGGAAAAACCTTTCGAATCCCAATCAACCAACTGGCCGCTTCGGATCAACGAAGCGTGGCACAGATGGCCCTGCGATAGACGCCGTAGGGCGATAGACGTCATGCGTGCGATAGGCATTCAAGGCGTGATGGCTTCGGCGAACCCTTTTCCGATTCGCGCCATGATTTTGGCGCTGCCAAGGTAATGGAATTCAGCGTTCGACACGCCCTTTTCTAAGATCTCGCGTTCACGTTCGGTGAACTCTTTGACGCGAAGATCCTCTTGTGCTTTTCGCAGCGCGTCGCGGTCCAGCTTGCCTTCTTTTTGAAGCTGCTTTGCTTTCTGTTTCACTTTGTTTTCGCGTGCCCGAAGCAACAACAACTCTCGGTCCCAGTATTTTTCGGTCAAGACCGCCATCACGTTGCCTTTGAATTCGGGCAACTTTGCGGGCGCGGCCATGGCGTCGCGAAACCCCTGATGGATAGCCGCGTAACGTTTTTGGTCAGGCAGGTATTCATCGACGGGACCGCCGGCCCCCATCACACCGATCACAAACGGCAACTTCGGCGAAGAGAGATCCCTGCGGATGTCGCGAATGAAGTGCCCCAGGAGCGTGCTGTAGTTGTCGTACCCACCGGGCTTGCCGCGATCAGGGTAGATGCCGCTATCGACCATGTCATTCCAACCTTGAAACCAAACCAGACCACTCAGCTGGTAACCCTGGTCGCTGTCGTATTCGGGATAGACGCGTTTGAGATCGGCTAGAACTTTTTTGACGTGCTGGATCGTCAGTCGGTAGTAGTGACCGGTCGCTTCCTTTTTGTCCGCTTTGATTTTGTCGATGTCTTTGTTTTGTTTTTTGAATCGTTCAAGCTGCGCGTCGCTGAACTCGAACGGCCCCGCACTGGGGGACCTAAAATCCGTGTGCAAACTTTTTCCGCCCCACGCTGCCTTGATGATCACAATCGGTTCACCAAGCATTTTCTGTTTGAAGATTCCAAACGTAAGCTCGGGGCCAATCTTGTTGTCATCGGCCCCAAAACCGGCTGTCAACTTGCCGACTTTTTCGCCTACGGTTGTGAGCGACGAAATCCAAACATCGTCACAAACACGGGGCGTCCCGTCGGCATTCTGAATCGCTTCAAGCAACGCAGCGTTTTTGGGATCCATCGCAATGTGCTCGAACGTCCGAATCTGCGCGTGACCTTGCATGTTGCTCTGCCCGACCAGGACATACACCTTGACCGGTTTTTCCGCAGCAGCAACTTGGCAGCCAAAGCTTAGGGCCAAGGCAATTGCCAAAGTAACGATCGGGCAGTTTAGAGTTTTGCAGTATTCAGTTACGCGGCGGAGATTCATTGTGAAGGGAGCGGGGTGAGTGTATGGCAGGGGTGTAAAACGCAAGACGATGTAAAAGGCAGGACTCTGGCGACCAACTGGTCAGCCGGCGCACATCATTCTACGATGATGGTTTGCATGATTTCTTCATTTTGGCAAAACCTGATGGCAAAAGAGTCTGATATTGTCTGGCATGATCACACCGTTGATCGCAAAGCTCGCGAAGAACGGCTGGGCCAACGCGGCGTTGTCGTTTGGTTCACCGGGCTCAGTGGTTGTGGCAAAAGCACCGTGGCCAACGAATTAGACCGCCAATTGAATCAGCTTGGCCGGGCGACGACGTTGCTTGATGGCGACAACATTCGTCACGGATTGTGCGCTCCTCCGGCAAAGCTGGAACCAGTACATGGAGCAGAATTCGCAAATCGGTTTGGGCTGGGTTTTGGCGAAATCGATCGCGAAGAGAACATTCGCCGGATCGGATCGGTCGCCAGCCTGATGGCTTCGGCGGGGCTAATCACGTTGACTGCTTTCGTCAGCCCCTACCGCCGGGACCG
>CAZZDZ010000151.1:0-2294 GCA_964652675.1 uncultured Pirellulaceae bacterium
AACGTTGCTGGGCTTCCATCCTCTTGAGGCGACCGACCGAGAGATATGATGCTCGTCGGAAGGGCGGTCACCCAAGTCTTCGTAGAAATTCTCGAACTTGCTCCATCGCTGGCAGCAATTGTCGCTTTTGCGTACACGCTCCCAGGCTCGATATTCGGGGGTTCGATGCATGTTGTGAGTCGTTGACCGTTCACCAAAATCTTCGTGACGGCAATCAATGCATTGAGTCGATGTGCCGCTGCGTAGATTGTTGCGATAGTAGTCTGACACTGATCCGCACTCGCATTGGCATTTCCACATCAGGGCGGTGTCGCGGTAGCCTGCAAATCCAAGTACCGTCAGTCGTCCATACTGATGCCCCGTCAAATCGATGCGGACGGAAGTCGGTACTTTCTTGGTTTGGATTTTTTTTGAAGATTTCTTTTTCATTGGATGACTCTGTTTATTAAATGCGGCACCCCCCATCGTCGCTCGGCGACGGCTGAACGCCCGATTCAGCAAACAATTCGAATGTTACTCCGTCCCTGTCTCGAATGGGGATCACGATTTAGAGCAGCGCAATTAGTATAGCAAAATCAAAAAAAATCGCAGGACTGGCGGGGGCTGCAAAAATCACAAAGTCTCACTTTGGCACTTTGGGGCTGCCGCGCTGGGAAGCTTCGTGATTTTTGTGTTGCATACAATCACGGCGAAACGACGGCTCCGCACAGCGGCACAACAGGAGTTTATTGCTGACGCTTGAACGCGAAGAGTTTCTTGTGTGTCCGCACGTACAAAACTCCATCAACGATTGCGGGCGTTGCGTAGACACCGTCGTTCATGTCGTTACCCGCCAGTATTTTCGGTTTGGCATCAGTGATCTGAACAACCGTGATTATGCCGTCACCCGAAGACGAGTAAATTTTGTCGCCACATAAAATGGGCGATGCATAGTGGGTTCCTCTGCCTTTGGTTCGCGTTCGTGCAACGCGTTCGCCTGAGACGCGATTGACGCTGGTCAGGATTCCCCCGTTTTTGACAAAGTAAACATGGTCGCGATAAAGCAGCGGTGAGGGAACTTCGGGAATGCCGTCTCGTGCAAGATAACGGATGTTGTCGACATCGATTTCGCCGGCGCTGTCAATTTTGATCGCGATCAATCCGTGCGGGACATAAGTCTTTCGGCGTTCATCGCTCCTTTTTTGCCATGCAGCCCATTCGCGCGGGCCGACGCGACCATCTTTATTGGTGTCGACCATCACAAAACGTATCGGTCGACCATTTTGTGGTGCCTCGGTTCCCTCGCTACGATGAAACATCATCATCTTTGGAAACTCATTTTTCGCGAGATTTCCGTCTGAATTCTTGTCGTTATCCTTCAACAGCGTTTCGTAATCTGGATAACGTGGCGTCAATGCTTCTTCGCCGGTTTGATTCCAAGTCGCAACCACGACTTCATCACCTGCCAAGATCGGAGTGCTGGTCGCGGTCGTTTTACAGTTCGCGATCCAGCGCCGTTTGCCGGTCGCCAGATCAAACGCCTGAACGCTGCGAGCGGTATGGACGATCAATTTGTCATCGCAAACAATCGGAATCCCAGTGCACGCCATGTCCGGTGTGAACTTTTCCGATTGCTTGATCTTCCAGTTTTCTTTCCCCGTCTCTTTGTCGACGCTCAGTAAATAGTGATCGACATAGTTGCCTCGATACAAGATGACTTGATCATCGACAATGATTGGCGAGATCGCGTTGCCCGCGTACGATTTGGTCAACGGCAATTTGATTTCCCAAAGCTGTTTGCCTGCGATGTCCAAGCAAATCAAACCGTAGGACCCAAAGTAGGCAACAACGCGTTGCCCGTCCGATGTGGGCGAACTGCTGGCTGGACTGAATGATGGATGACCCGTTTCGATTTTGTCGACGGAAATATTATGTTGCCAACGAGTGGATCCGTCGTCGCGATTTAAGCAAACAATCGATAGCTGTTTGGAGCCAGGCTGATGGGTCGTTAAAAAAATGCGGTCGCCGACGACACACGGGGATGAATGTCCACTTTGGAGATCAACGTGCCAGAGTTCGTTTTTACCAGGGCCAAATTCGATTGGCGGTTCTGGTCCCGTCGCGACACCGGATCCGTTGGGGCCACGAAATTGGGGCCAGTCGGCGTGAAGTTGGCCCATCACAACAAGTGCGATCGCAAACCCGATAAAAACGTTTCGCATGGCGGGACTGTGGATTGGGCAGATCTACCTGCCGGCTTGGATTTTGATTTGATAAGCCCCCGTGTTGTCAGCCAATTCGCCAGGAGCATCGTT
>CAZZDZ010000151.1:2394-10400 GCA_964652675.1 uncultured Pirellulaceae bacterium
GGATTTTGATTTGATAAGCCCCCGTGTTGTCAGCCAATTCGCCAGGAGCATCGTTGACACGAAACAACAGCCAGCAGTTTTCACGAATCGGAATCTGAATCGGCTTGGTGATCGACGCGATCGGCAGCGGCTTTATGGTCTTCGCATCACTGCTTTTGGCATCGGGCGCGTTGTCCACGATACACGCAATCAGTTGCCCCAGCGGGCGACCATGATGGTATCGAATTGTAACCCCGGCTGGTTCGCTAACCCACGGCTTGGGTTTGTTGCCCAGAACGCATTGCCCCGACGGCGTGACGTTCAGTTTCATTCCTTTATTAAGCCGCACGCCGATCGATTGCCAGCCTTGATCTGGTTTCACTGCGATCGACAATTCTGATCCGTCCCAAACTTGATCTTTCATCGACAAGGCGACTTTTTCTTTGGACCAATCAAACCCATAGTTCAAATCGTTGCACATCAGCCGCCACCGCGCGTCCACGACAGGCCATTGCGTCTGCAGATCGCGGCGCAATTTCACATTGAACAACTCATCTTCGTCTTGCCCGTTCTTTGCCGCTCGATAAAACGCATCGCGAAAATCATCGTAGTTGTACAACATCATCGTGGCTGCCCAGCTCCAAGCGTACGATTCGACATCCGAATTCAAGTCGCGCGGATATTCGATGACCGAATTGAGCGAAGGGATTCCGGAGGCCTTTCGGCGTTCGCTCATCAATTTGTAACGACCCCAATAGGGAACGGAACTGCGGTCGGCTGGTGGTTGATTGATCTGAGTGTCCGAGCCAGTGAGTCGGTGCACCGACAGCATCTCCGCGCTGCCTTCCATGAACCAACTTGGGCCCGCACCGCCGAAATGTTTGAACATCAACGCATGGACGCTTTCGTGAAGCACTAGGTGTCTGGTGTAGTACAGACTGTCTTGTTCCATCACAAAGATCTGCTGACCCAACGCATAGCCAAAGGGGAAATTGGGGACACTATCTGGGATCAGGCCTGCCTTTAAAAATGTCGCTTTGTTGCGGATCACATAAGCATCGACTTTCCAGTCATCCAAACTGCCCTCGGGCAGTCGCCAGAATTTTGTCCACTGCGGCACCGCCGCCTCGAACGCGGCCATCAAGTCACTAATTTTATCTTTGTCGTCGATGTCCGTCGTCAACGTGATATGCTTGCTGTCATGACGTTTCAGTTCGGTGACTGTGTTGTCGCCATCCTGTGCCGACAGGGGAATCGTCAACAAAGCAAAAAGCGCAAACAAAAACAGTCTTGCCAGTCTTACGATTGGCGGGCACCGTATTTCACCAGTCAGTACCGATGCAACGAACCATTTTTCAGCAACTAGCCGCTTTTCAGCGAAGAACTTCGCTTCGTGATGTCGCTTCGCTATTTCGATCTTTTGATGTTCGATCATTTGGTCAGTTTAACCTGATTTTGACAGTCTTGGTTTGCTTGTCTGGTTGCATCAGCCGATCCGAAAGCGACGTGGTGGTTTATTCGGCGTTGGATCGTGATTTTGCGACGCCGATTTTGGCGGCGTTTCAGCGCAGTGTCGATAACGAAACCAAGGTCATCGCCAAATATGACGTTGAATCTACTAAGACCGTTGGATTGGTGAACCAAATCATCGCAGAAAGCAAAAAACCATCGTGCGATCTGTTTTGGAACAACGAGATCATGCACACCGTCCGGCTACAAAAACTGGGCCTGCTGGAACCACGCAAATGGGCCAACCGGTCTGGCTGGCCGACCGACATGATATCCAGCGATGGGACCTGGTGCGGCTTTGCAGCTCGAGCTCGTGTGTTGCTGGTCAATACAGATTTGATCGCGGACAAAGCGAACTATCCCAGCAGTGTTGCGGAACTTGCCGATCCCAAATGGAAAGACCAGTGTGCGATGGCACGCCCGCTGTTTGGAACCACCGCAACACACTTTGCCGTCTTGCGAGAAAAGAACGGACGCAGCGAAACACTCCAGCAACTGGCGGCGATCCGTGACAACGCTGTTATTTTATCGGGTAACAAACAAGTCGCTTTGGCCGTGTCGGCTGGCAACATTGCTTGGGGCTTAACCGACACAGACGATGCGATCATCGAAAAAGACTTGGGCCGAAATGTTGCGATCGTTTTCCCCGATCAAGCTCCCGATCAACCCGGAACGCTGCGAATCCCCAACACGATCGCTGTGCTGAAAAACGCGCCGCATCGAGTTGCAGCCGGATTGCTGGCCGATTACTTGGTGTTGCCAACCACCGAAGACAGATTGGCGATGGGAAACAGTAGCCAATTGCCAATCAGTCGCGAAAGTAAGTTTCCGCCACGCGTGATGCCAGAAGAATCAGTGCGTTGGATGCGAGTTGATTTTGAAGACGCCGCAAACGATTGGGAAACATGGGCCGCAGAATTGAATAAAATGTTTGAGTAGTACAGGGCTCCAGAGAGTTAGAGACTCCAGGAAGTTAGAGGTTACAGGGGACACAAACATGAGACGAGATCATCAGTTGAGGAATGATTTCGAGTTGCCGATTGAGCAGCAGCAGATGGTTGAAAGGGAACTGCGCGACGGGGAAGACCTGTTGTGGGTGGGGAAGCCTAAGCCGATATGGTTTCGCAACGGGATACTTGGACAATTTTTGTTTGCGATTCCCTGGACGTCTTTCGCCATTTTCTGGGTGGCTTCCGCCGCTCAAGCTGGTGGCGGTTTTGGTGGTGTGGCTGGCTGGATCGGGTTCGTGTTTCCGTTGTTTGGTGTTCCGTTCATTTTGATTGGCTTGGGCATGCTGAGCTCACCGTTGCGGGACTTGGTTCTGCAGAAACGCACCGTCTATGCGATGACAGATCAGCGAGCTTTTGTATTCAGCGGCATTCGTTCGGTAAAGATTGAGACCTACGAAGACGAGGAATTGACGGGCTCGTCAAGAACCATGCATCGCGATGGAACCGGCGACGTAACCACCGACTATGGGCTTTCTTTCGAACGGATTGAAAAGCCAGATCTAATCCAGAAGCTGATCGATGAACTCGGCGACCAATATCTGGAAGGATCCGACCTGTATCAAAACGCCTGATCGCCTTGTCCAGGGCAAAGCACTTTTTGAAACTGGGCATGCGTTCGCAATACCAGCACGCAGCGCCAGCAAGTGAATCTCCTGTAAATGACGAGGATTCACTTGCTGGCGCTGCGTGCTAGTAAACCCTCTAGCTTCTAAAAGTGATTTGCCCTGTTGCCTTGCCCGGAAGATTTGCGGCCTTTGCACAAGACGCAAATCAAACAGTGTATCCTGGTGCTTTCGAAATCGACCCGCCGTCCTTCTTTTCGATAGATCCGTGATGCATAAAACGATATTTGCTTTCTGTTGTTCTCTCTTGGTTTGTGGATCGCTGCAAGCTGCCGATCGTCCCAACGTTGTGTGGATTCTCTCGGAAGACAACTCGATCCACTATTTGAACCATTTCTTTGACGGCGGCGCCCCGGCTCCGAATATCGAAGCGATGGCCGCGCGGGGATTCACGTTCACCAATGCATTCTCCAACGCTCCGGTCTGTAGTGTCGCCCGAACAACCCTCGCAACTTGTTGCTACGGCCCTCGAATCGGGACGCAGTTCCATCGGCGCTACAAATTGGCAGAAATGCCAAAAGACTTAAAAATGTTTCCGGCCTATTTGCGCGACGCCGGATACTACACGACCAACCGCAGCAAAAAAGACTACAACGCGGTCGAAGGGACCGGGGTTTGGGATGAATCATCCAAAAACGCATCGTGGCGCGATCGCGAAAACAAATCTCAGCCTTTCTTTCACATGGAAACGCACACAAAATCTCACGAAGGCTCTTTGCATTTTCCTGCAACCGCGTTCAGAAACGACAAGACAATAACAGACCCTGCTTCTGTCAAACTTGCCAGCTATTTTCCCGACACGCCGGAGTTTCGATACACGCACGCGCGTTACCAAGACAACATCATGTCAATCGACAAATTGGTTGGCCAGACAATTGCAAAGCTAGAGCAAGACGGCGTGTTGGAAGACACGTTTGTGTTTTACTTTGGTGACCACGGCGGCGTGCTTCCTCGCGGTAAAGGCTACATCTACGAATCGGGTTTGCACGTTCCATTGGTCGTTCGTGTCCCCAAGAACTTTGCCCATCTAGTAGATGGTGATTCTGGATCACGTGTGAAAGGATTCGTCGAGTTCGTTGACTTTGGTGCCACAACGCTGCACTTGGCTGGTGTGCCCGTTCCAAAACAAGTCGACGGAAAACCGTTCCTTGGAAAGGGCATCACGATGGACGAAGTCAATTCACGCGACGAGACGTTTGGATACGCAGACCGATTTGACGAAAAGTACGATCTGGTGCGGTCCATTCGCAAAGGCAAGTATCAGTACATTCGAAGTTTTCAGCCCTACCTGCCGGACGGCCTGAACAACAATTATCGCTACAAAATGTTGGCTTACGTGCAATGGCGCGACCTATTCAAAGCGGGCAAGTTGTCTGGCGCTGCGAAACAGTTCTTTGAGCCCAAGCCGGTGGAGATGCTGTTTGATTGCGAGTCCGATCCGCACCAAGTGAACAACTTGGCGGGCGATCCAAAATTCGCAGAAACATTGAATGACTTGCGTGGACGTTTGAGACAACGACTAGCAGCCATGCCAGATTTGAGCCTTTATCCAGAAAGTCATTTGGCCAAGCACGCGATGGACAACGCAGTGGGATACGGCCAAGCTCACAAAGCCGATATCGAGGAGATGTTGGCGATTGCTGACCTTTCGTTGACGTCGTTCGCCGACGCCAAACCAAAGATCGCGAAGGCGTTGACGTCCAGCGAACCAATGCATCGCTACTGGGCTGCAATGGTATGTACAGCACACGGCGAATCGGCAAAATCACTTGTCGATTCCGTTCAACCGCTTCTTAACGATGAATCCGAAGTCGTACGGATTCGTGCCGCAGAATTTTTAGGGCTTGTCGGCGCCATCAATCCACAACAGACGCTTACCAATTTGGTAAACACCACCAAGGACGCGGTGGTCGCGACCGAAGCACTCAATAGCGTAGTTTGGTTCCGAGATTTCTTTGACGATCGCTACCCGGTCAAACGAAGTGATTTTCATCCGATCAGCAGTGGTGCCGATATTGATGATCGACTGAACTATATCAACGGCGTGCCGTACCCGCCCAAGGCCAAAGGAAAACGTGGCAAGAAAAAGAAGGCAGCATGATGCGGCCTGTTTCTTTTCTTGCAGCTTTGATTGCGTCGGTGACTTTTCTGTGTTCAACCAGTCGACCGGCGTTTGCGGACGATTGGCCGCAATTTCGTGGTCCGAATTACGACGGTGTTTCTGTCGAAACAGACTGGCAAGATCAGTGGCCCGAATCGGGGCCGCCGATCGCATGGAAAAAGAACGTTGGCGTTGGAATTTCTGGCATCGTTGTTAGCGACGACCGACTGTACACGATGGGAAATGTCGACGACGTGGATGTTGTCCGTTGTTTGAAAACGGATAACGGCAACGAGGTTTGGTCGGTGAAATACGATTGCCCTGCCGACCCCAATGAGTTTGAGGGGGGACCAACAGCAACGCCGACCGTTGATGGAGACGACCTGTACACAATCAGTCGCGTGGGCGACGTGCATTGCATTGACAAAGTCACTGGGGAAATCAAGTGGAGAGTTGACGTCAGCGAACTTGCTGATGTGCGGATTCCCGGATGGGGATTTGCTGGGTCCCCGTTCGTTTCCGACGAAAAACTATTGTTCAATGTCGGGGATGCTGGCGTGGCATTGAATAAAAAAACGGGAAAGCTGATTTGGGGATCGGCAGACAAAGACAGCGGTTATTCGTCGATCGTTCCACTTGGCGACGGCACCGCTGTTTTCGGTTCAGCACGTTCGTACGTTTGCGTTTCGATCGAAACGGGGCGCGAAGTATGGCGCCAAAAGTGGTTGACGACGTTCGGTTGCAATGCAGCCGATCCGGTCGTTCGCGGCAATTTGGTATTTCTATCAACCGGATACAACCGTGGATGCGCTCTGCTTAAACGGACAGACCAGGGCGCAGAAGTGCTTTGGAAGAACAAAGACATGCAGAACCAGATTTCTTGCAGTGTCACCGATGGCAATTTTTTGTTTGGTGTCCACGGTGATGTCGACGCGGGGACTCAGCTGCGCTGCATGGACTTATTGTCCGGCGATGTTAAATGGAGCGACGATTCGATTCATCCGGGGGCCGTTTCGGCGACAAAGCAGCATCTGATTGTGTTGACCCTTAGCGGTGAGCTCTTGGTTGGCAAGCTTTCATCGCGTGAGTTTCTACCAACCGCTCGGCATCAAGTCGTTGACGGCAAGTGCTGGACGGCTCCGGTTCTTTCGGGTGGTCGAATCTATTGCCGAACGGTTGACGGCGAACTGGCTTGTGTTGATGTACGGCGATCGGCCAAACAATAGCCTGCCAACATCGGTTTGGCTTTCACGTATAATCAGCGGTCCAGAGAATCAATGGTCGAGAGAAATATCGGCCAATCACTCGTTCGATGAGCGTCCAACATGCCCCTTCCAAGACGTCAATTTATCCAAGCTTCATCAGCAGGTGCGGTCGCCGCAGCGGCGCAGATAAGCGGATCGCCAGCCGTTCATGCTCAATCAAAAGGCAAAACTTATCGCACGGCTTTGATCGGCAGCGGTTGGTGGGGCATGAACATCTTGAAAGAGGCGATGAAAGCGGGCAATACAAAGTGTGTTGCGCTTTGCGATGTGGACAGCGACAAGCTTGAGATTGCTGCCGAAGAAGTCAACGATTTGGCGGGCAATACGCCGAATACCTACACCGATTTTCGCGAGCTGTTGGATAAAGAGGAAATCGACATCGCGATCGTCGCGACGCCGGACCACTGGCACGCGCTCAATACGATTGCGGCGATCGAAAAGGGGGCACATATTTTTGTTGAAAAACCAACCGGTCACACAATCATCGAAAGCCGCGCCATGCTCAATGCGGCTCGTGCAAACAATCGTACGGTACAAGTTGGTTTGCACCGACGGATTGGACCGCACTATGTATCGGGAATGAAATTTTTGCGTGATGGTGGTTGCGGCGACATTGGGATGGTTCGCATGTTTGTTCACAACCGAGGCGGAGCGGAGAAACCGACGCGAAACAGTGAACCTCCCGAGCAATTGGACTGGGACATGTATTGCGGACCCGCCCCAATGCGTCCTTTCTGTCGCAAAATTCACCCCGGCGGTTTTCGGCATTTTCTGGATTACGCAAACGGCACGTTGGGTGATTGGGGCGTCCATTGGTTGGACCAAGTGCTGTGGTGGACCGATGAAAAGTATCCCAAGCATGTTTATTCGACCGGTGGTCGTCCCGTAATGGGCGAACCGGTGTTGAATGAAAAAGAGCAGACGACAGATGCGCCCGATAGTCAAGTCGCGACCTACCAGTTCGAATCGTTCACCGCGACTTGGGAGCATCGACGGTTCGCGGGCACGGGGCCCGAGAAGTCATCGGTAGGCTGTTATTTTTACGGCACCAAAGGCACATTCCACATGGGCTGGCGCGACGGGTGGACTTTTTATCCAAGCGACAAAAAGAAGCAAACGGTTCATCAAGACGCCCAGCACAACGAACCGGACGGCCACAGCATCGATTTGCTTTGGGCAGACTTCATCAACAGCATCGAATCTGGCCGCAAGCCGAAATGCGACGTGCAGATCGGACATGACGCGACAAACATGAGCTTGTTGGGAATGTTGTCGCTGAAACTTGGTCGGAGCATCGAGTGGGATGGCGAAAAAGAACGGGTCGTCGGTGATGACGACGCGAACAAGTTGTTACGCCGAGAATACCGTGGGTCATGGAAGTACCCCGAAGCTTAGCTGCACAGCGCCATTTTGAATAATTAACGCAGCGTTTTGCAGTATTTCTAATCGTACTCGTACTCAGGTGTTTCGCCGGTACTCGTACTCGATGACACGGTTTCACGATCGAGTACGAGTACGA
>CAZZDZ010000151.1:10500-13336 GCA_964652675.1 uncultured Pirellulaceae bacterium
CGAGTACGAGTACGAAAGCCGCGAAACTTGGTTGCCACAGAGCGACCAAGTTGTCGGTTCTTCGCGATCAACATGGACTTCGCTATGCTTTGATCCATGAAAGATGACACAAAGATGATCGCCGCGATCGCGGCAGAACTGAAACTGCCTCTCAAGCAAGTCCAGGCGGCTGTTGAACTGCTCAATGCGGGCAACACGATTCCCTTTATTGCCCGCTATCGTAAAGAAGCGACCGGTCGCCTTGATGAGATCGCGCTGCGATCGATCGAAGATGCACTTGAGAAAGCAAAAACGCTCGCTGCACGCAAAAACACCATCATCAAAAGTTTGACCGATCAAGGTTTGTTGACCGATGCGCTGGCGACCGAAGTGCAGGATTGCACGGATATCAAAACGCTCGAAGCAATCTACTTGCCATACAAACCGAAGCGTCGTACGCGGGCAACGATCGCTCGTGAGCGCGGGTTACAGCCGTTGGCTGATTTTTTGCTCGCACAAGAGACGTCCGATATTTCACGCCAAGCCAGATTGAAAGAGTTCGTCAACAAAGACAAGGAGGTCCCCGATACAAAATCGGCACTCCAGGGCGCCTTGGATATTGTCGCCGAAAAATGGTCCGAAGACGCTCAGACGCGGCAGTGGCTGGCCGATCAGGCGATGAAGTTTGGCAAACTGGCATGCAAAATCAAACGTGGTAAAAAGAAGGCAGAAGGAGCTGAAAAGTTCGAGCAGTATTTTGACCGTCAAGAATCGGTGTCGCGTGTTCCAGGGCACCGCGTCTTGGCCATGTTGCGCGGCGCGTCCGAAGGAATCTTGCGAGTTGAATTGGAGTTGGAAGGAAATCGAGAGGCGTCCGAGTTAAAACAAAAGCTGATCACGAATCGCCAGTTCGAGTTCTCTCGCGATTTGGCTGACTGTGTCGACGACTGTTACGAGCGTTTGCTACTGCCCGCGACAGATTCAGCGGTCCTATCGCACTTGAAAGAAAAAGCAGACGAAGAAGCGATCGAGGTCTTTGGAAAGAACTTGCATGAATTGTTGATGTCTGCGCCCGCAGGCCCACGAGTGACCATTGGAATCGACCCTGGATTTCGTACTGGTTGCAAGGTCGCGGTCGTCGATGCAACGGGACAGTTTTTGACCCATGCCACCATCTATCCAACGCCGCCAAAAAGCGACACAAAATCGGCTGGTGAAACACTGTTGAAATTGATCAAAAAACATAGCGTTGAGTTGATCGCCATCGGCAACGGAACCGCGTCTCGCGAAACGGATGCGTTCGTCGGCTCTTTGATCAAACAGAACAAGCTGGATGTAACCAAAGTGATGGTCAGCGAATCGGGCGCGTCGATCTATTCGGCTAGCGATGTGGCGGTCAAAGAGTTTCCGGATCTTGACATTACGATTCGCGGGGCGATCAGTATCGCAAGGCGTTTGCAGGATCCGTTGGCGGAATTAGTAAAGACAGACCCCAAATCGATCGGTGTCGGCCAGTACCAACACGACGTCAATCAAACCAAGTTGCGCAAATGTTTGGATCGAACAGTGCAATCCTGCGTCAATCGTGTGGGTGTCAACTTAAATATGGCCAGTGCTCCGTTGTTGTCTTACGTCGCCGGTATTGGCCCCGCGCTGGCAAAAAACATTGTCCAATACCGAAACGAAAATGGTCGATTCAAGAATCGCAAACAACTAACGTCGGTCAGCAAGCTTGGTAACAAAGCGTTTCAGCAGGCTGCTGGTTTTTTGCGCATTCGCGACGGGGACCAGCCGCTGGATAATTCAGCTGTTCATCCAGAGACCTACGCGGTAGCGAATCGCATGGCCAAGGAGCTTGGCGCGGATTTGAATTCGCTGGTCGGCAACGAAACGCTCAGCAAGAAACTCAATGCGGCGGATTTTGTTGACGACCAATTTGGATTGCCCACCATCGAAGACATTTTGTTGGAATTGGCCAAACCTGGGCGAGACCCGCGAAGTGAATTCCGCGCGGTTAAGTTTGACGACAAGATTAATACGGTCGAAGACTTGAAACCCGACATGGTGCTGGAAGGCGTGATCACCAACGTCACCCACTTTGGCGCCTTCATCGACCTGGGAGTTCACCAGGACGGCTTGATCCACATTTCGCAACTCGCCGACAAGTATGTTTCAGATCCCAGCGAAATCGTATCCGTTGGCGATGTGGTGAAGGTCAAGGTGCTGGAAGTTGATTCCGCGCGCAAACGCATTGCAGTCAGCCGAAAGCTGTAGCATTAGGAAACCTCATCGATGCTCCTGCGAAGCCTTTCTCACTGGTCCTTAGTTTGGCCCAAAATAAAATCGACAGTGTCGTTCACCCCTGACGCAGTAGGCAAATTAAAGGCACTGCGAAAAATCTCCTGTCGCGAGGTCACCAAATGCCTAATTGCTTGCTGTATCAAGCTACGTGTTTGCTCATCTCGTTCCAAATGGAACTTCTCACACAAACGACCAGCTGAAAAAACAGCGAGCGAATCGCCCAACAGCGTCTTTGGACCAAAGATCTTTTGAATCGCGTAGTATCGCCTTCGGTTCGTGCGGCGGTTTTCAGTATTCAGATCAATTAGTTCTTTAAGAAATCCGATCTGAACGTTGCGGGAATTTAGTTTCGAAAGCACGTCATCAATATCGGCGTACGAGAATATCGGCAGTCCGCCTGCCGACGCTTCAACTACATCGTAGCCATCAACATCAATTATCGCCCGAAGTAAATCGCTTGATTTAGCCCTCACTTCTTGAGCTGAGCAAACTTGGAAGCCAAACAACATCGTCAAGAATGCCAAGGCGATCGAGGGACTACGATATAGAATTCTAG
>CAZZDZ010000152.1:0-6256 GCA_964652675.1 uncultured Pirellulaceae bacterium
GTACGAGTACGAAAGCCGTGAAACTTGGTTTCCACAGAGCAACCACACTGAGGCGATGATTAAAAATCGTTTTAAACTTGCGTTGTCCAGCTAAACAACGGTCGTAGCGGAACGTAGACCGCGGAGCGATTCAAGAATACTTGGAAAGCGGGAAGTCGCGCACTTGAGCATCTTGTGAGGCTTGGACGACGTGGTTGGTTTCGCAATCAAGGCACGTCAACCATTTGCCACCGCCCGCAAGGAATGAAAACGATGCATGACCTACGCAAATGGAACCAAGGTCAAAGCGGCTCCGCTATCGAGTGCCGCGGACGAGTTCTTCGAATTTTAATTCCAACTGGGTATCGCCGACTTCACCACCCAGTTCTTGGTACATCAAACTGGGTTTGATGTCGGCGCTGTGTTGGTACTTCTCGCTGCAGTACTCTTTGGATTCGCCCAAGAGTTGCAGGTAGTAGATTTGGCAAATCTGCATGCCGGGATAGATCCGAACGGGCTGAACGCAGTGCATTTCTAATGTCCACGTTCCACAGTAGCCAACGTCGCCGATGCTGCCGCCGGGATTGATAAACAGCCCCAATCGCCCAAGCGAGCTGCGTCCTTGGATCATCGGCACTAGGCCATGAGTTTCGGTCGTTTCGACTGTTCGCCCCAGATACAAACGATTCGCCTGCAGCGTCAGGCCTTCTTCGGGGATCTCTATTCGTCGGTACCGGTTGGGCGACGCGGCATCCAAAACGACTTCTTCGTAGACCAACAGTTCGAAGTGCAACGATAGGTTGTAGCTGTTGGGATTCAGTCGACTTGGATCGAATGGATCAATCGAAATGTCGCCATCAAGCCGCGTTTGGATCTCGTCACCCGATAGAAGCATTGCGTTGTGATCTTCCTGTATTGCAATGAGCGAACGGTCGAAAGGCGAACGAAGAGTCGAAAGACTTCAAGATAGGTTCCACCTCGTATTCTCCCCCCGCGGGTAGAATAACGCGAAGGAACCTATCTTGAAGCCTTTGAAATCTTCTCTGAATTCACGGTTGAATCCTGTCGACGGCTGAGATTGTCTATGACGGACGCCCCTTTTGTCAATCATTTCGTATCCACTGCTGGACCGGATAGGGGTATATTATCTTGTGGGAGTAGGAGAATAGTGCCTTGGCAGTCTTTTCCGTTTAAACCGCGATGGGGCGGCCCCCATAATAGTCCAACTTTTTACGCTGGTCGAACTAAACGAGAAAAACATGAGCAATACAACGAATCCATATGCAACCACCGATGTGACGGCTCAGTTCGCCGATGCATCCGAGCGAGCGACATTCATTCACCGCACTTACATGCACTTGGCTGGGGCGGTCGTTGCATTGATCGCTTTGGAGACACTGATATTTACTTTCGTCCCTGAAGCGACACTGGCGGGTTTGGTTGGCAGCATGTCCGGGATGGGCTGGTTGGTTGTCCTTGGTGTTTACATGGGTGTTAGCTGGATGGCCCGATCGTGGGCCAGTGGTGGAGCGTCCCGATCGATGCAGTACGCAGGATTAATGTTGTACGTCGCCGCCGAAGCCCTGATTTTGATTCCGCTACTGTATTTTGCGTTCAGACTGAATCCGGAGCTGCCAATGCAAGCCGGAATTTTGACGGTGGCCTGCTTTGGCGGATTAACCGCTTTTGTGTTCATGACGAACGTTGACTTGGCGTCTTGGGGGAAGTACTTGGCGATTGCGGGGATTGCGGCGTTGGCGACGATCGTGATCGGGATTTTGTTCCAGTTTTCGCTGGGGTTGTTTTTCTGTGGAGCCATGGTGGCCTTGGCATGCGGCTACATTATGTATGACACGTCCAACGTGATTCATCACTATCGCACTGACCAGCACGTTGCAGCCTCGCTGGCGCTGCTGGCTTCGCTCGTATTGCTATTTTGGTATGTGCTGCGAATCGCGATGATGTTCGCTGGTGACGAGTGATCAAGATTGCGGCAGTGTTGAATGCTGCGGAAATGAGGACTGCATTACGCATAGGTGAACATGGCTGATTTAGAAGACGTAACTCGGTTACCGGACGATTTTGATGGTCGCGTGCGTCTTTTTCCTTTGCCGGAATTGGTTTTGTTTCCGCACGCAATGCAGCCGCTGCATATCTTTGAATCGCGTTACTGCGAAATGTTGGCGGAGTCGTTGGCAACGGATCATTTGATCGCGATGACGACTTTGACGGGCGGCCCATCTTCGTTGGTCGATGATCGGCCGCCGATCGCATCGACGGTTTGCATCGGCAAGATCATTTCGCATGTTGAAGTCGAGGACGACCGACACAATGTGCTGCTGGTGGGCAACAAACGCGCAAAAATCATTCGCGAGTTGGACACAGGCCGACCGTTTCGGATCGCAGAAGTGGAGGTGAGCGGTGATATCTATCCACCCAGTGGCGCAGAGAAACGTAACGCACTGAAAGAAGAACTGTTGAATTCGTTCGGTTCGATTATTCCGCAAAGTACCAACGTCGAACAGAATTTGTACGAGTTGATGGCTGGCCAAATGGGTCTGGGTCCAATCACCGACATCATTTCTTATACGCTCCCGTTCGGCGTCGAAGAAAAACTATCACTGCTGAGCCAAGCGAATGTGGACGATAGAGCGGCTGAGTTGATCGAATTGTTAAAACGCGGTGACATGCAGTTGCACAGCGTCAGCATGGAAGAACAAACGCTAAAGAATGTGAGTGAGCCAGATAATCGGTTCCCGCCACCTTTCAGTCTGAACTAGCGCTGGAGTCCAGGCTTTAGCCGTCTGGGCGCTCGCTAGTGAAGAAAAAAACGGCTAAAGCCTGGACTCCAACGGTGCTCGGTAGCGGTTCTATTGATTTGAAATTTTGGTGATTGCCCATTTGCATGCTTCGGCAATCATTGGATCGTTGTCTTTCGTTCCGATTTGCAATGCACTGATTGCTGAAACGTTGCCTTGGTTGGCTAGCACGATGGCTGCATTGCGAAGGAGACCGCGGCGTTTGGTCCGCCAAAGCGGCGTCTTGCGAAACCGCTTGCGAAAGTCATCGTCGTTCATCGCAAATAAACCGGTTAACTCCAACCGATCCAACTTGGGTGTCGAAACCGACTGTGTTCGGGCCGGTTTGCGATTCCATGGACAGACTTCTTGGCAGATATCGCAACCGAATAACCAGTCACCGATTCCGTCTCGCAGTTTTTCATCGATCGATTCACGATGTTCAATCGTGAGGTAGCTGATACAGCGAGATGCATCCAGCACGCCCGCGGCTGGAAACGCGTCGGTCGGACACGCGTCCAAACAAGCCGTGCAGGTTCCACAATGCGATGATTCGTGCGGCTGGTCGTAGGGTAATTCGACGTCGATCAAAACACATGCGAGGAAAAAATAGCTGCCAAGCGTTTTGTTTAACAACAATGTGTTCTTTCCACGCCAGCCAAGTCCAGCCAACTGTGCAAATTCTCGCTCCATCAGCGGTGCTGTATCCACTACGCCGCGGGCGTTTGCATCGTGATCGATTTCGCGTATCAGCCGACAAATTCGTTTTAGCTTGGGATGAATGACGTCGTGGTAATCGGTGCCTTGCCAGGTGTAGCGAGCTAGTTTTCCGTGGTTGATTGGCAATTCACTGTGTGGTTGTGCCGCGTAGGGATAGGCCAACGCAACAATCGATTTGGCGCCAGGTAAAACACCACTGGGGTGTTGGTAGGCATCAATGCGTTCTGCAAAATAATTCATGCTCGCTGCAAAACCGTTCTCTATCCACTGGACCAAGTGGTTGTGTCCTGCCGGCGCGACGGCGGCGGTCGCACCGCACAACACAAAGCCTTCTTCGGCCGCACAAGCACGGATGCGATTGAGAAGCGATTGGTTTTTGGTCACGTTTCGCGCCTAAGCTTTTAACACAGAGCTTGTCTTAACCAGCAGTTTTGTAGCCCAGCGCCGCGGTGACAAACAAAATTGTCAAGAAAAATTGACCGCCCGCGTCAGCCGTTCTTCCTTCGTGAAGACCCATTGCCGTGAAAAAGCCAAAGATCATCGCGAGCATGAGCAAACCGTAGAAAATGATGGCACTGGATACGTCGGATTTCGTCCGCGGTTCGCGCGAGAGATTCGTCTCTGGTGGTTTTGGCGGGGCGTAGGGATTCGCGTTCTGATCGAGCGGCGTTTTCGTCATGGCGACCCTTGGCGAATTGTGTTCACGACTATTTCAAATTGCTGTCGAATATGTGGACTTCTGCCCAGTTCTCTTTTTGTTCTTCGATGAACTGCAAGTGGCGAGGGGCCGTCTGATAAACATCGTGCGTTGCCCGGTCGGCGAACACGATGTGCAAAGAGACGTCGAAGTCTTGGTTGACTTCGCGATCAAGTTCTTTCTCGCGCGTTCCGATTTGAAAGTCCACGATGCCATCGTGACCGTCTAAGTACTTGTTGCCGGCGGCGATTAGTTCGTCGACCTTGGCGTCGCTACGATCTTTGAGCGTAAAGAAAACGTGGTGGGCAAGTTTGGTCATGGCGCTGTTGGTTTAAACTGAGATTCTGTTTTGCAATACAGTAAGTCTTGGAGAACCGATCTGGAATCAGATGAAATTCAACCAAGACTTTTAGCACAAAACGCTTGGGCTTCAACCGCACCGACAAGCTTAACCGTCGATGTCGCCAATCTTGCGATTCTGAAATTTCTTCTTTTTGTCCCGCTTGGTCACACCGGCGCGATCCATCAGTGATGTTCGCATCATTTCGTCCATGTATTCGTCGTCAGCCGGCGGCGGACCGTAGGCTCCCAGTTTTTCGGGATCGTATTCGATCACATATTCGTGTCTCGCGATCGAGACCTTGGAATCTGGATCCAGACGTTTCCGCATGATGGTACGCTTGTCGACTTTGACTCCATTGCGACTATTCAGGTCACGCACGAACCAATATCCGTGCTCCAGCGTCATTCGGCAATGTTGGCCAGACACATTGTTGAACTTCAGTTGAATATCACATTCGCTACGACGACCGATGGTCAATCGATCTTTGATCAGCGGAATGGGGTCACCACCGCCGGTAGGGGTAAGTTGGCCGTATTGGCCTGCGTATTCTAGTTCGTCAGCACTCACGGCGCTACTCGTTGGTTATCGATGCGATAGATTGGAGCGATTCACGGGCTGCCGCAATCAGAAAAGCTGCTACTGCGAAATGTTCGCGGAACAGTTAAAATTCCCGTCCCTTATATTTTGACCGCTCAGCGGCATTTGGCAACTAGAACTTTTCAACGAAATCGGCGTGTCTGAGACAAAATCTGACGATCATCTGGCTTGGATAGGCGAAGGATTGGTCCTGAATGCCTTTGGAAAAGCTCTGCGCCGTCGTTTTGGCGGCAGAGTTCAGCGTGTCAGCGTCGATGCTGGGTTTACCTGCCCCAATGTCGATGGTGCTGTCGCTAAGGGCGGATGTAACTTTTGTGACAATCGTTCATTCAGCCCATCGCGTCGAGTTCGGCTGAAACAAGTTCGCGAGCAACTGGCGTCGGGAATCGAAACCGTTCGCCATCGATACTCCAAAGTCCAAGGGTTCATCGCGTACTTTCAGCCCGCTACCAATACTTACGCGCCGGTCGATCAACTGCGAGAAATTTACGATTTGGCGATGTCGTGTGATCCAGAAGTCGTCGGGCTTGCGATCGGCACTCGACCGGACTGTGTGCCAAATTCGGTGTTGGACATGATCCAATCGATTGCCAAGGATCAGTATGTGTCGGTCGAGTTTGGGATGCAGACGATTCACGATGCGGGATTGCATTGGATGAATCGCGCTCACTGCCATGCGGACATGATCAATGCGATCGACCGTAGCCGTGGTCGTGGTTTCGAGACTTGTGCGCATGTCATTTTAGGAGTGCCCGGTGAGACGCACGAGATGATGATGCAGACGGCATTGGAAATTGGGCGACTGGGTTTCGACGCAATAAAGTTGCACAATTTGTATGCGGTCCGTGGGACACCTTTGGGTGAACAGGTACTGGCGGGCGAGATTGAGATGATGCGATTAGACGACTACATCCAAACTGTGGTGGATTTCTTGGAACGGGTTCCGCCGGAAACGGTGGTCGAGCGAATTAGCGGCGATGCGCCCGCTGATTTTTTGATCGAACCAAAATGGTGTTTGCAAAAATCCAAATTGCGGCTGGCAATCGAAGGCGAATTTCGACGACGTGGTACGATCCAAGGCAGCCATTATCAGCCACCCGATTTGTTGCCAAAAGACCGCCC
>CAZZDZ010000152.1:6356-13242 GCA_964652675.1 uncultured Pirellulaceae bacterium
GGGGAAAACAGTCGCAAATTGGTATTCGGGATGCGTTCGCAGCCTATCCACCAAAGAGCTCGGGACTATAATTTGGCCCCTCCTTTCAAAACACAGCGGTATTAGAACAAAGCGGATTTTTCTTTATGGCTCGAGTTGGCATTATTTTTGGTCTGATGCTTTGTGGATTGACGGTTTTGGGTTTGATCGCATCGCCCGGAAAAGTCCCTTCGCAGTTTTTGCCAATGATGTTTGGCATCCCGATTTTCTTTTGCGGAATCGTAGGCCTGAACCCTCATCGCTTAAGGCATTCGATGCATGGTGCCGCATCGGTGGGACTGATTGGGTTGGTGATTGGCGCGTGTTTGGCGGTTTACACAGGTATTCGGCTGCCTGACGGACAAGATCTGAACGCGTATGTATTTCGCATCGTCACCGTGATGTCGATTCTGTGCTTTGCCTTTGTTGCGACTTGCATCACGTCGTTTGTGAATGCGAGAGCCAGAAAGTCGGCTTAAGTAGCTGAAAATCACGGGGTTTTGGACCACCAATCAATCGCAATTGACACCCGGTCAAGTCTGCGTATCCTGTATGCGTCACAAACATCAAAATAACAGCGAAAACATGTCCCGTTCTTTGAACGTCATTTCGATTATCAACCGCGTCTCTGGCATCATTGGCCAGCTATGACGCGGGGTGAAAATGCCAACCGAATCCCTTCGGGTTGGTATTGATTCGACATGTAAATCGTCCATCGTCACCTCCGAGGCAATAGCAGCCTGTCGGGGGTTTTTTTGTAGCCTTACCTTTCGCTTTTCGCTTCAAACCGCACACGCCAAAACCTGCGAACTCGTCCGCACCAAACAATCCGACTAAGACCATGACTGACACACCGATCTTGATCTACGACACGACTCTACGTGATGGCTCGCAGGGCGAAGGCGTTAGTTTTTCGTTGCATGACAAGCTAAACATCGCCGAGCGTTTGGCTGAGTTTGGCGTGGATTTTATCGAAGGCGGTTATCCACTGGCCAACGAAAAAGATGTCGCGTTCTTTCAAGAGATTCGCAAACGCGATCTGGGCGATACAAAAATCTGTGCGTTTGGGATGACGCGGCGAAAGAGCATGAAGGCCGAAGAAGATCCAGGCATGCAAGCCCTCGTGGCCGCTCAGTCGCCCATCATCACACTGGTCGGCAAGACTTGGGACTACCACGCGACCGAAGTTTTGCGTGTCACTCTCGACGAAAATTTACAGTTGATCGGCGAAAGCACTGAATTCTTGGCCAAGCATGCCGAAGTCATCTATGACGCCGAACATTTCTTTGACGGCTACACCGCCAACCCCGAATACGCGATCAAGACTCTGCAAGCCGCCGCGTCTGCCGGCGCGACGTGGATGTCACTTTGCGATACCAACGGAGGCGCTTTGCCAGAGCGCATCGCCGAAGTAACCGCGATCGCAAAAGAGGCCATGGCCGCATACAAGAACGTTCAAATCGGCATCCATTGTCACAACGATAGCGAATTGGCAGTCGCGAATTCGTTGGCGGCCGTCGACGCGGGTGCGACCCAAGTCCAAGGCACCATCAACGGGATCGGTGAACGCTGCGGCAACGTCGATCTGATTTCGGTGATCGCAAATTTGGCTTTGAAAAAGAAAGGCTACAGTGTGATTGGCGAGAATTCGCTGCAAAGTTTGACCGAGCTGAGCCGGTTTGTCTACGAAACTGCGAACTTGCAATGGCGAAACGGGCAAGCGTTTGTCGGTCAAAGCGCGTTTGCACACAAAGGCGGCATGCACGTTCACGCGATCAACAAAGCCGCAAAGACCTACGAACACATCGATCCGTCGCTGGTTGGAAACGAGCGGCGTATCCTGGTAAGCGAATTGTCCGGACGCAGCAACATCGTTGCCGTCGCGACTCAGCACAACATCGCTGACGACCGCGAGTTGATGGACAAAATTTTGGCCGAAGTCGTCCGACTTGAAAACAAAGGCTACCAGTTCGAGAGTGCCGGGGCTTCGTTCGACTTGTTGATCAAGAAAGTCGCGGGGACTTATCAACCGCACTTCCAGCCGATCAAGTATCGTATCGTCGCGGGCGACCGAAACAGCGAAGACACCAGCGTGTTTGCCGAAGCGATCATTAAATTAAAGGTCGGCGAAAAGCTGTGGTTCGATGCAGCCGAAGGACACGGTCCAGTGAACGCGTTGGATTCGGCACTACGGAAGGCACTGCTGGACACTTATCCGTGTTTGGCCGACATGAAATTGATGGACTACAAAGTTCGCGTGGTCGATTCGGGGGCAGGCACCGCCGCATCCATTCGCGTGAACATCGAAAGCGGTGACGAAGATGAAAGCTGGGGCACAATCGGCGTCAGCGAGAATATTATCGAAGCCAGTTGGCGAGCGTTAGTGGATTCAGTGGAATACAAACTTCACAAAGAAAACCAACCCGTTGGTGGATCCGCCACGGCATAGTCGCCACCGAATTCGACGACGTTGTGGTCGCTGGAATCTTCACTTTGTTTTTTCCATCGTGTGTGGGGCGACGTCATCGATGACAACTTTGACCGTAGAACGCTTGCCGGTACTAACGGTAACCTTTTTTTCTTGCTCCCAGCCGTCACCGTAAATTGTGACGTGGTAGTCACCCGCCCCCAGTCCTGTGACCGTCATTCGATTGTCATTTTGAGTGAACATCGAATGCTTGCGGTCGTTTTCGACATTGGTGCCGTTTGTCTTGCGTGGGATAAAGATCACGTAACTTTCAACGTCATCCATGTCGGCGCGAATCTTAAAGCCAAGGCTCTGGGCGGCAAGTCTTTCGGCACTTGTGATTTCGTTATCGCCTTTTTCTGAGCTCGTCGCGATCAGTTCAATGGAACCACTTTGGCCGTCAAAATGTGTCTCCAGTGGTTGGGCGTCTTCTTCGATCCAATTCCACGCAAAGTAATTATCCGATTTGCAGAAGACCAAACAGCGCCCTGCGGGGACACCGTCGATTATGTGGTTTTGCCGATCGTTGTTTGTGTATCGAACCGATTGCCAACGTAATTCATCTTGTATCGCCAGCACGTTCAAATAGACGTTTGATAGTGAATTGTCCCAGCTAACCGACAGTTTCGGGTTGTCCTTTCGACGGCGTAGCACAAGATCTTTCTGTATCGTTTTGCCCACTTGGATATCAACTTTGGCGACGACGTTTGTCTCCGGTAAAGACTGGTAGCCTCGCGTGACACTTGTGCCCAATCGAAAAAGAATATCACGTTTTCCAGCCTCGGCCTGAACTTTATAGCTGGAGTCGATTTTGGTCGGCGTAGATCTTGGCGGCAAAACCATATAGCCACCGCTGATCAGTGTTCCGCGAGCAACCTGCGGGCTGTAAAAAGCGACGGGGTCCCCGTTGTCGTACGTCAACTTTCCTGCGACAAATCCGAAATCGTCTTCCGTTCGCCGCAATTGGATTGTGCCCATGTCGGTTTCGGTGTCCTTGGGCACCGTAACGCTTGGGAACTCTTTTGATGAGATCGACGCTGGCGCGACCACTCGCATGGATACGCTTCCAGCCAATATTTGCTTGACCAGCAAGTTGCCATCGGAATCAGTTTGGACAACTTTGGAATGCCCATGGTTTTGGAAATTGAACGACACATTTTTCGCGGGAGTCTGACGATCAGGCATGAGAACTTTGCCGCGAATGTCACCGAACGAAACGGTTGGTACGACACACGTGACCGAGCCAACTCCTGCTTTGACGTTCGGGATTTCTGCTTGTAGAGATTGATGAAGGTGGTGAAACCCCGCGACAGAAAAATCGATTCTGTATCGACCTGGCGATAGGGAATCGACGGTAATCGATTTCTCATACAGCGGAATTTCGACATTCCTAATCTGAAGCATGCCATCTGGTTTGATCATGTATATCGCTAGCATGCGTTTTGCTGCATCAGGGAAATCGTTGGGATCGTCGATCTTAATTTCCAATCGACATCGGTTGTTGAAAACCAGGAACCCCAGATTCGTCCCCGGTGACATCTTCGCCACATTGACTGCCCAACTATCGCTAACGTATCCGTTACGGCTATTTGCGATTGCAACCGCGGAGTAATTGTTAGCGTCAGGAAGGACGGCGCGAAAATTTCCGCGCGAGTCCGTTTTTGAACTCACGGTTTTCCAATGCAAATTGTTTGTTTGCTTTGGATTGAGTGGCGTAAGATGAAACATGATTTCTTGGTTCGCCACTGGTTTGCCGTTGGACTGCCTTGCCCGACCGATCACCGATAAACTCTGTTCTGTGTGTAGTACGATCTCCCAATCGCCGCTGGTGGCGGCAGCGATGTCTGTTGTTACTGACGTACTTTGGTAGCCGCTTCGCCAAGCGCTCACGTGAGCAACTTTGACTTTCGATCCACATTTGTATGAAAACCGTCCTGCCTGATCTGTAAAAGTCTGACTATTGACGCGAACATTTGGCAACGGGACTCCATCAACGCCTACAACACGACCAGAAACCATTACCGGATTCAGTAACTCGATTCGTATCTGGTCGCGTTTCGGTGCGTCACGCTCAACGATAGTACTTTGGGCGACGTGGCGGGGGCTGAATGCGATCAATCGGAACGCCAAACAGTTTGGAGGTACATTTTCGAACACAAAATTGCCCGCATCATCGACCTCTGCAAGATCAATCGTTTCCTCGCGTTGGCCTGTAAAAGCGCCCGATGACAGCAGCGTAGCGTTAAGCTGCACTGTGGCGTCCAAAACCGCAACTCCATTTCCATTGACAACGCTGCCACTCAGGCGAACCGCGTCGTTTTTTTCCACCCCGGGTGCATGCGTTTGACCAGGCTCAAAGATCTCTCCAAAGCGATCATGGAGGGGAATCGCATTGGGCTGCTTCTTTGGAACAACTTCAAATTCAAACGGTTCGCTTTGAAGTGTTCCGGTCCAAGCATCCGCTTGATCGGAAAGCACTCCAGTCTTCACATCGATCGACTGAGTCATCATTACGTGCAGCTTTGGTCGCACGATGTACTTACCCGGTGTTGTAAAGAACGCGTATTGTGCGTTTGCGCCCGGCATCGACCCCAGCGCGATGCGATACGAAAGTGTTTCGCCAACATCAACGCGATGAAAGTGTTTTGCTTGGGCCGCTTGTGGTAACGGTGATCTATTGGTCAGCAGCCCGCGTTTGCAAAGTAGTGCCTTTTTAGTTTTTGTGTTTTCGATTTTGAACTGGTACATCTGATCGTAGGCGTAGTCACCCCAGTGGACCGTGACTGGCGCGTCAGATTTGTTCGTCAACGTCGCGGTAACAAAGAGTTTTCCGCGGCATTCGACGGTGGCGTTATCGGGTGTGACACGATAAACAAGCCCAGGACCATCGTCGGCAACAGCGGTCAGCGAGAAACAGAAAAGCAGCACGTTGAAAGCGAACAGAAAAAAACGCATTTCAAATTTTCGCAAAAGGTGGTGTTGGAACGACTGGCTACTGCGACTTCTTTAAGGTCGCGATTAGGTATTCGGTGGGCGTTTTATGCTGGACATTTGGCGCGCCGGGGTAGAACAATTCACATGCAATGCCCGTGGCGATACAGTGCTCTTGTAGTTTGATGCCAAAGTTTGAGGTATGCGTTGGGTCTTTTTGGTCTTTGCCAATCGCGGGTGGTCGCAAGTAGGACCAGCGTACAGGTAGTGTGTATCACGGCGCGATGAAACATTTGAGATCTCATTCGGTGAATGACATGGCTATCGCCCACGGCCAACGAGAGGACGTTCCAACGGATGCGGGTGTCAGCAGACATCATAGAACATCCGCGTATTGATCTCAAACCAAAAAGAACGTTGACCACAACGCCAGCGATGCAGCAAGTAGCGAAATTACGGCAGCGATGATCGTTAATCGCTGTCCGCGTACGTGCATTAGAAAACGTACACAGACACCCAAGACCGACACTACAAAAGCCGCAACAACTGCAGCGACAACAGACGTATTCTCGTACACCGGATCGACAGTGTTGTAGATGCGTTGCAATGCCCACCAAACCGCGGACGCTGACGCAACGCAAGCAATGACAGAGCCCAAAACAGCGACGACATCAAACGTGTTTGTAGTTGCGGGGACAGCTCGCCGAGCGTCGCTGTCCAGTTGGGAAGTGGAATACGGATTAACCATCAACTCTATCCGATAGCGGCCGCCATCACCGAGGACGGCCAATGAGGTTTCGATTTGTAAACGCTCCATGCCGTACTTATGGTCACGCCGCAGTCGATGTAGGTGACGTGAGCTTGCGGGAGCCGTGCGTAGCTCAGAGCTGCGGTCCAACGCACTGGTTATCTGGCGTCTTTGCGGTCAGAGAAGATGCTTCGACTCGCCTCAGTCCCCCACGTTTTGTTGTTGTGTTCAGCAGACGACCCGGGAGCAATTGTTAACCACTGCCAGTCGCCGTCGTGGACCATCCGTGCGATCATGGCAATTTGGCCGACGTGATACGTCAAGTGAGCAACCGATCGCGCGAGTGCTTGCGGAATAGAATGCGGTTCGCCTCTGATATGAATCGTTGTATCAATGTTTTTGTCGTCGATTGTTTCGAGAGCACTCACGATCGCGTCCCAGCCGGAGTCGAAGTATTGAAGCAACGAGTTGCGATCGCCATCCCAATCCAAAAACTCGGAATCACGATCACGATCTGGTTTTTCGCCGTCTGTTGTCATGAAGTCGGTCCACCTGCTCCGCAGGTTGCCTCCGAGATGACGCAAGATGACGGCGACAGAGTTGACGTCTGGCGTAGGGCGGGCGAATAGTTCGGCATCAGTGAGTTGGTTTATCGTAGCGTCGATCATCCGGCGGTACGACGAGACGGTTTCGCGCATCGCGTCGAGCCAAGTTGTTGAGTT
>CAZZDZ010000153.1:0-13127 GCA_964652675.1 uncultured Pirellulaceae bacterium
ACCGAACAGGCATCTAGTCGCTGAGATTCAAATCGTACGTAACTTTACGACAATGACAACCGACACGATCTACGTGAAAAGCGTACAGATCGCGTGCACACACCTTTTGCTTTCCAAATCACGTACGCGCAAATGTCACTCTGGTCTCGTCCCAATCGCCTTTGCGACCTTCGCTGAACTGAAAACCTTCGATCCAGACGGCTCGAAGAAGATGAGCAAACGTTCAGACCTTGGATCGAAGCAGCGATCAAAACTTGAAAACGCAAATTTCGTTCAAATTGCTGCGCCTTTTTTACTTCGCTACCATGCCTAAATCCCGGGCATTGTTGAGAAGATTGGCTCGGGGCGTTGACCAGTATTTACAAAGGTATCTGATGAATTTGTTTTGTGACTGTGGTAAGGAACTAAAAGTGCCTGATGAGTATGCGGGCAAGAAAGTTCGCTGCCCATCGTGTGAACAAGTCATTCAGGTTCCTGCGGAGGATTTCATTGAAACAGCAAGCGTTGTTGAAACGGCTCCGGCCTCCCGAAATCCCTCGCGATCACCTGGCGCGCAAACTTGCGACGAAGTCGACTTTCAGATCGTTGGTGACGACATGCAAATGGTCATCGTGGAACT
The DNA here is from genome assembly GCA_964652675.1 of uncultured Pirellulaceae bacterium. Lineage (GTDB taxonomy): Bacteria > Planctomycetota > Planctomycetia > Pirellulales > Pirellulaceae > K23-9. The sequence goes on from CAZZDZ010000153.1 coordinate 620, forward strand.
GGACCCTCAAGAGACCGTGATCGCGGAAGCCGGCGCGATGACTTACATGGAAGAAGGCATCCAGTTCGAAACGAAAATGGGGGATGGCTCAGAGCCCGAGCAAGGTTTCTTTGGAAAAATGCTCAGCGCGGGCAAGCGAATGGTCACCGGCGAGTCGATCTTCATGACACACTTTACCCACCAAGGTCGCGGCAAAAGCCACGTCGCGTTCGGGGCGCCCTATCCCGGAAAAATCATCCCGATCGATTTGTCGACGGTTCCCGGCAACGACTTGCTATGCCAAAAAGATGCGTTCCTTTGCGCTGCACACGGCACAAAAGTAACAATCGCGTTCAACAAAAAACTGGGCGCGGGGCTCTTTGGTGGTGAAGGGTTCATTTTGCAAAAGCTGGTCGGCGACGGTATGGCATTTGTCCATGCAGGTGGAACCGTGATCGAGCGCGAATTGAAAAATGAAACGCTGAGAATTGACACCGGATGCATCGTGGCTTTCGAGCCGCACATCGAATACAGCATCGAACGCGCGGGAAATCTAAAGAGCATGTTCTTTGGTGGCGAAGGACTTTTCTTGGCAACGCTTCGCGGATCAGGTCGTATCTGGATCCAAAGCCTGCCGTTCTCCAGGCTTGCCAGTCGCGTGCTGATGAATGCTGGTAGCCGCGGCAAAGGCGAAGGATCCGTGCTTGGCGGTCTTGGAAATCTGCTTGATGGCGACGGTTTTTAGGTCGGCTTTTGAAGGTCGACCGAAAATCTGATCGCGCATGAAAAAACCACACGTTGGATTGAACGTGTGGTTTTTGATTTTGATTGTGCGTTCAGACTTAGCTAGCTACCGCATCTGCTTCGACAACATTGACCCTGCGGCCTTTGCGATCGAACTTAACGTGTCCGTCGACCAGCGCGTACAACGTGTAATCGTTGCCTTGGCCGACACCACGACCAGCGTGCCATTTCGTGCCTACCTGACGAATCAGGATGTTGCCTGCGACAACGGCTTCACCGCCAAATTTCTTGACGCCGCGTCGTTGTGCGTTTGAGTCGCGACCGTTGCGGCTGGACCCTTGACCTTTCTTATGTGCCATCAGATTTACCTAGATGATGTGTTTTTTTGAGTCCAGCAATCTACGAATAAAAAGACGCTTGAGCAAGACGTCTGCAGGATTTTGTTTAAAAAACCCCGTGTCTGACGAGTTTCCTGAGTGAAACACGCTCTCAAGGGAACTCAGAGCGTCTTTCCAGGACCAGATGGTAGGCCCGCATCAAAGGGCTGGGCAGCCCATGAAAACCGGGCTGTCTATGAATCCAATCGTTTTCGCCAAGCTTCGATTTGCGATTTCACTTGATCGGGTGCCGTCGATCCGTAGCTCACAAAGGCGTCTACGGCATTCTTGCTACCTAGAACTTCAAAGACAGATTCATCTATTTCATCCGCGTGACTCTGCATGACTTCCAATGGTAAATCGCTCAACGCGACGTCTCGCTCCATCGCTTCACCCACGATCGCGCCGACCAAATGATGTGCTTTTCGCTGTGGCATGCCCTTTTTGATCATCCATTCCATCAGCGTTGTGGCATCCAAGTAGCCTTTCTCCAACCGGCTTGCGATCGATTCACGTTGCAGCACGCTATCTTGCACGATCGGAGTGGCCAATTCCAACATCGCGATCACGGTGTCAAACGAATCGAACAATGGCGGCTTGTCTTCTTGCAAATCGCGGTTGTACGCCAGCGGTAGATTTTTGATCAACAACATCAGTGTTTGCAGGTTACCCATCACGCGTGCCGATTTTCCGCGAGTCAGTTCCAGTGTGTCGGGGTTTACCTTTTGCGGCATGATGCTGCTGCCGGTGCAGAATGCTTGCGGCATTTTGATAAAGTTGAACTCAACCGTGCTCCACAAAATCCACTCCTCCGACCAACCACTTAAGTGCGACGCGATCACCGAAAGCACAAACGCGCTCTCCAATACGAAATCGCGATCGCTGCTGGTATCTAAACTGTTGGCCGTGACGCCTTCAAAATCCAACAGTTTTGCAGTCTGTTGGCGATCAATTGGCAATGTCGTCCCGGCGACCGCTGCCACGCCTAAACTGCATTGGTTAGCGCGTCTTCGGCAGTCGGCGACCCGCTCTCGGTCTCGCTGGAATTTTTCGATATAAGCCAGCCAGTAGTGAGACGCCAAAACCGGCTGCGCACGTTGCAAGTGTGTGTAGGCGGGCAATACAACATCAAAGTCGCCTTCGCATCGACTCAAGAAAGCCTTTTGCAATTCCACCAGGCCAGCGTCGACCGCATCCAACGCTTCGCGCACCCAGATCCGCACGTCCGTGCTGACCTGGTCATTGCGGCTTCTTGCAGTGTGCAACTTTCGTCCCACGTCACCGATGCGATCGATCAACGCTTGTTCGATGTGCATGTGGATGTCTTCCAGCTCCATCCGCATCGGCAGTTTGTCGGCGTCCAGCTCCGATTCGATCTCTTTGAGCGTGCTGCTTATCTGGGAAAATTCCGCTTCGCTGATCAGGCCCACCGTCGATAGCATTTGTGCATGTGCGATCGAACCTCGGATATCTTGGCGGTACAGGCGTCGATCGAAACTGATGCTTTCCGCGTAGGCTTCTAGCCTTTGATCGGTGCTGGCTTGAAAAACACCGCTTCTTGATGGGCTTTCCACTGGTTGACTATCCGTAGAGGGTGACTAGATGAATAATGTTGTTTGCGAACGCGTCGAAATCCGACGGATTCGCAAACGATTGCGGACCACTCGATCCGATAGGGCACCATTATCCCTGAGAGTCGATCAGTGACGACCCCGCAACGAAAGTTATTCCCGCCCAGAAAAAGCGACTTTCCCATGCACGTCCGATTAATCCTGAGTGCCCTGGCATTCGTTTGGTTCGCACTTTGTCAAAGTGCTTCATCTTTGGCCGTTGAGATTATCGTCACGGCCGCAAAAGGCCAACCGTACGGAATCGCCACCGTTGAACTGCCGATTGCCAATCCCATCGTCGGCGTTTCGCCCGCGCCACTGCATGTTACCGACACGCAAGGGCGAGTGTTTTATCCGATCTCCAACGATGTTCGTGTCAAATTACAACGAGCGTCCGAACGTCCCGTTCCTCAACCAGGGAAGGGTCGGCTGTTGAGTCGATTGGGAAAACTGATTCGCGAAATCGCACACGACGACGCACCGTTGGAACAAACCATTGCACGGCGTGTCACCTTTTTGTTTCAAGGAGACGAGCCGCTAAAAATACGTTTGAGCGAATCGAACACCGAGATCGGCATCTATGACATCAACCCCGTCGATGACGAAGTCGCCAAAGCCAAAATCGTTCAAGAATGGTGGACCGCGTTCTCCGCTGCTGCTAAACGCCAAATCGATGCCGGAGATTATCCGCCATGGGTCGAAAATTACTTGGTCGCCATGCTGGCTGGTCAAACAGGGGCGGCGCTACCGGAGTGGTATCGTCCCAGCGAAGCCGATGATGATCAACTGATCGGCACTCTGAAACTGCTTGCTGGAACCGAAGGTGTCGGCGAGTCAACGTTTCGACGAGTCGCTACTGGCGATTTGAGCCAACGCGAACCAACGTCGTTGCCTATCCCCAATCCGCCCACTTGGATTTCCGGCCAATATCCGCCGGTCGATCCCAAAGTCGCAATCGAACCCATCGCAACACGCGTCCCACCAGAGTGCTTTTACTTGCGGTACGGCGAATTTGCCAACTACTTGTGGTTTCGTGATTTGTCGGACGAATACGGTGGCGATCTTTCGCGAATGATAACGTTGCGCGGTGTCAGTGACGACGCGGCTGTTCGTACGGAGCGACAGTTGAATATGAAAATGACTCAACTGACTCGCGTGCTGGGATCGAGCGTCATCGAAGATCAAGTCTTGTTCGGTCGCGATCTATTTTTGACCGATGGCGGAACGATTGGTGTGATTTTAAAAGCCAAAAACACATTCCTGCTGAAATCGTCGATCAACAATGATCGGTCGAAAGCCGCGCAAGATCCATCCGTCACACTTTCGCAATTAACGATCGCGGGCAAACCAGCAACCTTGCTCAGTACACCTGATAACAGCATCCGTTCGTTCATGGCAATCGATGGCGAATACATTTGCATCAGCAACAGCAAATACTTGATCCAACGGTTCTACGAAGTCGCTCAATCGGGCAAGTCGCTTGCTGCGACCAAAGCGTTTCGTTTGTCCCGGCAATTGATGCCTCTTGATCGCAACGATACGATTTTCGCGTACTTTTCTCCCGAAATGTTGCAAGGACTGGTGTCGCCGCAGTACCTGATCGAATTGCGTCGACGGTTGCACGCCAAGAGCGACATTTCGCTCGTTCACTTGGCACGAATCGCGGCCAAGTCGGGTCGCAAACCAATCGGCGGGATTGATGAACTGATTGACGGTGGTTTTTTGCCAGCGGGATTTGGTCAACGCCCAGATGGAAGCGGTGTGATTTCGGCGGGCGAACAGGTGGTCGATACGCTCCGCGGGGCGCGAGGAACATTCATGCCAGTTGCGGATGTCGATATCGATCAGGTGACGCGCGACGAATCCCAATGGTACAGCAAGATTGCGTCAGAATACTCCTCGCGGTTCCCACAAATTGACCCGATCATGATCGGAGTTCAGCGACAAACCGTACCCGGCGACGAGTCGTTAGAACGATTAGTAGTCCATGCAGAAATCGCGCCGCTCGTACCGGAAAAATACGGCTGGGTCGCCAAGCAACTAGGCCCACCGACCAAAGTATCCATGAAGTTCGCGCCCGACGACATTGTCTCGATCCAAGCTCACGTGGCTTCCGAACAACTCGGGCCCCCCACCCATTTGTTTGCCGGCATCAAAGACACGTTACCGCCCAACCCAGAAGAGTTCGATGGGCTCATCAAAAGCTACCGAGCTCTGCGAACGATCCCAGCTTATCTTGGCGCGTGGCCACAGCCCGGAGCGATTGATCGTTTGCCACTTGGCTTGGGGCGCGGTCGACCAGTGGGACCGGGGATGACTCGGTTGCTTGGCGGACTGTATCGATATACCGATGGCGGGTTTAGCGTGTTGTCTTTCCAATTCGATGTCCTGCAGAGTTTGTTGCCGTTTTTAGAGGCAGCCGAAGTCGATGATTTGGCAACCGTGCGATTACGAGTTGGCAATCTATCAGGCAGTCAACTGCAAGGTTGGATTAACGCGCAGCTTTATCAGCGAGCTGCCGTCAGCAGTGCGGCTGGCGCCAACTTTTTGAATCTCCTTTCGCGCCAACTAAAGATTGAGCCAACCGACGCGATGCAGGCTGCAAAGAATATCTTGGGTAGCGAGTTACAATGTCCACTTGGCGGCCAATACCAGTATTCGCAACCACTCGGTCATTGGGTCAGCACCGCGTGGAACGCCGCGGCCCCCCAAGCGGTCATGCCCCCAGGATACGTCTCGCCCGCGATGAACTGGTTCCGCGGACTGCAAGCGACGTTGACTCAATACGCCGACCGACTAGTCGCCGACGCAGAAATCACCATCAAACGCAAATAGCTACAAACAAGCGGCGTCAGCAAGTGAATTTTTGGTAACCCGACGCGTGAGCGAGGGACTAATGCGTTAGTGTCCCTCGCTTACGCGTTTTGAAGTTTCGCAACACGTCAACGTATGTTTGCTTTACCAAGGAAATCGTGCACGAACGCGCGTTTGCGTATCGTGAATATTGACATTGCGGCACTAAAAAACCAGCCACGTAGTGGCGACAGATTAAAGCCTTGGGCGTCAGCCCAAGGTTGATGTAACGCAAAATTCATTTCGTTTTTCTCCGTCCCGATCACCGCCTACGGCGGTGATCGGGACGGAGAAAAACGAGTATTGGTGGGTCAAAACGTAAACCCCATGCTAACGCATGGGGCTATATGCTGTCGCTGCTTCGCAGCTGGTTTCCTCATTGCTTAGATCTTGCGGATGAATTCTTCGGCGTAGCTGCGCACTTCGCTTCCATTCAGTACGTGTACCATCCGCATTTGTTGGACCTGTTCATCGCTAAAAGAACCCAACGGCACATGCACCAACTGCTTTTTGTGTCGCCTTGCTAGGCGTCGAAAACCGCTGCCTGGTGGGAGCGACGAAAGCAACGCGATCTGTCGACCTTTGCTGTGAATGCAGGCTGCAGCAATCAGACGTTCTTCGAGTGTTTCCGTAAAATCCAGCCTTGGATCCATCCAGATATCGCGAATCCTCACCGGCGGATACAAAAACATCGCGCCGCCATAAACACTCATGCCGATGCCTGGTCCGACCATTTCGTCCTTGAAATGGGTGGCAAACAATGCCAGCGTTGATTCATCTTTGTGTTCGGCAAACCATGTTGTCCGCCATGGATACTGTCGCGGATCGGCGGGCGAATCAAACAGCATGACGCAAGCATCCAGTGTTCCACGACTGGGTGGATTGACTTTCACATAGATCTGTTTTTCGTACCAATGACGCAAGGTATCACGAATGTCGATGCCGTCTTTGACACTCGTCGTGAACTTTTCTGTCCGCGCCAGATCGTTACCCATGATCGCTTTGGCGCGATCAAAAACTCGCGTGCGAAAATTCTCGATCCGTTCGTCTTCCGGCGGATAGCTGCATTGCGTGACCGGATTCCAGTGATATTTCCACTTCGATTTTTCCGGATCGTTTGGCCGTCGCTGCAGTTTCAAAGTACTCCAAGTGACGGGTGGACCAGGCAAACGATTGACCAGCGACACCATTTCTCCATCGGGCAATCTGGCTTGATCAATTCCGAGCGTCACGGTTTGCAACTCTCGCTGGTCGCCTTCGCCGCTTGGATAGGGATACTCGTTCGCTCGCTCCGCGACATGCAGCGCGTACTGGTCACCCAAAATCTGCTTTGCCGCTGTCACAATCGTGATCAAGTCCGGTGTCATTCGACGATGGATCAGTGACAGATTACGGATGTACTGCAAACATTTGCTCAGGTGCAGCGACGTCACGCGACGAGCCCGACGTCCCAATTCCGCTTTGTAACTATCGCGGGCTGCAATCAAGAGCTCTTTGACACCATCGACTTGGAGATTCTCGTCCTCTTCTAGCTCGCTGCGAGCCCTTTCGTACAGGCCGGTGATGAACGGCAATTCGCTGAACAGAAATAGGCCTGTTTGATTCTTGATCGCGTATCGATCTGGGGCTTGAACGTGATCATGTTCGGGCAACTCCAGTTCGGCAGTACTCTCGCTCTTTGGAGACCGATTGCCGGGTGCATTTCGATTCGGTGCGAACAACTCGGTGTAGGCCTCGCGGATCCAAGGCCAATGCAACACACTGCTGACCAACAAAATTCGTTTGTACTTTTGTTGTAGTTCGCTCAACCGAAACGCCATGTGAACGATTCGGTTACGCGTTTGCCGGTCCGGTGGCCGAGTGATGCTGGGCAAAACGGCCGCTGCAAATTTGTCCGGCGAGACATGCCGCACTGCGAAGGGATCAGGCATGACCGTCGAGTAGGGACAAAACGGATCGGTCTCCAAATCAATGAAAGCGCGTGGGATGTGCTCGCCCATCGCAGCACGGATAGCCATGATCACGGGCTGGCAGGGGTCGATCGGAACGTAACTCAGAGGGGGTGACTCAGCGTCGTCTTGGCCACCGGGCAATTCCGCTGCATCCTCACTCCACGATTCCGCTCCCCACTGATTCGCATCAAACTCACCGACGTTGCCAAATTTTGGTGTCGCACTTTGGATGACAATTGATGGCTGTGGCAGCTCTAAAACGGCTTCTTCTACTGGCTTTTGGAACGACTGGGGTAACGGAATCGCGATGCAGTCAAAGTCATTTTCAAGCAACCAACGGCGTACCGTCAGCGAAAATTGACCACTCCCGTGGATCACTGGCAAAATGGAAATCGAATCGCCCAATCGCAGTAATTCAGGGACGGTTGAATCGGCTGGAAAATTCAACGATATGCCCTTTCAAAAATCGCTAGCGGTGAGTATCTTTTCGAGAAGTTGATTTTGCGGCATTTATTCCGGCACCACAACGGGTTCGATTGAATCGGTTCATGAATGATTCGGTGTCCGCCGCAAGCGACTGTTTTTTCATTATTTGACTTCCGACCAGTCATTTTCGCGAACGCAGGTGTTCTTTTCACCTGCGTTTCGCATGCGCTGATTCAGTTTTCCGGCGAACAGGGATGCTCATTAGGTCGCCGCCGCTGGTTGAGCGATCGCTTGAATCTGAGTGAATTCACCGGGCAAGTATTTTGCTGCGGCCTTTGAAACGTCTTCGACCGTTAACTGTTTTAGCTTTTCCAATCCGTCATCGGTGCTCAGGTATTCGTTGCAAGTCAACCAGCGACCTCCCACAGCGGACAACCGATTGATCGGTCGCTCACTTTGCATGATGGAACTCGCCCGCGCTTTGTTGATCGTCTGCGAAAACTCTTCTTGGTTGACACCGTTTTGTGCAACGTCGTGCATCACTTTGTCAAACGCTTCGGTCACAGCTGACACTTCATCGGGAGCACACACGATGTAGTTAAACCACGATCCGGTATCGGTAAACTCTTGTGGCCAAGCCGTCGCGACTTCAGCGCGTCCGGTATCGATCAGATCCCAAAAAAGACGACTGCTACCGTCATCACCCAAAATCGACGCGAGCGCCCGCGCTGCAAATCGATCTTCGCTCGTTTGGGTTGGACCGGGACGCATCCGAACGACATAGGCTTGTGATGCGTCGACAATCGCAAGTGTCTTGTCCAATTGGATTCCAACCGGCACGCTGCTCAAATCATCACTGGGTAGTTCGTCACCTGTCGGTCGCTGAGACCATATCGCGGTTTTTGCTTCTGCAGCCGCGACCAATCCATCGAAATCGACGTTGCCGGTTGCCGCCAACACGATGTTCTCCGGCCGATAACGACGATTGAAATAACCTCGCATCCGTTCAGCTGTCATGCTGCGAATCGAATCCGCCGTGCCCAGAACGCGTCGGCCGAGACCACGAGGGCCAAAGTAAACTTCCATCGCCCGTTCAAAAGCACCAAAGGGTGGATGGTCTTCGTACTTGGCGATCTCTTCCAGGATCACTTGTCTTTCAGTGTTAAATTCCGATTCATCCAGTTTCGGCCCCATCATGTCGGTCAACAGATCGATCAAGCGATCCTGAAACTTTGGCAGCACGGTCGAGTAATAAACCGTTTGTTCTTCGGTCGTGTAGGCGTTGCTTTGGCCTCCAAGTTCGTCCAACTCGCGATTGACGTCTTCGGCCGTTCGTCGGTCCGTGCCTTTGAACATCATGTGTTCCAGGAAATGGCTCAGCCCCGATTCGGCGTCCACTTCGTTGCGAGATCCGGCACGTACGAAATAACCAAAGGCAGCCGAGTAGCTGCGCGAGTCAATTTCGGCCGCGATTCGCAAACCACTGGACAAAGTTGCGTGTCGAAATTCAGGCATGTCGTTCTACTCCGCGATCTTATCAGTTTTCAATTCGCTGGGCCCTAGAGTGACCAAGCGATAGTTGCTGGGGGGATTGGCAGTCCAATAGTCACTCACTTGTGCAAGCGTGAGCGATACGATGCTGTTTTCCAATTCAGCAGTCGTCATTGGCCGACCAAGTTGATACCAGTCCGACACCAACGATGAGGCGCGGGACGCACTGGATTCTTGTTCCATGATCAGGCTGCTTTCGATTCGCACTTTCCATCGTGCTAATTCTTCTTCGGCCAAATCGTCGATTAGATGTTCGATCTCGTGCAGTGTTACATCAAGTGTTTCTTGAGCACGTTCGGGCGTGGTTCCTGCGTAACCAAAAACGCCTCCCGCGCCGAGCAGCGAATTGCAGGTTGCTGAAACCGTATAACACAGACCGCGTTTTTCGCGAACACGGTCGAACAGACGACTACTCATTCCGTCGCTCAAGATGCCGATGCCCGCACGCATTCGAAAGTAATCGGGGCTTCCGTAAGGAATCGAGTCGAATGAAAAACCGATGTGCGTTTGGCTGGAGGACGCTTGGATATGTTCGCGTCCTGGAACGCCATCGGGCGTGAATGTTTGATTTGCTCCGTTGCCATTCCAGTCGCCAAACGCATCCATCGCCCACTGGATGACTTTATCGGGATCGACGTTGCCCGCCACGCCCAGGATCGCACCGGATGCTTGATAGTTGTTGGAAAAGAACTGCTGGACATCTGATTGTTCAAGTCCGCTGATACTCTCCATCGTGCCATGATTGCTGCGTCCAAGTTGTGAACCGTAGTGCAGTTCTCGTAGCCGTCGCATGACACGCTGCGCTGGTTCGTCCTGTATGGCGCGCAATTCTTGCATCATCATCATCCGTGCGTCATCAAACTGGTCGCTGGGAAGATGCGGCTTGCGAACCACTTGTCCATAGATTCCGATTGCATCGCCAAGCGATTCGGCTGGCATCGCGGATCCAAACGAAGCCATCGCCGTGGAAACTCCACTGCTGCGATCCATCCCCAAGTTGTCTTGGACCGCGACCAGGTCACGGCTACTGTATTCTCCTGCACCTCGCTGGATCATTTCGCAAGTCAATGCTGCCAACCCTGCTTTTTCAGTCGGTTCGTGTTGAACACCAGCGGGCACTGCCAGCGAAAATGCGGCGGTTCGCAGCCAGGGCATTGACTGGACCAATATCGTCATGCCGTTGGAAAACGTTTCGGTTCGGATCGCCTGGGTTTCTGTCGACGTAGTCAGGGCTCTGCTCCAAAGAAAATAGAATTGTCGATGCGTGTGCTGAATCGTTCCGCGACCGTAACCGCGCCGATTCAAAATCAAGAATTAGCTTTGCATACCGCCGATGGTGACGACATCAACCGTTTGGACGCGCCCGACCATGGTGTGGCTGCTGGCATCATCGATATGGATGTTTAGAAACTGGCCCGCTTGGCGTCGATTACCGTCAAATACAACAATTCGATCGCGATGCGTGCGGCCCGTCATCTGAACAACGCTTTGCTCAGGATCAGATTTCTGACCTTTCTTGCTGGGACCTTCGACCAGAACCTCGACGACTTCGCCGATCAGTTTTTGGTTGTCTTCCTTGGCCACAGCGTCTTGAACCGCCAACAGTTCGTTGTTGCGTCGCGCCTTCACCTCGCGCGGAATGTCGTCTTCCATTCGTTCGAACGCTTTGGTGCCCGCACGTTCGCTGTACTGGAAAATGAAACTATTCTTGAATCGGCAACGTTCGACCAGTTTGATGGACGTTTGGAATTCCTCTTCGGTTTCGCCACAGAAACCGACGATGAAATCGCTGCTGACGGTTGCGTCTGGCAAAATGTTTTCGATTCGCTCGAACATTTCCATGTAGTCACCGACCGTATAACCACGCTTCATCCGTTTCAAAACACTATCGCTGCCACTTTGTGCTGGCACATGCAGATACTTTGAAACTTTCGGTAGGTCACGAATCGTGGTCAACAATCGCTCGGTCATGTCCTTGGGATAGCTGGTCACGAATTTGATTCGATCAATCCCGTCGATCTCGTGCAAGTTTTCTAGCAGCGCGGCCAAATCGGTGGTTTTGCCGTCGGCGGTATGCTTGTAACTGTTGACCGTTTGGCCAAGCAACGTGATCTCGCGGCAGCCTTGCTGAGCCAATGTGGTCGCTTCGCTGAAAATCTGCGTGGGCGATCGCCCTTGCTCGGGGCCACGTGTATTGGGGACAACACAGTAGGTGCAAAATTTGTCGCAGCCAATTTGGATTCGCAAATAAGCTTGGAACGGCGTCGGACGCATGGTTGGATCACGCAACGGATCAAACGTTTCGTGACTACGGGCAATCGTCGCCTGCGATCCGCCTTTGCGAGAAAGCGACACGGCCATCTGCCGGCCTTCACCAGCTTGAACTTTTTCCAATAACCCGGGAATCGTGTGCAATTGCCCAGGGCCGACAACCATGTCGACATAGGGAGCGCGTTTAAAAATGATCTCTTGGTCTTTCTGAGCCATGCAGCCCATGACGCCGATGATTTTGTCAGGCCGCGTCTCTTTGGACTTTTTTACTTTGCCGAGCGCGGAGTAGATTTTTTCTTCCGCAAGCTCGCGCACGCTGCATGTGTTGTACAGCAGGCAATCCGCCTCGGCGGGCGTATCGACCACGCTGTAGCCATGGCGTTTCAAATCGGCAACGACCATTTCGCTGTCCAGGACATTCATCTGACAGCCAACTGTCTTGATATAGACTTTCTTGCTCATCGAACCGTGTGGTTTCGTTCTTTTCTTGAGGTAGATCTGCAAACGGTAAGTGATGTTCGCAACCCGATAGAATACCCGCCATGCGCACAATCGCGTAGGTCGAGATCGGCTCAAAGGGCTCAGGAAGTGGGCGAAAAGGCCACAAATCAAATTTCTTCCCCACTTAAATGATGCTGTTTTGAATAGATTCGTTCTTTCGATCATCGCATATCGAAACCAGCGAGTCCTGACCTACCCTAGTTTCCGGCAGTAAACTCACATCTGTTTGTAGACGCTGCTCTAA
>CAZZDZ010000154.1:0-10371 GCA_964652675.1 uncultured Pirellulaceae bacterium
GATACTGACCAGCAGTGGAATCGAAAGTTGCTTGGCCACGGTGTTTACACAAGGCCAGAATGGTTGCCATTTCACTTAAGTCATCTGGAAGAGCGGTTTTACCCAAAACTCGTTTCGTGATTTCCGGTGGCACGGTTAAGATGGAGATCCAGCGTGACGCCCGTTTCGCCCCCGCCTTCCTATCAACCATCGGCTCGGATGCCGTTGATGCCCGCCATGTTTTTTCTGTCCAGCAATGCGTTTCGCCGACGCAAACCCAAGACATTCGGTTTGGGTTGGGGTGGATATTGTTATCCAGTTGCGAAGACAAAAAACTTCGGCTGGTTACTTTTCGCGTTCATCATCGCCCTGTCGACCCAGGCAACAGCGGCCGAACCCACCAAGGACCAGTTGGATTTCTTTGAATCCAAAATACGTCCGCTACTAATCGACCATTGCTACGAATGTCACTCGCAGGAGACCGGCGAATCAGAAGGCGGACTGCTGATTGATTCCGCCGCTGCCATTCTCAAAGGCGGTGGGATGGGCCCCGCCTTGTTGCCCGGTCGTCCTGAAAAAAGTTTGCTGATTCGCGCGATCAACTATCGCGACAACAAATTGCAAATGCCACCGACTGGGAAACTGTCTGATGAATCGATTTCGTTGTTATCGCAGTGGATAAAGATGGGCGCGCCCGATCCACGAAAGGGTAGCATCGTCGAAAAACCTGCGTCACCGTTAGATCGCGACCCGAAAACACACTGGGCTTTTGTTGCACCAAGGTTTGCCAAACAGGTGCCGCGTGTTGGCAAGGCGTCTGATTTATTGGATGCGTTTGCGGTGCAAGCGGCGAAGAAAAAAGGTGTCCAGACAGCGCCGCAAGCGTCTGCGGAAACGTTGGTTCGCCGGCTGTATTTTGATTTAACCGGGTTGCCACCGGCCATCGACCAAATCCGATCGTTCACCAGCTCGGACCGGCCAGACGCTTACGCTCGCTTGGTTGACCGTTTGTTGGCGTCACCAGATTTTGCCGAACGTTTTGGGCGACATTGGTTGGACGTCGCCCGGTATGCCGATACGGTTGGCTACGCGCTCGGAGGCAAAGAACGTCGCATCAAAGGCAGCGACCGATTTCGCGATTGGGTGATTCGCGCCTTTGCGACCGACATGCCGTATGACCAAATGATCATGAACCAGTTGGCCGGTGATCGCATTGACGCCGCGAACAAGCACGGAAATCTGGACGCGATGGGTTTCTTGACGATTGGACGTCGGTTTTTGAATGGCTTGGACACCATCGATGACCGGATTGACGTGATCACGCGCGGACTACTTGGGATGACGGTCGCATGTGCAAGATGCCACGACCACAAATTCGATCCGATTCCCACCGCGGATTACTATTCGTTGGCTGGTGTCTTTCACAGCAGCGCAGAAAAGAAAGACGGGGCAAGCCCGTTGATGATGGTCGATAAGGCCAAGCCATCGAACACGCACGTGTTGGTCCGCGGCCAGCAAGGCAATCGCGGCCCAGTCGTAAAGCGACAGTTCTTGACCAGTTTGCAGCGCGCTGGCGAACCACAGTTTTCTGACGGGAGCGGGCGTTTGGAATTGGCGAAACGAATCGTCGCTGATGACAATCCGTTGACTGCGCGCATTATGGTCAATCGTGTTTGGGGACATTTGATTGGCAAACCGCTGGTGGATTCACCAAGCGATTTCGGGTTTCGAACGCAACCGCCAGCCATTGCAAAGATTTTGGATGACTTGGCGGCCGATTTTGCGACACATTGGAGCGTGAAGCGTTTGGTGCGGCGGATCGTGATGACTGACATTTACCGGCAGTCGTCTCAAACCACGCAGGAAATGGTCGACTTGGATCCAAACAATGAACTGTTAACGCGTGCCAATCGTCGGCGTCGAGATTTTGAGTCGTTGCGAGATTCGATTTTGGTGACGTCAAGTTTTCTGAATCGTCGGATGGGCGGCGAACCCGTGGAAATCACTTTGGGCAGTCCCAGTCCGCGCCGATCTATTTACGCGATGGTCAACCGACAAAACCTGCCGTCGTTGTTTCGCACATTCGATTTTGCCAGCCCCGATGCGCATTCGCCGCTGAGATATTTTACGACGGTTCCACAGCAGGCGTTGTTTCTATTAAATGACCAACAGATAACGGAGCTATCGCGTCGTACAGCCCAACACGTTCGTCGCAGCAGCGTTTCCAAAGATGCGAAAACGCTCTCGCGGGAATTGTTCACTCAAACGCTCGGCCGACTACCGTCTTTGAGCGAAGAATCCATCTCGGTCGCGTATCTGAATCAGAAAGTCGGCCAAACGGTAGCGACGACGGATCCTCGATCGTTGTGGTCCTATGGAACGTCGGCGGTTGACGACCGATTTAGAGTAAAGAAGTTCATTCCGCTGACGGTTTTTGCGGATGGATCCTGGCATGCGGCGAAGGAGTTTCCGGCAAAATCATCGTTAGCCTACGCGAGCCTTGGCAAAGAGAACGGCCACCCCGGTCGCGGTAACGAAAACAGCGTGGTCCGACGTTGGCAGGCGCCGGCCAGTGGTAAGGTTCGCGTGATAGGAATGGTTGGGCATCGTGGCGACAAAGGTGACGGAATTCATGCTGCGATATGGTCGGGTAAGCATCGCATTTTTGCATCCAAACAACAGAAAACGAATCGGCCATACGGACCTCTTCAATCGACGATAAAAAAGGGCGAGTATTTGGAATTTGTCGCATCGCCACAAGAAAATGATTCGTTCGATTCGTTTTTCTGGCGAGCGCAGATCAAGCTGACAGCCGACGATGGCCGGGTTTTTGAAGCCGATAGCGTAAAAGATTTCAGTGGCCCATTCGATCCGGAATCAACCAAACCACTGGATCGGCTCGCCCAGTTGGCCCAAGCATTATTGATGAGCAATGAGTTTGCCTTTGTCGATTAGAATAGCGGTCAACAGCCTATGAATGCCAATCAACTCTTGTCGCGACGTGAACTCCTGCGTGCCTGTGGTACCGGATTGGGGACTGTTGCGCTCAGCGACATTCTCTCTCGCGAGGCAATTGCGGCCAATGGCGAAGTCGCTTTGCATTTTCCAGCAAAAGCAAAACATGTCATTCACCTGTTTATGAACGGTGGGCCCAGCCAAGTTGATACGTTCGACTTCAAGCCAAAGTTGGCAGATTTTCATGGAAAGACGGCGCCGACAGGGAATCTGAAAACCGAACGGCCCACCGGCAACGTGATGCAGACGCCTTACAAGTTTAAACAGTATGGCGAATGCGGCTTTCATGTGAGCGAGTTGTTTGAAAAGACCGCGGCGCATGTTGACGATTTGTGCATGATCCATTCGATGCGTGCCGATGTCCCCAACCACGAACCATCATTGATGTTGATGAATACGGGCGAGTCACGGTTGATTCGCCCCAGCGTTGGATCTTGGTTGTCGTACGGGCTGGGAAGCGAGAATCAGAACTTGCCGTCTTTTGTGACGATGTGCCCGGGAGGTTACCCGATCAAGGAATCACAAAATTGGCAAAACGGTTTTCTGCCGGGCAAATACCAAGCAACGTACATTGATTCCAGCCACGAACAAGTCGACAAGCTGATCGACAACATTCGTCCACGGTCTGTCGCGCCGCGCGATCAACGACAGCAGTTGGATTTGTTGGCCAAGCTAAACAAACAGCACTTAAAAGACAGACCGTTTGATCCGCGACTAGAGTCACGAATCGAATCGTTTGAACTGGCGTACCGAATGCAAAGCGAAGCGGCAGAAGCGTTTGATGTGACGCGCGAGACACGCCAAACATTGGACATGTATGGCGACGGCGACTTTGCTAGGCAAACTTTGATTGCGAGACGATTGGTAGAACGCGGCGTACGGTACGTGCAGCTTTACACGGGCGCGGGGCAACCATGGGACAATCACGACGATTTGGAAACCGGGCATCGCAGAAACGCCAAGAACGTCGATCAAGCAATTGCAGCCCTGCTGGCAGACCTAAAGCGATCAGGAATGCTGGATGAAACGCTGGTGATTTGGGGAGGCGAATTTGGCAGAACGCCTGTCGTTGAAATGCCCAAAAAAGGTGCCAACAGCGGCAAGATGAATGGTCGCGATCACAACCACCACGGGTTCACAATGTGGATGTCTGGCGGCGGTGTCAAAGGCGGCCAAAAGATCGGCGCGACCGATGAAATCGGTTTTCAAGCCGTACAAGACCGTGTCCATGTGCACGATCTGCACGCAACCATACTGCGGCTGATGGGTTTCGACCACAAACGCCTAACGTATCGCTACGCAGGTCGCGACTTTCGTTTGACAGACGTCCACGGTCGAGTCGTCGAGAAAGTGTTTACGTAGCAAAAGTAGCCGTCTCTCTCCGAGAGACGTAGCCCGACCGAAAAATCTTCAAGGTGTCGTGATTAAGATCGTAACCGAATTCGACCAACGGAAAGTCACCCGAACGATCCACGATTCGTTTGGTTACATTTCCGGGACATCAACGGCTACTTTTCACCAACCCGTCCCTTCGCAGTCGACTATGTGGCGGGTAAACTGGTTTCATGACGCTCACCAGTCACTTCATTGTCGCGCTTGCCAAACTGTTCAGCGGGTTCACCGTGCGCTGGATCGATTGCCAGCCGGACACGTGCCAACGCATCTACTTTGCCAACCACACCAGCCACCTGGATGCGGTTGTTTTGTGGTCCGCACTGCCACGAAACCTACGCAATGTGACTCGACCCGTTGCCGCAAAAGACTATTGGTCCAAAGGTTGGCTCAAGCCCCACATGGCCAGCAGTTTCAACGCTTTGTTGATCGATCGCAAAGACATCAAGGTGCACCGTAGCCCGATCGATATCATGATTCAACAGATGGGCGACGTGTATTCGTTGATTGTCTTTCCCGAAGGCGGTCGTTCGTCGGGCGAAGAAGAAATGGGCAAATTCAAAAGCGGGCTGTATTACCTCGGCAAGAAACGACCGGATTTGGAATTGGTCCCCGTCTATATCGACAACGTCAACCGCATCCTGCCGCGAGGTGAATACCTGCCTGTTCCATTGCTGAGTTGCATCACGATTGGAGCTCCGATTTTTTTAGAAGCGGGCGAGCCGAAAAACGATTTCTTGGCGCGGGCTCGAGACGCAGTGCGTCAGTTGAAGGACAAGTGAGTCAATCGCGTTGAAATCTGACGTCATTTCTGTCCGTGGTTGTCGCGTTCACAACTTGCAAAATATCGATATCGATATTCCGCGAGGCAAGTTGATTGCGATTTGCGGTTTGTCCGGCAGCGGAAAGACTTCCCTTGCACTCGATACGCTGTACGCCGAAGGCCAACGGTGTTACATCGAAAGCTTTTCTGCTTACACGCGTCAATTCTTACAGCGTTTGGACAAACCGGATTGCGACCAAATTTTGGGCATCCCGCCCGCGATCGCGGTTACTCGGGCTGGTGGATCAAAAACCAACCGCAGCACGGTAGGAACGACGACTGAAATTGCTGATCATTTGCGACTGCTGTTTTCCAAAGCCAGCAAACTGATTTGCAACGGCTGCGGTGAACCAGTCCAAAGCGACGACCCGTCCACGGTTGCCGAAAAAATGCAGGGTCTGAAAACTCGCAGCATGATTTGTTTTTCGCTGTGGTTACCAAGTCGAAAAGCAGCCAGTGAGATCCTGCTGGGTTTACAACAAGAAGGGTACGTGCGACTGATTGTTGGTGGCGAAACGTTTCACTTGTCCGATTCAGACCGGACCGCATTGGCAAAAAAGGTCGGCCGCAAAGCAACACAGTGCATCGTTGTGGTGGATCGATTGAGTGGAGATACCGAACTCGGGCGACTGACCGAGTCCTTGGAAACGGCTATGTACGAAGGCAACGGGCGTGCGATCGTACTAAGCGAACCCAATGTGGATTCGGATTCAGCGAGTTCAAAAACAATGGCGGTCGATGGTCGCGATTGGGACGTGTGGCAAATCAGTCGTGACCGCAGATGCGATGATTGCGATTTGGATTTCCCCGATCCCGTGCCGCGTCTTTTTAATTTCAATAATCCATTGGGAGCTTGCCCCAAATGTGAAGGGTTTGGCGAATTGGTGGACGTTGACATGGACTTGGTCGTCCCCGACAAGTCGTTGTCACTGGCAGAAGGCGCGATCGCTTGCTGGAACACGCCAGCGTATTCGCACGAGTTGGATGAGCTGTTGGAGCTGGCCGACGATTACGACTTGCCTGTCGATGTGCCTTACAAAAAGCTTAAAAAGAAACACCTGAAACTCATTCAGCGCGGTGTTCCTGAACGTGAGTTCGGCGGCTTGGATGGCTTTTTCGCTTGGCTAGACCGAAAAAAGTACAAGATGCATGTTCGTGTGTTCGCGTCCAGATTTCGCAGCTATCGATTGTGCGACGAATGTGACGGCAAACGATTCAAACCCGAAACGCTCGCATACAAAATCGGTGAATCCAGTATCGCTGATGTCTTGACGATGCAGGCTGACGAGGCCGAAGCGTTTTTTAAAAAACTGAAGCTGCCGGCGAGAGAGAAAAAGATTGCTGCGGAACCTTTGACGCAGATTCGTGATCGAATCGGATATTTGCAACAAGTCGGCCTTGGTTACTTGCAGTTTGATCGGACGCTGCGGACGTTGTCCGGCGGCGAAACGCAGCGAGTCGCGTTGACGTCCGCGCTTGGCAGCAGCCTGTTAAACATGTTGTATGTTTTGGACGAACCAACCGCAGGGTTGCATCCGACCGATGTTCAGCAGCTTTCCGCAGCGATCATCGGATTGCGGGATCGTGGCAACACCGTGATTGTGGTCGAGCATGATGAAACGC
This sequence comes from uncultured Pirellulaceae bacterium, assembly GCA_964652675.1. Classification (GTDB taxonomy): domain Bacteria; phylum Planctomycetota; class Planctomycetia; order Pirellulales; family Pirellulaceae; genus K23-9. The sequence goes on from CAZZDZ010000154.1 coordinate 6,833, forward strand.
TGATCAAAATGGCTGATCGCGTCATTGAAATTGGACCAGCGGCGGGAGTTTCCGGCGGCAATGTGACTTTCGAGGGCACGCCCAAGGCGATGCTCAAAGACAAGGACAGCATCACGGGCCAGTTCTTGTCAGGAAAACGCGGATGGAGCTTGCGAGGCCATGAACCGCGATCCAATGCTCGCGGAACACTGAAATTGACCGGAGCGAGCGGCCACAATCTAAAAAACATAGACGTCGAATTTCCGCTTGGTGTTTTGTGCTTGGTGACGGGCGTGTCCGGCAGTGGCAAGAGTAGCTTGGTGCAAGACACTTTGTACGCAGCGATCCGGCAACGCAAGAATGGCGACGCGACCAAACCGCTGCCTTACGATTCGATCTCCGGGTTGAGTCAGTTCGAGGATTGCATGTTGATCGACCAGTCACCCATCAGCCGTAGCGCACGCAGTTGCCCGGTGACATACGTCAAAGCATTTGATCCGATTCGCAAAGTGTTTGCGGCAACGATCGATGCCAAGACCCGCAACTTCACACCGACTCATTTTACGTTTAACAGTGAAGTTGGCCGGTGCCCCAATTGCGAAGGCGCCGGTGTCTTGGAGATCGATATGCAGTTTTTGGCAAACGTATCGATGACATGTCCCACGTGCCGCGGAACACGCTATCGCGATGAAATCTTGGATGTGAAATTTCGTGATCGCAATATCGCTGAAGTATTGGGAATGACGACCCGGCAAGCGTTCGGATTCTTTCGCGGACAGACCAAAGTTCAGGCTCGGCTGAAGCGTTTGATCGATGTTGGTTTGGAATACATCGCGTTGGGACAAGCCGCTACAACGCTCAGCAGCGGCGAAGGCCAGCGATTGAAACTGGCGGCGTTCTTGGCGTCGGCGAAGCGCAAGCGAACGTTGTTTATTTTGGACGAACCGACGACGGGATTGCACTTTGCAGACATTGTGCGACTGGTCGATTGCTTTGATGCATTGCTGGTCGATGGACACACGTTGATTGTTGTTGAACACAATTCCTTGCTGATGCAAGCATCCGATTATCTGATTGATCTCGGCCCGGGAGCCGCCGCGGAAGGTGGCAACGTTGTGGCCTGCGGAACACCAGCAGAAGTTTCACGAGTAAAAAAGAGTCGAACCGGGCAAATTCTTAAAGCGGAAATGGCTCGCAAATAGCCACCAAACAGATTACTCCAAGAACTCGGTTGTAAAGCACTGCGACGCTGTCACTTTTTCTGCATCGACCAACTTCAAATCAACGAGCTGTCCAACCAGCGTTTCCCAGCGAACGTGTGACATCGTGCCGACTTCTTCGATTGGCAGGCCGTCGGGCATGGCCAGTGAACGCAGTTCACCCATCCCGCGAGAAAGTGCTTCTGCCGTCATCTGCTTGTTAGCATCCAGGATTCCCTGATTGCCCCGGGATGGATCTTTCAAGTACGAGTGCCATCCAAGCCGCGTGCCCTGGACAAATTTCCGCACAAAATCAGGTCGCTCTGCGATCAGTTTTCCCGTCGTGACCAGCACGCTGCTGTAGGGATTGAATCCCAAATCGCTGACCATCAATGACTTGACGTCGACGCCCTGTTCTTGGGCAAGCAACGGCTCCGACGACGAATACGCTTGCATGACCACATTGGGGTCGGCGACAAGTTGCGCGATCGATCCGTGGTATGGCACTTCTTTGACATCGGCTAGCAACCCTTTGCTGCGCATGAATTCAACGAACGGCCGAGGACCATGTTGAAACGTCTTGCCCGCAAGATCCTGTAGCGAATCGACACCACTGTCGGCACGTACCATGATGCATCGAGGATGGTTTTGCATCGCGGCCAACACGGCAACGACATCCACCCCTTCGTTGCGAAGCAAAACGACGTCGTCAGCGTTCGCGATTGCAAATTGGCAACGTTCTAATTGCAACTCAGGACCAATCGGCGACTTCAGTCCGCCGGGCTGAATTTCAACACTCAAGCCAAGGTTTTCGTAGCTGCTGTCGATTAAAGCTTGATAGACGCCGCCGTGTTCAGATTCTGCTTTCCAGTTCAACTGGATTTTCGCGGTCGCTGTCGGGTTAGTCGTCTCCGAACGAGACTGCGACGGATTCGATTCGCCACACCCGGTAGCGACAAGCAACAAAGTCGCAAGGAAACAGAAAAAGTGGTTGAGATGCATGATGCAGACCGATCCAAGAAACGAATGATTCTATTTTTGCTGATGCAATGACGGTAAGGTAGCCCAGGTGAAGTCACGGTGAAATCGCGGCGAGTCATTGAGTTTTGCCCATCAGTCGTGCAACCGCGTACGCCGGTGCGCTTCGTGACACTTGATCGCCAAGTTTATCTGCAAGTGTTTGAACTTGCTGGTCGTTAGAAACCGCAAGCAGATCGGGGCCATGTCCGCTGACAACGATCACCGATGACTCTTGTTGCCGTACTGCGTCTGCGATGGTTTTTCGCAACGCATCGACAATTTGTTCGGCCAGCTCTCGCGATTGTTCGACGCCGACGGATCGACGATCCAAACCGATCATGCGGGCGAGTCGATTGGCTGCGAATTCAGCCGTTCGTGGTTTGCCGTCTGCGGTATCCAAATCATCAGGCATGTCCGAAATCGTTCCGAGTACTAATCGCGCGTCGTCGACTGTCGCGAAGAATTCGTTCATGATTGACGAAGTTTGCCCGCAATAGGTCAGCTTGTCTACCAAACTGCAAACAGGCGTTCGGCGACAGCCTACATAGACCAAACTGCCTTCGGAAAGTCGGTCGTAGTCGGTTTGCGCCGTTGTGGCCACGCTGCCATTGGCGATTGGAATCACATCCGTCGTCGTACTTCCGATGTCGATCAACAGTGCATCGGCGGCGATTTCGCGACCGACGTAGCTGGCTAATGCGTGCCAGTTGGAAGCTGCGATGAGGTCTGTTTTTTCGGCCGCTGATTTGCCGTCGTAAAAAACACCGTCCACCGCGTAAAAGCGAACATCATTTATCCCCAACGCTTTTGCGGCGCGCTGTGTGTGATCGACGATGTGTTTCACACCCATTTGCCGGTCGATAAAACAGTCAGCCAGTTCACCGGTCATGGTGACGGCTAGCGAGTCGATCGATCCAAACTCTTGGAGGTCTTTGATCAGGGAATCACAAAGTGATTCCGGCTGACGCCACATCGGAAAGAAACGCGAATGAGCGCGGCCGTTGGCGCTGGCGTACTTTAGGTTCGCGCCGCCGATGTCGACTCCGACGATCTCTTTCACGCGTGGTCTGCCACTGCGTCATCGACCGAAACTTGACCGTCGGATGTCCAGCGGACGGCATCCGTTTGGACGTTGCATTTGACGGGGCCGGTTTCCAAATCAAACAATCTGGCTGACAAGTTGCCTTTGATCATCTGTCGCAGTCCTACGTAGGATGTTGTCAAACGCGGATTGATTTCGATCACGCAGTCTTCGCTGGGGCGTTCGCCCAGTAACAAATCCAACCCGACAAAGCCTCTGGCTGTTGGCGGCATCGCGGCAATCGCCCGCGATGCCAACGC
>CAZZDZ010000154.1:10471-13076 GCA_964652675.1 uncultured Pirellulaceae bacterium
CATCGCCTTGCCTTCCATCCGAAGACATTTAGGGATGTCGTCGATGGCTTGGTCGGCAAGACCCCCACCGCAAACGTATTCACCTACAAAGATGCGCATCGCATACCCCGAACGAGGAAACCAACAACAAGCGCGAAGGTGCCAACACAGCTTTCGCTGGACAGCCTTTCGCAGAACAACTTTTCGTGGAAATGGGCGCTTAGAGCGCCACCGAGATAGTTTAGAAGATTCCCAGGTGGTCGCGGGCTTCGTCGGTCATTAAATCTGGTGTCCAAGCCGGTTCCATGACGACTTTTACATCACAAACGTCTACTTCTTCGAGACCCTCGGCGGCCCCTTTTGTGCCAGAAACCAACTGGGGGCCTGCTGGGCACATAGGACTAGTCATCGTCATTTCAATATTTACGTCATGTCGCCCATCTTCTTTTTCTTCGCCAACTTCAACGACGTAAATCAATCCAAGGTCGACGATATTGACGTACAGTTCCGGATCAATGACTTGCTTGAGTGCTTCGCGTACTTTGTCTTCGGCAAGTGCCATTTGTGTGTTCCTTTGTTTTGGACGGTTTGTTTGGAACCTTTTGCCCTCGTTACCACACCGAAGGTGGCAACAAGGATTGTGGGTTAGAACCGGATGCTAACGCTTTGCGGTCGGTTAATTCGACCAACGCTCACTCGTACTCGCGAACTTTTGTTGCGATCGCCGCGCCCAGCGCGTCACGCACACTATCAATTGTAATCCGGTCGAAAATCTGCTGAAAGAATCCACTGACAATCATTCGCGTGGCTTCGTTGCGAGTAAAGCCGCGACATTGTGCGTAGAAGATTTGTTCTTCGTCTACCTTTGATGTTGTGCTGCCGTGTGTGCAACGCACATCGTCCGCTTCGATCTCCAATCCTGGGATCGAATCGGCACGCGAAGCGTTGGACAGTACCAAGTTGTCGTTTCGCTGATAGCCGTCTGTCTTTTGCGCGTCCTTGTCGACTTTGATCATGCCTCGCCAAACCGTGCGACTCTTGTCTTGCTGAGCCGATTTGTACAAGAAATCACTGTGGCAACTTGGAGCCCGGTGATACTGCTGAGTATGAAATGCCAAGTGCTGGCGTCCCTCGGTGAACATCACACCGTTGACTTGGCTATCCGCTCCGGGTCCGACCAAGTCCACGCTCTGGTTGACTTTGGCAAGCCCCGCGCCCATCGCAGCAATGGTCCACTGCAAGTTGGCATCACGACCAACGATGGCTTTGGCCTGCGAGAAGTGGTAGGTCTTGTGACCCCACTGCTGCAGGTCAACGTAACGCAAGTTCGATCCTGCTTTTTGAATCAGTTCAACCGCACCCAAATGCAAACCGCCTGCGTCGACCGTCGTGCTATTGGATTCGTGCAACACGGTCGCCTGAGCGCCTTCTTCCAAGACGATCAACACGTGCGTTGTGTCGGTACCGCCGTCGGACATCATCGAACCGATGTGCAGCGGTTTGTCGATGACCACACCACGCGGCACGTACAAGAATTGACCGCCCGACCAAAACGCCGCATGCAGCGCCGCGAACTTGTCATGGTCCGGATCGAACGCTGTAAACAAGTGTTCGCGAATCAGGTCGCCGTGCTCTTCGCTTAGACGCGAAAGGTCGCCGAAGATGACGCCTTTGTCGGCAAGTTCTGGGTCAAGTGTTTCGCTGATCAAGTAGCTGTCAGCCGTTTCGATGCTGCCGCCCAAATCGACGCCGTCTTTCAACTGCGGTTTGGGAGCCACCTCCGGGTCGGACAACGCTGGCAATCCATACTTTTTCAATTGAAAAACGCGGATGTCCGTGCGAATCCATTCTTCGTGTCGACGCTCCGGCATTCCCATCGCTTCTGAGTGCGAGAACGCTTCTTGTCGAAGATCTGTCAGCCACTGTGGTTCGTTGAGCGATTCTAAAAACGCTTCGAATCCAGCGGCGTCAAATTGTTGTGTGATTGTTTGAGTCATTTATTTGTCGAAGTCATAGCAGCGGACGGCTGTCCGCTAGTTGTGATTTGAGAGATTGCGGTTATCGGCGACTGACGCCTTGCCGCTCACGATTGGCGCGAAAGCGGTTAGCCCACGCTGCCTTCCATTTGCAGTTGGATCAGGCGGTTCATTTCGACCGCGTATTCCATCGGCAATTCTTTGACCAACGGTTCGATGAAACCGTTCACGATCATCGTGCTGGCTTCTTGTTCGGTCAGACCGCGACTGAGCAAGTAAAACATTTGCTCTTCGCCGATTCGCGAAACGCTGGCTTCGTGTCCGATCTGGCAATCCTGCTCCAGCACTTCGATGTACGGATAAGTATCGCTGCGGCTTTCGGGGTCCAAAATCAACGCGTCACAAACGACACTGTTCTTGCTGCCATGCGCACCGGGTTCGACACGAACAAGTCCGCGATAGCTACCGCGTCCACCGTTCTTGCTGATACTCTTGCTGACGATTTGGCCGGTCGTGTTGGGAGCCGCGTGAACCAATTTGGCACCTGCGTCTTGGTGTTGGCCGGCACTGGAGAATGCGATGGAGAGAATCTCGCCACGTGCGCCAGGTTCCATCATGTGCACAGCGGGATATTTCATCGTCAACTTGCT
>CAZZDZ010000155.1:0-12915 GCA_964652675.1 uncultured Pirellulaceae bacterium
CCTCTGGCACAACGGGATTTGCCAAAGGCGCCACGCTGTCGCACGCAAACGTGCGGTCCAACGTTCACGCGTTCAATCATTTGTGCAACATGCAGCCGGATGATCGAATCCTGTTGGCCGTGCCGTTATTTCATTGTTTTGGCCAAAACGCATTATTGAATTCGGCATTGAATGTCGGAGCCACGCTGGTTTTGCAACGAAAATTTGATCCCGCCGAATCGAAAAAACTGATCGCTGACGAACAAATCACTCAGCTTTACGGCGTGCCGATGATGTTTCAGTTGTTCCACGAACGCTGCCAGAAAGCTGACTTGCAAAGCGTTTCGTACTGTTTCTCTGCCGCAGCGACTTTGCCGATCCAAGTCGGTCGTCGTTGGCAAGAAAAGTTCGGCTTACCGATCAACGAAGGCTACGGGTTAACCGAAACTTCGCCCTTCGCCAGCTACAACCACCGGATAAAATTCACGCCCGGTTCGATTGGCACCCCGATCGACAACGTGGAGATGAAAATCGTCAACACAGAAACCGCTGCGACTTGTGCGCCGGGCGAGTTGGGCGAAATCGCGATTCGCGGACCCAACGTGATGCTTGGTTATTGGAATCGACCCGAAGACACCGCTGCGGCGATCAAAGACGGTTGGTTTCATTCTGGTGACATTGGCCGGATGGATGAAAGCGGATTCTTTTACATCGTTGATCGGGTCAAAGACATGATCTCGGTCGGTGGCCAAAAAGTTTACCCGGCCGAAGTCGAACGTGTGTTGCTGGATCATCCTGCTGTTTCGCAGGCCGCCGTGGTGGGAAAGCCCGACGAAGTGTTTGGTGAAAAAGTAATCGCCTTTATCGTTCCCACTCAAAGCGATTCCCCTGACCAAGCGACTGACCAAATCAAACAATACGCCCAAGACAACCTAGCCAACTATAAAGTCCCGCAGCAAATCACATTCGTCCAAGAGCTGCCGCGCAACCCATCCGGCAAGATCCTAAAAACTCGCTTGCGAGAAATCGAATTGGACGTAATTCAGCCATCCAATCCGCTGCCAAGCGACCATTCTGATTCTCCTGTTGTTTCCGTGCCCAAAACCACGGTCGCGCCGACATTGCGCAAGCAGTTGACTCAGTCCTACTGTGCCAGTCGACAGGAGGTTGCCGTCAACTTTGTGCAAAAGCTTGTTCAAGCGATAACGGGATCGGATGAACTTCCCGACCCTCAAACCCGATTTCTGGATGCCGGTTTAGATTCGTTGATGATCGTGGAAATGAGTTCCCAGATTCAAGTCGAAGCCGGATCGGAGCTGGAGATTCCAGCGACACTCGTGTTTGACCAGCCCCGGATTTGTGATCTGGGAGATTACTTGGCCAAAACGCTGTCGCCAGACGAATCATCCGCCACCGCCCCCGCCTCTGATTCCGTTCCCGCAAAACCCAAGATGGACGGCAATGCCGCTTCAAAGGGTTTCGAAATCGAAGTCGCCAACATGACCGAGCAACAGGCGCTTGAAGAGTTGATGAAAGAGCTTGACGTTTAATCGCATTTATTGAATCGAATGACCAACCAGCCCCAACCACTTTCGCCCAACAAACAAGCGTTGTTGAAAATCCGCGAGTTGAAACAGCAACTTGCGGACGCCCAATCTTTGGGCGGCGAACCAATCGCGGTCGTGTCGATGGCGTGCCGATTTCCGCGTCGCGCTCGGACGCCAGAGGCTTTCTGGCAATCTTTGGTCGATCAGACCGACGAAGTTAGCGATATTCCAGACGACCGCTGGGATCTGGATGCCTTTCACGATGACGACCCCGAGTTTCCAGGAAAGATGTACGCGCGGCGCGGCGTCTTTTTAGACAACCTGGATTTGATGGACCCCGAGTTCTTTGGGATCTCGCCGCGCGAAGCGACTTGGGTCGACCCGCAGCAAAGATTGCTTTTGGAAGTCGGCTATGAAGCACTGGAACGCGCGGGATGGACAGCGGAAAAGATTGGCGAGCACACCGGGATTTTCGTCGGATGGATGCACAACGATTATCAAAACGAAGCCAGCGATTCGTTTCTCAATTTGAATCCCTACATCGCGACCGGTGCGGCGGGTAGTTTTCTGTGTGGGCGACTGGCCTACTATCTGGGACTGCAAGGCCCCAGTGTTGCCGTCGATACAGCGTGTTCGTCGTCCTTGGTCGCGTTACATTTGGCCATCCAAAGTTTGCAGCGACGCGATTGTGATCGAGCACTGGTTGGCGGCGTGAACGCAATTTGTTCGCCGACCACCAACATTCTAACTTGCAAGCTGAAAGCGCTTTCGCCAACCGGTCAGTCGCGGGCATTCGACGCGGCAGCCGATGGCTATTTGCGTGGCGAAGGTTGCGGCGTCCTCACACTGCGTCGGTTGTCAGATGCTCAGCAATCGGGCGATCCCATTTTGGGGATCATTCGTGGTTCGGCGATCGGTCACAATGGATTCAGCAGCGGCCTGACAGCGCCCAATCCCAAGGCGCAAGAAAAAGTCATTCGCCAAGCGTTGCAACGCGCCAACATCGACCCCAACGAAGTGTCGTACCTGGAAGCTCACGGAACGGGGACGGAGCTTGGTGATCCGATCGAAATGCAAGCCGCGGCTGCGGCTTTGGCTCAAGACCGTTCCTCGGACAATCCGTTGCTTCTCGGTTCGGTCAAAACCAACATCGGACACCTGGAAGCGGCCGCCGGAATGGCGGGTCTGATCAAAGTCCTGCTGGCGATTCAACACAACAAGATCCCGGGGCAACTGAATTTCGAAACACCCAATCCGCACATCCCTTGGGACAAAATCCCTGTCAAGGTTTTGACAAACGAAACTCCGTGGCCTCAAGCAGAGCGGCAGATCGCGGGCGTGAGCGCTTTTGGCATGAGCGGCACCAACGCCCACGTTGTCATCGAAGCACCCGGCAAGACGCCTGACACGAAATCGGGCGCGACAAGCCCAACTGCACAAGCGAAATTGTTCGTATTGAGCGCCAAAAACGAAGAAGCACGTCGAGTGTTGTCCGAGCAATACGCTCAAACGGTTTCAACCGACGCGTCCAACAACTTGTCAGATATCGCCTACACGACTGCAATTGGACGGACGCATTTAGAACACCGCGCCGCGGTTGTGGCAGCTAGCCGTGAAGAAGCGATTCAGAATTTGAAGCTTGTCGCTCGCGACGCGCCCAACGATTCGGCATTTCTGGGCGCTGGTCGCCGAACTCCCAAGATCGCTTGGCAATTCACCGGCCAAGGATCTCAGTACGTCGGCATGTCGCGTGCACTGTATGACAACCAAACGGTGTTTCGCGACGCGATCGATTTTTGCGAACAGCGAATCCAAGATTCACGCGGCGAATCGCTAAAGAACGTTTTGTTTTCCGATACGGAAAAGATTCACCAAACGCAGTGGACTCAGCCCGCGATCTTTGCCGTCCAAATGGGATTGGCAAAATTGCTGCAGTCGTGGGGGATCCAGCCCGATGTCGTGTTGGGGCACAGCGTCGGCCAATACGCGGCAGCATGTGTCGCCGGAATAATGTCGTGGAAAGACGGCCTGCATTTGATCGGTCATCGCGGACGGTTGATCGGCGAATTGCCATCGGGTGGACGGATGCTTGCCGTATTCGCTCCGCAAACAGAAGTTGAAAAAGAGATTCAGTCGGCAGGCGACGTCTCGCTTGCAGCACTCAACGGCACACACATTGTTGTCAGCGGTCCCGAATCGGCTATCGAGACCGTCGAAGCAAAGTTTGCTGAACGTGGAATCCGCACCAAGGCGCTGACAACGTCGTATGCTTTTCATTCGACGTTGATGGAACCCGCGCTGCAGCCGTTTGCGCAGGTGGCTGATTCGATTGCGTTCAGTCCAGCTCGCTTGCCACTGATCTGCAACGTGACCGGAAAACCGCTTGAAGTGGACGCGAAGCTTGACGGTCAGTATTGGTCCAGTCACATTCGCGAAGCGGTCCGATATTCCGACGCCATCGAAGCAGCTCAGGAAATGGGTTGCCAAGTCATCGTCGAACTTGGCCCGCAATCTGTTTTGACACGAATGGCGGCCGCCAATTGGACGCGACCGCCGGGCACGTTGATCAGTTGTCTACAGAAAGACGCGGACGACAACGAATCGATTCTCAAAGCCATCGGGCAGTTGTACGTCCAAGGAGTGACGCCGGACTACGAAGCGATGTATGCCGATCAAGATCGACGCCGCGTCCTGCTGCCGACGTATCCGTTTCAGCGTCGCCGTTTTTGGGGCCCAGATAAACCCAAGGCGTTTCATGCTCAATATCACACCGCACATCCGTTGCTTGGCAGCCAAGTTTCGCTGGCCGGTGTTGAAAACGAATCACGCTACGAAAGTTTTGTCGATGTCGACAGTCCGCCGTGGTTGCCCGACCATGAAGTGATGGGCAGCGTTGTTTTGCCGGGAGCGGCTTACGTTGAAATGGCGCTCGCGGCGGCGGGTTCTGATTCAATCACCGATGTCGTCTTCGAACAACCGCTCAGGCCGACATCGCGGACCAGCCTGCAGACGGTTGTTCGAAAATCAGAAGACCAGCAAACAATCGAAGTCTTTTCGTCGCCCGCCGATGCAAAAACTTGGGCTCGTAACTTTACCGGAAAAATCGTTGCCGGTGAAAACTCGCGTCCCGAGACGATTGATCGATCCGCATTGGAGTCGGCTTGCAGCGAGTCGGCAACGCCGGCGGACTTTTATCAAAAGATGTCGCAGCTTGGGTTGAACTACGGCCCCAAGTTTCAAACGATCGATTCGTTGCGATATTCACAGACGGAAGTCCTTGCGCACTTGCAGACAAACGGTGACGTTCGCGGGTTTTCGATTCCGCCGACGTTGCTAGACGGTGCCCTGCATTCGCTTGCGGTTGGTTTGCTGCGTGAAGACGACAGCCATTTGTTCTTGCCCGTCGGAATTGGACGAGTCCGTTGTTTCCAAGCGATCGAAAATGAAGTCTGGTGCCATGCACGCTGGAAACAAAATGAAGGCAAGATTCGGACCGCCGACTTGGTTCTCTTCAGCGAAACCGGTGACGTCGTCGCGGAAATCGATGACCTGAAAGTACAACAAGTTAGCATCGCAGCGCTGCGACAGATGAGCGGAAGTGGTGCCGAGCGGTTGATTTACGAACTGAATTGGGAACGATTCCGTCTGCCCGCTGCCAGCACCGGCGCGAAGACTTGGTTGATCGTACACGGACACGACGACGGTGTGGACGCGCCGAACTTGCCAGCAGATTTAACTGCTGGCTTGAAAAAGCAGGGGCATTCAGTCGTTCAGCTTCACCTTGGGTCAGCCGGTGAGTTGCAGGAAGTTGGGGAATCGCAATTTTCGATGGGCGGCGAATCGCTTGAGAACTGGACGTCGCTTTTTGATCGATTGTCGACCGGCGATAAGCCGTTCGCGCCCGAAGGAATCGCTTGGATCACAGCGGGCCAGCATTCGCAAAGCGAGAAAGTTTGCACTGGTTTGCTGAATCTGATTTCGACGCTTACAGATCGAGGCCAAAGGCGAATCGAATGCGGATTGCAACTGATCACGGCTGACGCGATTTCGGTTGGGGACGAACCGACCGTCACAGCGGATCAAACTCAGTATTGGGGACTGGGGCGAGTCATCGGGGCCGAGCAGCCTGAATTTCGTTGCCGCTTGATCGACCTCGCGTCGGCGGAATGTTCGAAGCCTGAAACGACCGCTGCGGTCGTGGAAATTCTGCTTACCGAAACGCGTGACAATCAGTGGCTCATTCGCGACGGCCAGTTCATGGTTCCACGGATGAAGCGGACGGCCGCCAAGTCGCGAGCCGGTACTGCATTCGCCGCAAACCCAGATGGCAGTTACCTGATTACCGGCGGTTTGGGAATGTTGGGACGGCAAGCTGCCAAGTGGCTGGCCGAAAAAGGGGCCACGCAAGTCGTGCTTGTTTCGCGACGTTCGCCCGATGAAGCGACTCAGGAGTTTATTGATTCGATCAAACAATCTGGCTGCGATGTGATTGTTCATTCCGCCGATTTGTCTGTGCGAGAAGACGTCGCACAGATGTTTTCACGATTCGGCAATGATCTTCATCCACTTTCGGGAGTCATCCACGCGGCAGGTGTTTTGGATGACGGTTTGATCGCGGACCAGACGTGGGAACGTTTCGAAAAAGTGCTCGCTCCCAAAGTCGCTGGTGCCAGCTTGCTGCACGAATTCACGAAGACGCTTGAACTTGATTTCTTTATTCTCTATTCGTCGGCCGCTTCGGTTCTCGGGTCGCCCGGGCAAAGTAACTATGCGACGGCGAACGCGTTCTTGGACGGATTGGCTTGGCAACGGCGTTCACTTGGTTTGCCTGCGACCAGCATCAACTGGGGACCGTGGACCGAAGGGATGGCCGACGACGAGCGGATCATCAAGCGGTTGGCCTTGCAAGGCATCACGCCGCTGTCGATTTCCGAAGCGCACTCGGCGATGGAGAAAATGCTCGTTGGCGATGTTGTCCAAGCGACCGTGATGGACGTCCAATGGCAGCGGATGCGAATGGGGATGGGCGGCGAGTCGCCTGCGATGCTTGATGCTCTGGCCGCAGGTTCACGCAAATCATCGATGGGCGATTCGGAATTGGTCAGTCGATTGAAACGGCTTCGCGGGCCAGCCCAAAGAGAATTGCTGCTGACTACGGTTCAACAATCTTTGCAAGGCATCCTTTCGACGCCCGATTCGCCCGAAACCGATCGGCCGCTGATCGAAATGGGGCTCGATTCGCTGATGGCGGTCGAGTTCGGCACCGAGTTGCAACAAATGCTGGGCGATCAGTTTGCCGTTGGCCCGACCATGTTGTTCGATTATCCAACGATCGACGCGATCACTGATTACGTTTTGGAATTGGTCACCAGCCAATCAGACGGCGACGCGAAAGCAGAAACGGCTGCTCCGACGGATTCTGCTCAGCAGCCGGTGCGGGTTCGCGAAGACGTGGCGATCGTCGGAATGAGTTGTCGGTTTCCCGGCGCGAACAATGTTGACGAGTTTTGGCACAACTTGATGAACGGCGTCGATTCGGTGCGCGAGATTCCAGCCGATCGCTGGGACATGGATCAGTTTTATAGCGCGGATCGCGAGCCGGGGAAAATGTACACTCGCGAAGGCGGGTTCTTGGATGACATCGCGGATTTTGACGCAGCGTTTTTCAACATCTCCGATCAGGAAGCGTGCTGGATTGATCCGCAACATCGAATGCTGCTGGAGAACAGCTACCGAGCTTTAGAAGACGCCGGGATTTCGCCACAACCGCTTGCTGATACCAATGTCGGCGTGTTCATGGGCATCATGGGACAAGACTACGCGTTCATTCCCACGATGGACGATATGGATGTCATCAAAGAATTTCAGGGCGCGGGGCTTTCGCACAGCGCGGGTGTCGGCCGTATCAGTTACGTGTTCGGATTCGAAGGGCCAAGCATCGCGGTCGATACCGCCAGCAGCAGTTCGCTGGTCGCTTTGTTTCAGGCAGTGCGCAGCTTGCAAGATGGCAATTGCAACATGGCTTTGGCTGGCGGTGTGAATGCGATTTTGGCTCCGGTCAATTCGTTGTTGATGTCCAAAGCTGGTTTGCTTTCACCCGATGGGCGTTGCAAATCATTCTCGGCTGACGCAAACGGATTCGGTCGCGGCGAAGGCTGCGGCGTCGTGGTTTTGAAACGACTTGCCGACGCCCAGCGCGATGGCGACCGCATCATGGCGGTCGTTCGCGGCGGAGCAGTTGTGCACAACGGATTCAGCGGCGGAATCACTTCGCCCAGCGGCAAAGCGCAAACACGCGCGATTAACGGCGCGCTGAAGGACGCCGGGATCGCGCCGTCACAAGTTCAGTATCTAGAAGCCCATGGAACGGGAACCGAGTACGGCGATCCGATGGAACTTGGCGCGGCGGCGGGCGTGTACGGAAAAGGACGAAAGCCGGACGAGCCTTTGTTGGTCGGTTCCGTCAAAGCCAACATCAGCCATTTGGAAGCAGCCGGCGGAGTGTCGGGACTGATCAAGACCGTGCTGGCGATCCATCACGGAGTGATTCCACCGCAAGCTCATTTTGACAACCCAAGTCCGCACATCGCGTGGAAGCGAATGCCGGTAAAAGTCGTCACTGAACCAACACCGTGGCCCGAAACAGAAGTGCGCCGAGCCGGTATCACGGCGCTCGGATTGGTTGGAACGAACGCGCATATCGTGTTGAGTTCGGCGCCTGAAGACGCGCCAACGGAAGTACAGGACTTGCCAGGTCGCCAAGCAGAACTACTCGTCTTAAGTGCTCGCACCGAAAACGCACTTACGCAACTGGTTTCGGACTACAGCAGTTTCATTCGGCAGAATCCTACCGTCCAACTTGCTGATTTGTGCCATACGGCTGCCAGCGGTCGTCGACATCACGAACACCGGTTGACGTTGACGGTTCAAAGCATCGATGAAGCACTCGAAAAATTGGGCGATTTCCTTGATAGCCAGTCATCCGGCCACCAGTTATCTGGTCACACGGGCGATTCGACATCCAATGGAACGGCACACTCCAACGGCAAACCCCAACGATCAATCGAAGGGATCTCGCAAGGCCATAGTAAGGCCGATCCAAAAATCGGGTGGGCCTTTACCGGTGACTCAAGAAGCGATTCTGCCAGCTTCGTCAAGCCTGCTCGCCAGTTGTTTGCCGCAGAACCAACTTTTCGCAGCCTGATCGCCGAATTTGATCAAAGGTTGGCCGAGCAGTCTCCGCAGCACCAATCGTTGCAGGATTGGATGATGGGCACGGATGATTCACCCCCTGTAAGTGACGTCCACTTGTTCGCACTGCAAGCAGGTTTGGCAACGTTGTGGACGCAATGGGGAATCGAACCCGATGCCGCTGCGGGATTTGGCGTCGGTCAATACACCGCCGCTTACGTAGCCGGCGGGCTTTGTTTCAAAGACGCGATGGCTCTGGTTGCCCAGCGTGAAAATGTCATCGATGCAATCGGATCCACTCAGACTGTTGGCGACGAGTCGGCGCTCAGTGACGATGCGAAAAAGGCGTTGGACGAGTTTGAAGCGTTTGCGGACAAGCTGAATTTTTATCCGCCCAACATTCCATTGGTTTGCAGCGTCACCGGGACCATCGTTCCGGTTCACCTCTCACTTGGCGGAAGCTACTGGCGTCAGCATTGCCTTGCCCCAACAATGCTTGATGAGTCCACAGCGGCAATGGGCGAACTCAATTGCGACTACCTCCTGCAAATGGGATCGCCAGTTGATAGCAACGACGAAGCAACAAAACTGTTGCCCAATAGTGCTGGCACCTTACTACCCAGTCTTGACGCTAACCACGATGCCACGAATTCGATGCTGAACGCTTTGGGACGGGTTTACGTTGGCGGTGCCAATCCTAACTTTTCGACGTTCAACCAACATTGGCATCGCAATCGAATCAGCTTGCCGACTTATCCGTTCCAAAAGAAGCGTTACTGGATCACGGAAATCAGCAAGCACATCAAACAAGAACTTGAAACGGTCAGTCAATGATCTCGCAAAACACCCAATTCGATGTCGCGATACTTGGCGGAGGACTGGCCGGTTTGACGCTGGCCAGACAGTTGCTGATGAAGCATCCGAAAACGCGCATCGCCGTGATCGAAAAACGCAAATTTCCGGTTACTGAAACCGCGCATAAAGTCGGCGAATCGACCGTCGAAATCGGTGCGCATTATTTCGGAGAAGAACTGCAACTGAAAAAACACTTAACGGATCAGCAGTTGCCGAAGTTTGGCTTGCGGTTCTTTTTCAAAGACGCCTACCAGTCGTTGGCCGAAGGAACAGAAGTCGGCGGGAGCACGTTCTTTTCAGCCCCCAGTTATCAAGTTGATCGTGGCAGACTGGAAAACTATTTGGCTCAGTCCGCCGAAGAAATGGGGGCAACCCTGCTGTCCGAAGCGCGAATTCGCGACGTTCAGTTGGCGTCAAGTGATGACGAACCATCCAACCACGTCCTGACTTATGCGCAAAACGGTTCAGAGCACACGATTGAGTCTCGCTGGGTTGTCGATGCCAGTGGCCGAGCAAGCTTTTTGAAGCGAAAGTTGGATCTGGAAGAAGACTTGCAACACGATATCAACGCCGTTTGGTTCCGCATCGATGCGGCGATTCAAATCGACCAGTGGTGTGACGACGCGAACTGGCAATCCTTGACCGGCAAAGTTCCGAGGCGCTGGTTGAGCACCAATCATTTGATGGGCGAAGGCTACTGGGTGTGGTTGATTCCGCTGGCGACCGGTTCGACCAGTATCGGGATCGTTGCCGACCCCAATTGTCACTCGTTGCGGGAAATCAATCGCTTTGACAAAGCGATCCGTTGGTTGGAGGAGCACGAACCCGAATGCGCAGCCAGTATTCAACCGCATGTCGACAAGATGCAAGACTTTTTGGCCGTTAGAAAAATTTCACGTGGCGCAAAACAGGTCTTTTCGGCCGACCGCTGGGGGTTGGTCGGCGAAGCGGCAGCGCTGCTTGATCCATTCTATTCACCGGGCAGCGATTTCATTGCCATCGGCAACACGATGGTTGGCAAGCTGATCGAAGAAGACTTGGCTGGACGTTCGATCGAGCACCTCGCGCCGACGCTGCAAAGTGTGTTTTTAACTTTGTTCCAAAACAACTTGATCACTTACCGTGGCCAGTACCCGCTGTTCGGTAATCCCCGAATCATGGCGCTCAAATTCGTTTGGGACTACGCCGTCTATTGGGGATTTCCAGCGCTTCTGTATTTTCGCGGAAAGCTAACCGACGTCAGCTTTATTCAATCACAGGCCAAGGGCGTCGAAGAAATCCGAGACATGAATTTGAAGATGCAGGACTTTTTTCGCAAATGGTACGAAGCGGATCCAACGGTCAATGCCAACGGAGCCTTTGTTGATCAAAGCGAAATCGAAATCATGACCCGGTTGAATGCGGAGCTGCGTGAAGACCTGGATGATGCTGCGTTGAAAATTCGTTTCCAACAAAACGTGAGTTTGATTCGCGAACTCATGTACGAAATCACTCAACGAGTCCAACAGACTCAGCCGGACGTCAGCATTGATATTCCGGATCGCCCGATGACGGAACATCATTTGGAACATGTGTTCGAACTATTGAACATCTAAGCAGGCTGCTGACGCGACTCTGAAGACGCGGAAATGGCGACACAAACAAACGAAATCAACGTGGAAATCGAAATGAAATCGAATCAAACCAACGACGTCACGATATTGGGGGGCGGGCTCGCAGGCCTGACCCTGGCGCTTCAATGCCGGCAGAAACTCCCGAACGCTTCGATCACGGTGCTGGAAAAGCGAGAGCACCCGGTTCCCGAAGCCGCTTTCAAGGTCGGTGAGTCGACCGTGGAAGTCGCCGCGTACTATTTCGGCGAAGTGCTTGGGTTGAAGCAGCATATTCTTGAAGATCAATTGCCCAAACTTGGGTTGCGGTTCTTTTTTCCGGCCGGTGACAATTCGCGTATCGAAGACCGACTGGAGCTTGGTGGTCGGCGTTATGCGCCGTGCCCTAGCTACCAGTTGGACCGAGGTCGGTTTGAAAACTATTTGGCTGACCGATGTTTGGAGCAGGGCATTCAATTTGTCGATCGCGCCGACATCAAAGATGTAGAAATCAATGCGCGCGGCAGCGATCATCGTGTTCGTTACGAGATTGATCGCACGGAGCAATCGATTATGTCGCGATGGATTGTGGATGCCAGCGGTCGCCGCGCATTGATCAAACGCAAGTTGGGTTTGCAAAAAGAATCTCCCCACATCGGCAATGCGGCTTGGTTTCGGTTCAAAAAACACATCAAGATTGATGATTGGTCCAGCGATGCGGAATGGGGCGAAGGGCACGAGGGAAAAACGGCGCGTTGGTACAGCACCAATCACTTGATGGGCCAGGGATATTGGGTTTGGCTGATTCCATTGGCGTCCGGTTCGACAAGCATGGGGATTGTTGCAGCAGAGGAATATCATTCGCTGTCTGATTTCAATTCGTTTGACAAAGCGTTGGCATGGCTAGAAAAGCACGAACCGCAATGCGCCCAAGCCGTCCGCGACCACAAAGACGACTTGCAGGATTTCCGAGCGATCAAGCGATACGCAGTCGAGTGCGAACAAGTCTTTTCTTCGCAGCGATGGGGCATCACCGGCGAAGCGGGATTCTTTCACGATCCGTTTTACTCACCCGGTAGCGACTTCATCGCGTTTGGAAATACTTTGCTGACCGACCTGATTCACAGAGATCTGACGGGGCGAGGAATCCGTGTGCGAGCGTTTTCGTACGACAAAATTTTCAAGCGGTTCTACTACGGCACCGCAAAGGCTTACCAAGACCAGTATCGGATGTTCGGCAATCCGATCGTCATGCCAACAAAAATCCTGTGGGACTACATGACGTATTGGACGATCACGGGTGCCATTTTCATGCACGATCAATCGTGCCGCCAAACGATGTACTTGCGCAACAATCGAAGACTGAACAAGCTTGGAAAGCTTAGCCATTTCATGCAAGAATTTTTCCGCAAGTGGCACGAGGAGACGAAAGACATCGACGCTGGCGGGACGGTCGATATTTCTGCGATCCCATTGATTCGCGAAACCAATCGACGGTTAAAAGAGCAGATGACAAATGGTCAGTTCACCAAACGCTTTGGACTGGATCTCGCGCAGTTAGAAAATCTGTGCTGCGAGATCGTGGCGCATTCCGGATTAGATGTCGAGGTGCCATTCAGGAAACGCTCCGACTCAGGCATCGAGCACGACGCGTTCGCCGCCATTTACCGTGACACAATCACGACCAATTTCGCTGAAGCCTGTTCGGTCGGCACTCTGTAGCCATCTCTGTCCCAGAGATGTAGCCCGACTTT
>CAZZDZ010000156.1:0-12851 GCA_964652675.1 uncultured Pirellulaceae bacterium
TAAAGATTCGTTTTTAGCGTTGCAATACAGCCGATGAAATCACTCTCCCATTGGGAGAGTCGGGCTCTCAGGCCCAGAGAGGGCCAGGCAAGCATCGGGCTACGTTTGAATCGCTACTTTGCCATTTTGCGATTCGCGCGGGATCGCTCTTGAAGATGTTTTTTAACCGCGTCGATCGGAATCGGAATTCCTCGCAAGACTCCGTCGACAACAAGCTTGCCGTTCACAACGCCTTGGAACTTCGCCACAATCATTCGATTGCGTCGCACCCTGTTCATTTGCACCATCAGCAGTAGCCGATCACCCGGCACAACGACATCACGAAATTTCGCTTCGTCAACGCCGCCAAACCCAACCATCTGTGCACCCAGCAGATCATTCCGCTGAGTAAAGAAACTTGCCAACTGAGCAACCGCTTCAAGCTGGATAACGGCAGGCATCAACGGCATGTTGGGCATGTGCCCGTTGATCCAAAACTCGTTGTGTGAAACGTCTTTGTATCCGGCGCATTTCTTCTCTTCGACATCCTCGCAAAGGATGGCCGTCAAGTGTTCCATCTCGTCTCGTTGCGGATTCAATTCACGAATCGCATGGATATCTGCGATCGGATTATCAAAATCCAGAGAGAATGGATCGAAAATAAAATCGGACTTCGCCACGTACAAAAACTTCTTATTTCTTAAGTCTTGATCTTCTTGCGTTTTGCTTTGCGAGCCTTGGCATTTGCCGGGCGACGCCCCTTATTTGCCTTCTTGAGTGCACGTTGTGGTTTTGCCATCGAATTGTGTGTCTGTAGAAAAAGTGAAATTGAAAGCGACGAGGATAGTTCCGTCACCGCTTTAGCGGGTGCGAAAATAGCAGGTTTCGCGAGTTTGCGGTAGTCTTCTCGCCGTTTTCGCAAGCCACTCTATGGCAAGTATTTGCACTTAGTGACCGGAGAACCCGCAAAGTTTGTCGACATCGCCCGAATTCACGTCCTTGCCATCAAAGTACAAACGCTATCGATAGCGCTATCGATACCGTCGTATGGTCCGTAAATCGTATCCGCCTCGTTCGATCACCGATCCGCCGGGCGAAATTTGCTGTCCGCCCCGCGAGATTCGCTGTTCGCCCTGTTGTTGACTGACGCTATATCGGCCGCTGTCGCGCACCGAAGGAGGCACGATTGGGTTGATCACGTTGCCAGCCAGTGCACCGGCATTGGTTGCGTCGGCATTAGTACTGACCAGTGCGTCTTGGGCCGAGTCACGCTGCCTTGAATACCAGCCTTTTTCAAGTGACTGATTCAATGCACCGCCAACGGATCGTCCATCGGCGTGTGCCAATCCCAAATTCTGGTTGCCGCGTTGACGCGAATTGGGAACAGACTGTTGCCTGCGACCCTCAAGCGAACTTCGTCCTGACGCGAGTGCGACTTGTGAAAGATCCTCTCTGGAACGATTTGGCCCTATCGCAGAAGCCGCCGCGACTCGTGTTCGTGACGAATCCACTTTCGCAAATTTCTCCACCGGCCCGCTTCCTTCCGCGACCCAAGCCAACCAGAATTTTTGTAACTCGGCCAGCGAATCGTATCCGTAGTGCTTCTTTACATTCTGCGTCCACGAACGCTGATCCATGTAGTCATGCAAAAAGTTGATGAAAGTCCGTGGACCTTTTTGTTCGATTAAGAAGCGGCAAACGCTGTAGCCTTGTGCGTACATTGGCAACACATCGCTTGGGTATTCGGTCAACAGGAACAATCGGTTCATCGCGATCCCACGGCGCGATTGCAGAAATTCTCGCAGCTTCGCTTCGTGCTTGCTCCGCTCACTGGCGTGTTCGACGGTCGTACAGATTCCTTCATCAGCCCAACGCGGCAGCGGTCGACCGAAATGAGTCGCCAAAATCGTGTGAGTGATTTCGTGTGGCAGCACACTGTCTAAAATTCGTTGCGGCGAACCGACGACTTCCATTTGGAAATCACGAACAGGCTGCAAGTTGTATGTCGTGACGCCTTGAGCAGCCAAGTGTTGACCCGATCGGACACGGATCGGACAAGGACGAGGCCAAGGTCGCAGGGGTTCACCCAACCAATGCACCGCCAAATCGTTGCGGTACTTTTCAGCCGCATGTCCAACGGCCTGGGCAAGTTGCTGGGTAGAAGCTTGAATGATGAAATTTTGAGTGCGATAGTTTGCGGCATCTGCATTCGATATTCCTATCGAAATAACAGCGGCCATCGCGATCAAAATGCGACGCAAGCGGGCTGCGGCTTCCATGCCGTCATACTCCAAAATGTCAAAGCCAAGTGGTCACGATCCCAATCCTTTGGGACGGCGGATCCACTTTCGATCATTGCAGCGGAGTCTAGGAAACCACCTGAGTGACCGATAGCCGAATCCCAATGGCTAGCAAACGCCCAACCAACTACGTTTTGGGTCACATTGAACAGCGTTTTACCGTTCTTTCCCTCTATATCAGTCTCCTGCGGCGTGGCCCGTTAAATCCGAATCAAACAGAAACCGAGTCATAAAAGTGGCTGCCCCACATGCAGCGCAAGATTCGATGCAGACAACAAGCCTCAAAAACCAGCGGCCGATACGTCGCCAAACCGATCGGCAATCCATTTTTCCAGCCGCCGCGTTGATGCCCGGGCGTCGCCTTCGGTTTCATTACCAAACGGGTCGATTGCGTTGAGCGCAGTGGCCGTCCACTGGTTTAATGAAATGGCAGCTCGATAAGCAAACACATCGGAAGCGGATTCTGCCTGTTGAATGAGCCCGCAGTCATCGCTCAAGTAGTTGCGCGTCAAGACAACACGATCTTTCAAATCATCTTCATCCGCATCCATCAGGTTCCAACCGTCCAACACGTCGGGATCGCTGGTAGAAATTCCTGTCGCCGACAACAGAGTCGGCAACACATCAGCATGAGTCGTGGGCGCATCGATCGTTTGTGCTGTGCGATTGGGGACATAGATCACAGCAGGCGTCATGTTTTGGTATCGCGAGATTCGTACGCCATGTCCACAAACGCCGTCTTCCAAGAAAGATTCACCGTGGTCACCCGTCACAATCACGACGCGGTCGTCTTGCATCACCGAAGACAAAAATCTATCCACCGATCGAGCGCTGTTCTTGTAACGATTCCAAACTTGCGGCACATCTGATTTTTGATACGGAATCAAAAATCGATCGCCAGCCGCGGGTTGAAAAACTTGGTCCTTCGCATAGCTGTGATAATTCGCGTGCGTGCTGTACAGATACAAAAATGCCAACCGAGGTCGGCGGCTTTCACGCGGTGCGTCCAAAAAGTTCACGGCGCTCTGAGTCGCTCGTCGATCGGACTCAAGCCAACTTGGTTTTTCGACTTCAAATCGATCAAATTGTTGACGATTCAAAAAACCATCCATGTGGAACTTGACCCAATCGTTATGCGCCGCAAAGAATCCGATCTCGTAACCCGCTTCACGAAACAGACGATTCAAAATGGGAGCCTTCCGTACAGCCCGTGGGTACCAAGTCGCATCGAGCCCATTGAGCAAACTGAAAAATCCGTGATTGGTCGCGTTGCCAGATGAAAAATGATTTCGACAGTGAATCCCTCTCGCTGCGATACCAGACAACTCCGGCATGATTTCAGGATCAACCAGTTCGTGCCGCAATGATTCAATCACCACCATGACAACATCCGGCTGATCACCGGCTTTGCCATCCACAAACAACATTGCGTGGCGTTGGTCTAAACCGGCCAGAATTTCTCGCATCGTGCCAACCGTGTCGGTCGATTGCGGCGTCACTAATTCGTCGTAACTCCCCACATTGGCTGACGGAACCAAGTACACGCTACAGAAAGGATGGCGGGCCGACCCTGCGTACATTTCCCCACTCGTCGTCCGCCAATTCAGCGCGGCGAGAATCGAGAACACCGTTGCGACAGCGATCAACAGCACCACAACCACCCAGGGGCGCAGCAATCGATTGGCAATCACACTGCTGCCCATTGATTCACTCTCTAATAGCTTTGCCAATCTGCCCGACAGCCACCAAGCGGTCGCCACAAACACGACGAACCCAGTCAACAGACAAGCCGCAAACATCCAAGTCGAAAGCGGAACATGTGCGGCCAGCCTTTGCGGCAACTCTCCCAATACGCGGGCGACACTGCGCGACAAAAACCGTTCCGAAATCCATCCAAACGAAACGTTGTCACACAGCACCAACAACGGAACAGCAAAAACCCAGACGCTTGCGCAAATCGTCAGACGACGATTCACTTTCGGACCACGAGAAATCTTCAGCGCGGCTAGCCCCAGTAGCAGCCCCGGCAAGATCAGAAAGAACGATTGCGCTACGATCCAAAGCACCGCCGCAACGATAGAGCCGTGCGTTGAATCTGCCAGCGAAGTCCCATAGGGATAGAAAACCGCAATCACGGTCGAAAACAACGTCGCAAGTTCCGTCAACACCAACAAACGCCACGCTGAAAAATCAGACGTCCAGCCTTCAATAGCTAAATTGGATTCAGCCTTGGATTCAGTCGAGGAATTAGTAGGGCACATCGATTGCGTCACAGATGAACTGCATGAGCGGTTTGGCTTTTTTGATGTGATCGATCACAACCTTGACGATCTCGTCGGAACAAACCTCTTTTTGTGTTAGCGGTGCGACTGCGATGAAATCGATTCGTCGCAAGTCGTCAATCATCGGATGGTCTTTGGAAAAATCTCGCGGCGACGTTTTCAGTTTTTCGCCAGCCAGTTCAAACTTTGTGTTAAACGCCTTATTGTTTCGCGTTCTTTTCCAAACCTTGGGGTCTTCGTCAATCGCGACACGGATGGCTTTCAAGACGCTGGCTTCTGGGCGCCAACAGCCCGCGCCGATAAAGCACTCTTTGGGATCAAAGTGAATGTAGACGCCTGGTGCGTGGATGTCTTGATTGGCTTGATGTCGAATCGAGATGCCGACATTGGTTTTATAAGGCGTCTTGTCTTTTCCGAAACGTGTATCCCGATAGATTCGCATCACGGAACCATTGTGATTTTTGGGGATCACGCCCAGCATCGGCGCGGCTTTCGCAAGCGGTTTTTCCAACTGAGCAACCAATTCAACCGCAGGCCCCAACACTTCGTCTTGATAGCGCGGTTTGTTCTGCATGAACCAATCACGATTGTTATTCTTTTTCAGTTCTCGCAGGAACTTAAACAGTTTTGGAGAGATTGGTGATTGCGGCATCGATGCTCTCGTTCGCAGCACGTTCGTTGACAATTCAATGGAGACAAGTGGCAGCCAGACAGTCTACTGGAAAGTTCAAAATAGAATGCGAGATCGCCTCGTCGCTCAGAATCCAAGTCGCTCAGAATCCAAGTCGCTTCAACTTCGCGGATAAATATGCCCTGCCAGCAATTATTTGCATTATCCTGTTGTTTTGTCAGTTCGTGAACGAAATCCGTTACCAAGAACCAGCCAGTCAATATGTATCGTGTCGTTTTGTCTTCGATATTCTTGTTCAACTCTGCTCTCATCTTTGCGCAGACATCGACGGACCAGCCAAAACAGATATCCGCAGACCTAGTCATCTACGGTGGAACATCAGCTGGAGTGATCGCGGCGGTGCAGGCCAAAAAGATGGGCAAGTCCGTTGTGATCGTTGGCCCAGACAAGCATCTTGGTGGACTCTCCAGCGGCGGACTTGGCTGGACAGACACCGGTAACAAAGGCGTGATCGGCGGGCTTTCACGAGATTTCTATCACCGCATCTGGCAAGAGTATCAAAAAGCCGAGACTTGGAAATTTCAAAAACGCGAATCCTACGGCGGCAGAGGCCAAGGCACACCGGCGATCGATGGCAAGAACCGCACGATGTGGATCTTTGAACCCAGCGTCGCCGAAAAAGTCTACGAAGGTTACGTCAAAGAATTTCAGATTCCTGTTTTCCGCGACCAGTGGCTTGATCGCGATTCGGGTGTGACGAAAACAGACGGACGCATCACCACCATCAAAATGCTAAGTGGCAAAACTTTCAAGGGAAAGATGTTTGTCGACGCGACCTACGAAGGCGATTTGATGGTCACCGCGGGCGTCGATTTTCACGTCGGACGCGAAGGCAAGTCGGTGTACGGCGAACAATACAACGGCGTCCAAACAGGCGAACTGTTTCACCGGCATCACTTCGACGCGATCCCCCAAAAGAAGCGCATCGATCCCTATATCGTCCCCGGCGACCCGAGCAGCGGAGCGCTACCGGGAATCAGCCCCGATCCTCCAGGCGACAAACA
This sequence comes from uncultured Pirellulaceae bacterium, assembly GCA_964652675.1. Classification (GTDB taxonomy): domain Bacteria; phylum Planctomycetota; class Planctomycetia; order Pirellulales; family Pirellulaceae; genus K23-9. The sequence continues at coordinate 6,257 of CAZZDZ010000156.1, forward strand.
TTCCGGCGATAATCGCATTCAAGCGTATTGTTTTCGGATGTGTTTGACGAACGACGAAAAAAACAGAATCCCATTCTCCAAACCCGATAACTACGACCCCAAAAACTATGAACTGCTGGGGAGAATTTTGGACGCCGGTTGGCGTGAAGTGTTTGGCAAATTCGATCCGATCCCCAATCACAAAACGGATACGAACAATCACGGACCGATGAGTACAGATAACATCGGCATGAATTACGACTATCCCAACGGCAGCTACGACCAGCGCCGTGCGATTATCAAACAGCACGAAAACTACCAAAAGGGCTGGCTGTATTATCTTGCCAATGACCCTCGTGTCCCCGAAGACATTCGCAGCAAAATGCAAACATGGGGACTGCCCAAAGATGAGTTCACCGACAACGGTAATTGGTCGCACCAGTTGTACATCCGCGAAGCACGTCGGATGGTCGGTCAATTTGTGATGACCGAAAACGAACTACTTCAGCGCAAACCGACGCCGCAGTCGGTCGGAATGGGCAGCTACACAATCGATTCGCACAATACGCAGCGGTACATCACGCCAGAGGGCTACGTTCAAAACGAAGGAGACATAGGCGTGAAGTGCAAACCGTACAAAATCGCCTACGGCGCCCTCGTTCCCAAAAAGAACCAATGCCAAAACCTGTTGGTGCCCGTTTGCGTATCCAGTTCACACATCGCATTTGGTTCCATCCGAATGGAACCCGTGTTCATGATCTTGGGGCAAAGTGCGGCAACGGCGGCTTGCCAAGCGATCGACAAATCCGTGGCTGTCCAAGACGTCAACTACAACGAACTACGAAAGCAACTAATCAAAGACGGCCAAGTCCTTCAGTACACTTCGTACGCCAGCGGCAAAGGAATCGACCCGCGCAAGTTGCCGGGCATTGTCATTGACGACAGCCAAAGCGAACGCAAAGGGATGTGGAAAGACAGTAGATCAATCGGAAAATATCTAGCCAAGGGATACAAGCATGACGGCCATCGCGCCGACGGGAACAGCGTCGCAATTTTCAAAACCAAACTCCCCAAACCAGGCAAGTACGAAGTCCGATTGGCTTACACATCGAACAAAAACCGCGCCACCAATGTGCCTGTTGCGATCAAACACGCAGGTGGAGTTGCCAACTTGAAAGTCGACCAAAGAAAACAGCCTGAAATCGAAGGCGTATTCATCTCTCTTGGCAAATTTGTTTTTGCCGCCGAGGCCTCCGTCGAAGTGACCAACAAAGACACCGACGGCCATGTCATCATCGATGCCGTGCAATGGGTTCCAATTAAGTAGCCAATGGCTAAGTACCAATCGCGACGTTCTCCTGACAACACAAGACAAAACCGTGCTCCAATTTGCCGCCAAACTCATTGCAATCACCTTGGTCCTGTCGTCGGCCACCGTTTTGCACGCCCAAAACGAAACAACACAGCCGAACGAAACGCAGCCAAGCAAAACACAGCCGAATATTCTGTTCGTGCTCTGCGACGATCATCGGTTTGATTGCTTGGGGGTTGCCGGGCATCCCTTTTTGGAGACGCCGCATATCGACGCGATGGCCAAACAAGGTGCGATGCTGACTCATGCTTATGTGACCACGTCATTGTGCTCGCCCAGTCGCGCATCAATTTTGACAGGGCAATACGCTCACAATCATCGCGTCGTTGATAACTATCACCCCGTCGATCCGAACTTGGTTTTCTTTCCACAACACTTGCAAAAAGCGGGCTATGAAACGGCGTTCATTGGCAAGTGGCACATGGGCGGACACATCGACGACCCGCAACGTGGTTTTGATCATTGGGTCGCCTTCAAAGGCCAAGGAACTTATTGGCCCGACGGGCACGGCACGACGCGAGAAGTTCCCCAGACGACTTACGATGGATTCAACATCAACGGCAAACGTGTTGAACAAAAAGGGTATATCACGGACGAATTGACCGACTACGCCTTGGATTGGCTACAGAATCGCGACAACAAGAAACCGTTTTTCATGTACGTCAGCCACAAAGCCGTGCATGCGGATTTTGTTCCCGCCGAACGTCATCGCGGTCGCTATGACAAAAACGAATTACCGATTCGAACACCGACTGTCGCAGAAATGGATGCAGGCAAAATGCCAATGTGGCTGCGCAACCAACGCAACAGTCGTCATGGCGTCGACTTTGGATACAACATCCCCGATTTTTCTCCAGAAGTTTACTATCGCCGCTACTGCGAATCGCTGTTGGCAGTCGACGATAGTGTCGGACGCTTGAACGCTTACTTAAATGAGAACGGGCTGAACAAAAACACCATCGTCGTTTACATGGGCGACAATGGATTTCAGTTTGGCGACCACGGTTTGATCGACAAACGAACCGCCTACGAAGCGAGCGCAAAGGTGCCGCTGCTGATAACGGCTCCTGGAAAAATCCCCGCTGGTCAAAAATTCGATGGACTAGTTGGCAACATCGATATCGCACCGACGTTACTCCAGGCTGCCAGTGCACCACCGCTGCCCAACTCCGATGGGCAAAGTTTTTGGGCGGCGCTGCGGAAAGCGGATCCATCACTGCTGGAGCGAAAGCACCTGCTGTACGAATACTATTGGGAACGCAACTATCCGCACACGCCAACGCTACACGCGATCATCGGCGGTCGCTACAAATACATTCGCGTACACGGATTGTGGGATCGCGACGAGTTCTACGATTTGCAGTCGGATCCGGGCGAAATGCACAACCTCATTGAATCTCCAGAGCATTCCAAACGGATCGAAAAGATGAACAAGCAGTTGTGGGAAATGCTATTCGAAAGTGGCGGCCGCGAAGTGCCGTTATTAGAAGACCGAGGGCCAAGGTTTCCAGCCCGCCATCCCAACAAGGCAGGGCAAGCCAAATTTCCATCCGAGTACATTCGCGACCACCAGTGATCGGATTGATGGTTGTCGCGTTAAGATGACAACCGACTATTCCCCTTTTCTTACGAGCAAACGTTGGCCGACAACGCGTATCTTCAGCAGATTCGATCTGAATGGGTCGGTCGTTCAAAAGAACTTGCCGATTGGATCCTCGCAAACCTTGTCAACCGAACGGATGTTTGGGGACGATACCTTAGTAAAAAGAAACGCAAGAACGCCGATTGCAGCGACAAGAAAAAAGGGTTCCATGGAAACGTCGTCACCGTACCTTTCAAGGACGAACGTGGCAAAACATTCCTAGGTGTCAGTTCGCTTGAAAAACACTTCAAAGCAGTCGACGGCGGTGTGTTGGGAATCCACAGTGCTGCCCGCGATGGGACGTCGCGTTGGTTTGCAATCGACATCGATCGTCACGACGAAGAAGACTTATCGGTCACCGCCGAAGGAAACTTTTCGGTTGCACTGGGTTGGTATGCCGAATTGCAAAAGCGTGGGTTCGACCCGTTGCTAATGGATTCCAACGGCAAAGGTGGTTTTCATATTTGGGTGGTGTTCGCTGAACCCATGCGATCCCGCAGCGTACGAGCGTTCATCAATGATTTTGTATCGGATTACAAACAACGCGGCTTGGACAATGAACCAGACTTGTTTCCTGGAACTCATGGGTCAAACCATTTGGGCAGCTGGCTGCGACTGCCCGGACGCCATCATTCACGCGATCACTACACACGAATTTACAACGATCAATCGTGGGATGATCGCCGCTGGTTGGAAGGCCATGATGCGATCGATCGAATCTTAGCGACACGCTTGGCCGGACGTGAACTGCTGGAAAAGATGGAGATCGAACGCTCGATCAAAACGGTGTGTTTGGATTTTGACGGTGTGATTCATTCGTACCGATCAGGCTGGCAAGGAGTCGAGCACATCCCAGACCCCCCGATTCACGGGGTAAAAGCAGCCATCGCACAACTTCGCAAGCGATATCGTGTCGTCGTGCATAGCGCACGAGGAAATACAGAGCAAGGACGCGAAGCGATCGCTCGTTGGTTAGCCAGACACGAGATCGAAGTCGACGATATTTGCGAATCGAAGCCACCAGCGTTCGTTTATGTGGATGATCGTGCCATTGCGTTCAACGGCAATTGGAGCGACACGATCATGGCCATCAACGCCTTCCGAAGGTAGTAGTGGGAAACATCAAACAGACGAGTCGCGCTGTGCAATCGTCACAAAAAGATTTTCAAAAAGAAAACGAATGTCCCTTAACGCAGGCGCAAGGTTGGTGTTTTGTGATTGAATTTTTTCTACCGGGGCAATCGACTTCCTCCAAGTCACGCTAAAGGGCAGTCGTCTCCCCACAAAAAACAGACACAATGTTTACCGCGTTGATCCGCGTGCGTTGCCGATGTTTAGGTTGGGTGAATCTCCGTTGACCCCGCTACGGAGCGGACTATAGTTCGTCACCAAAGAGGTTTTCGTGAGTGGAACGTTGCGTCAGCAGACGCACGGCTCCGGCCTCTTTCTGACTAAATTCTTGGAATTTAGTGGACTTTCGGTAGTACCGAATCGAAGCGATTGGGAACTACTCGCCCACCATTGTGATGGGCCGCTTTTGGATACAACATGCTGAACTTCTTTCGACTCCAGTCAGGCTCCATCAAAAATGATGTGCTATCCGGACTGACCGTTGCTCTTGCTCTCGTCCCCGAAGCCGTTGCGTTTGCCTTTGTTGCTGGCGTTTCACCGCTGATCGGTTTGTACTCCGCGTTCTTTATCGGATTGATCACCGCAGTGGTTGGTGGTCGCCCAGGAATGATTTCTGGTGCCACCGGTGCCATGGCGGTTGTGGTCGTTGCGCTCGTTGCGCTGCACGGAGTGGAATACCTGTTCCCGACCGTCATCCTGTGTGGCTTGCTGCAAATCGGAATCGGTCTCGCGCGCCTTGGCAAGTTGATTCGAATGGTGCCGCACAGTGTGATGCTAGGGTTCGTCAATGGTTTGGCGATCGTGATCGGCATGGCTCAGCTGGGCAGTTTCAAAACACTCTCCGAGCAAGGCGATCTTGTCTTTCTAAGCGGCGGCGCGATGTGGTTGATGGGGGCGTTGGTGCTGTTGACGATGGCGATCATCTGGCTTTTGCCAAAACTTACCAGCGCAGTTCCCGCTTCGTTGGTCGCGATTCTAGCGGTCAGCTTTATCTCGATCGGAATCAATCATTCGACCAAAACGCCTGACGGTAAAAACTTGCTGGCAACCGTCGGGGATATGCTTCAAACAAACAGCCAGGCACAAGCGATCGCCAAGGCCAGATCGGCCAGCGAATCGGAACTGGAATTGGGTGAATCCGCAATCACGCTGGTCAGTGCCAAGTCCGTCGATCTGGAACTTGATAGTCGCTTGGGAAGTTCAGAAACGCCGACGCGGGCTGTCACTCCATTCGATCCCGCTTCGGTTCCCCAAGTGGAATCGGGAATCAGTGGTGGCCTGCCGACTTTGTTCTTTTTGCAGTACGAAATGGTCCCGATGAACTGGGAAACGTTGCGAATCATTTTCCCGTTCGCAATCGTGCTTTGTGGTGTCGGTCTGATCGAATCGCTGATGACACTCACGTTGATAGACGAGATTACCGAAACACGTGGCCAAGGCAATCGCGAGTGCATCGGTCAGGGAACTGCAAACTTGATTTGCGGATTGTTTGGTGGCATGGGCGGTTGTGCGATGATTGGTCAATCGCTGATCAATGTGAACTCGGGTGGCCGAGGTCGGCTTTCGGGAATCACTGCTGCGGTTTGCCTGCTGTTGTTTGTCTTATTCTTGGCACCATTGATTGAACAGATCCCGATGGCTGCACTGGTTGGTGTGATGTTCATGGTTGTGATTGGAACATTCGAGTGGGCGTCGCTAAAAATGTTTCGCCGCATGCCCACCGCCGACATGTTCGTAATGGTTTTGGTTGCAGGTTACACCGTATTCATGCATGACTTGGCGACCGCAGTCATCCTTGGCGTGATCGTTTCGGCACTCGTTTTCGCTTGGACTCATGCGACCCACTTGGGAACGGATATCAAGTACAACGAATTCGGTAGCAAGATTTACCAACTGCACGGACCATTGTTCTTTGCGTCGGTGTCGTCGTTCAAAGACATGTTTAATGTTGCAGATGATCCCGACGATGTTGTGATCGATTTCTATTACACCCGCGTTTATGACCAAAGTGGCTTGGAAGCGATCAATCAGCTGGCAGAAAAATACGAATCCTGCGGCAAGCGACTGCATCTAACTCACCTGAGCAAAGAGTGCCGAGTATTGTTAGATCGCGCTGGCGATCTAGTCGAAATCAACGTCAGCGAAGATCCACAATATCACGTCGCAGCCGACCGCTTGGCCTAAAAACCAGCGAACTTCTTTTTCGCATCCCGTTTTATTCGTACTCGTACTCGTACTCAGCATCGCGGTACTCGTACTCATTTCGTGTAAATGTTCAACGCAATACGTGTCTTCGACGACGGTTGAACGTTCCGGAATCGGATCGAACGGAAAGGCATTGCGTATCAGGTCAACGACGTTCATCGCTTCGGTGGGTAACGAATTGCGATCTATGTGGGCACGTCATAGATCGTGCCCCGAGTTTGGCGGATGCCCCGGTGACTCCGCTCGCTCACTCAGAATGAGTTTAA
>CAZZDZ010000157.1:0-12835 GCA_964652675.1 uncultured Pirellulaceae bacterium
GGTTAGTCGTCGCTCAAGCGTCAGGGTGGTTGGTGGGTTCACCTCGGGAAAATGGCCCCTGCGGCACGCCTGATGGATATTCACGCGGGGGCACATCCGCGTGCTTAATGCGCTGTGGTGAGATTTAATCCAATCGCGCCTGTTATAATTAATCCAATGAAAGCCATCTGCGCCGCACTCAAAGATTGCTTAAACAAGACAAAACTCAAAATCGCGACCATCGAAATACCAACACCCGCCCATATCGCATAGGCGACTCCCGCAGGAAGAACTTTCAAAACGGGCGCGAAAAACCAGAAACAAATTGAGTAACAGCCTATCGCCCCCATCCCAAACGCCATTTTCTCAAACCCATTCGACGCTTTTAGTAGAAGCGTCCCTGCCACTTCAAACCCAATTGCGAGGGCCAAAAAAATCCAAACTTGCATATTTTCTCTCCAAAACACCTCGGCTGCGAAAGCCGAGGATAGATTTCATTTCACCTAGATTAAGACGGGGTCGTCGGATTGATCATATCAATCGTGACGCTTGTCCCCATATTGGGAATGCTGATTTTAACATCATCAAATGTCGGGGAATTAAACAGACCACGATCTGCACAGAGCCAACTCCCGAGGTCGGTTCTCTCCGCTCCGACCGCGGAGCGTTCGGCCACAAAAAATCGACAAGCCGTCAAGACTTTCGGCCAAACCACCTAAAACTGAAAGTCTTGAGGGCTTGTTGATTTGGTCGAACATAGGCGGACCAGCATTGGCATTTCCGGCTAAAGCCGGGTACTACAAACTAATCGTACGCCAGTTTTGCTTGAAGACTTTCGGCTGGTTGGTGCTCTCAATTATTCGAGGAAGGAAGCCGTTTGGGCGTTTGGCCGAAAGTCTTGACGACTTCCGCTACAGGCTTTTAATCAAGATCAACTACTGCAGCACTACTTCAGATTCGCAAACGCTTCATCGATCAGTTCTTTCTGTTCCAGCTTGTGAGCTGCCATGCTTCCGGTGCTTGGGCTGGCCGATTCTGGTCTTGTGACTCGCATCAATTTGAATCGTTCGGCAACGGCGTCACCGTAGTTCAATTTGACATACGGCCACGCGCCCATATTTTCTGGTTCTTCTTGCACCCAGCAGATCTCAGTGCCGTCGGCCGCGCCGTCGATCGCTTGCATAAACTCTTCGCCGCTTAACGGGTACAACTGTTCGATTCGAATGATCGGCACTCCCTTGATCCGTCGCTTTGATCGTTGTGCCATCAGTTCGTAATACACTTTGCCCGTACACAGTAACACGCGACGGCAATCTTCCAGTTTTGTTTCTGGATCCGGCAAGATCTTCTGGAAACTTCCCTCAGACATGTCTTCGATTTTACTAACGACTTTGGGGTGCCGAAGCAGACTTTTGGGCGTCAGTACGATCAAAGGCTTACGCCACTTGCGGATCACTTGTCGGCGCAACAGGTGGAAGTATTGCGCTGGCGTTGTCGGCTGGCACACTTGGATATTGTGCTCGGCACACATCGCCAAGAACCTCTCGAACCGCGCACTGCAGTGTTCTGGGCCCTGGCCTTCGAATCCGTGCGGCAACAGCATCACTAGGCCGCTCAAGCGATTCCATTTGTCTTCGGCGCTGGCGATGAACTGATCCACGATCACTTGGGCACAATTCCAAAAGTCACCAAACTGAGCTTCCCACAGTACCAACCCATCGGGCAGGTCCAGCGAATAGCCCCATTCAAATCCCAACACTCCCGCTTCGCTCAGCGGGCTGTTGTGCAATTCAAATGTTGATTGGTTGCCACTGACGTGATGCAATGGCGTGTAAAGTTCACCTGTTTTGGTGTCGTGCAGTACGGCATGTCGATGACTGAACGTTCCTCGCTCGCAATCTTGGCCGGTCATACGAATCGGATGGCCTTCGTTTACCAACGTGGCAAAGGCGGCTGCTTCTGCGGTTGCCCAATCAAACGGTTTGTTGCCAGCGGCCATCTCACGACGCTGCGACATCGGGCGTTTGAGTTTTTTATGCGCCGCGAAACCTTCGGGCAATCGCGTCAGCGAATCAACCAATTCCTCTAGCGTTTTGCGTTCACAAGTCGTGTCGGTTGGCTCAACCGGTTCGGGGCCGCCAAAAAATTCGCTCCAGTTATCGGCGAGTGTCTGAGTGTCAGGCACGAATTTTTCGTTTTTGCTTGCCGCGAATTCGCTCTCAAGCTTTTCCGTCCGATCACGTTGGATCTCTTCGGCTTCTTCCTGGGTGATTTTGCCGATTTCCAGTAATCCGTTTTGGTATTGCTCGCGAACGGTCGCGCGGCGATCGATCTCGGCGTACATCCGCGGTTGAGTAAATCGCGGCTCGTCACCTTCGTTGTGCCCCCAACGACGATACGCGTACAAGTCGATGAAAACGTCGCGTTGAAATTCTTTGCGGAAATCCATCGCCAACGAAACGACCTGGGCCACCGCCTCGGGGTCTTCGCCATTGACGTGAAAGATCGGCACTTGCAACATTTTCGCAACGTCGGTTGCGTAAGTCGTGCTGCGTCCTTCACGCGGCTCGGTCGTAAAACCGATTTGGTTATTGATGATGATGTGCAGCGTTCCTCCGGTTCGATAACCGGCCAGTTCGCTCAAGTTCAGGGTTTCTTGCACGACCCCTTCGCCAGCAAACGACGCATCACCGTGTACCAGGATCGTCATCACTTCCTGTCGCTCGGTATCTTTTCGCCGATCTTGTTTGCATCGCGAACGTCCCAGCGCGACGGTGTTGACGAATTCCAGGTGACTGGGATTAAAGCACAGCGAAATATGAATTTCGTCGCCAGCCGCCGTTCGCCAGTCACTGCTGTAACCAAGGTGGTAACGAACATCGCCACCACCGCGGCTTAATTCTGGATTGGGATCATCGAACGACCAAAAGATATTCATCGCCCGTTTTTTAAGAATATTGGCCATCACGTTTAAGCGACCGCGGTGTGCCATCCCCAACACGACTTCTTTGACGTTGTGTTGGCCCGCTTTTTCTAACGCCAAGTCGATCATCGGAATCAGACTCTCGGCGCCTTCAAGCGAAAACGTTTTTGCGCCAACAAATTTGCGGCGCACGAATTCTTCAAAGATCGATGCGTCAGCCAGACGCGCGTAAATTCGGCGTTGCTTTTCGTGCGACAGTTCCAGACGGTTTTCTGTCGACTCCATGCGTCGCTGCAACCAATCGCGAATATTGCGATTGTCGATGTGCATAAACTGGGCACCGATGCTGCGGCAATAAGTGTTTTGCAGCTTTTCCAAAATCGCACCCAGCGTTCCGCCTTCGACATTTTCAAGCGCACGGCTATCAAGTGGACGCTGCAAGTCATCGTCGCTGACTCCGTACAAACTGGGGCTCAGTTCGGGAGCTTGGTGCTGAAACAAACCCAGCGGATCCAGTTTGGCGACCAAGTGGCCGCGAACACGATACTCGCGGACTAGCTGGTTCACACGGTCTTGGATCCGCGACATCCAGAGCGCTTGATCGGTGGCGACGTCCCCAGATGACCCGCGAAGATCATCGTCAACTGACGAAGATGAACTACTTGGGGTGAGACTTGTCGTGGTACGCGAACCGCCAGCAACCAAAAACTGCTCAAAATACTCACGCCACATCTCAGACACACTGGATGGGTCGCTAACGTATTGGACATACAAATCATCGATGTAGTCCAAGCTATAGCTATTCATATCGGCCGGAACCGGCTTTGGGAAAACGGATCTCGATTTTCGATTCACCAGCTCCGTTTGCGCGGAAACGGTGCTCGCGGGAAAGATAATAGTGGGATCACTAAAATCAACTACACCAAATCTTAAAGAATCAATCAAAACTCCGGTACCAAGGCAAATGCCCAAGGATTCGGATTCCATCAGTCAGCAAATAGATACCCAGTTGTAGCGACTGAATCCACTCTCCCTTTTTGCATTTGGTATCAATCGGACACCGCAATAGGTTGCCAGCGTACTATCGACCAACCCCTAAAGCGGCGATCACTGAATCTTAATGACTTGTTTCGATTCGTTCGCCGGTTGCGAACTAATGTGGCAGCTTGCTAAGTTTTGCAACTTAAATTCAACGTTTCGTGCCAAAATATGCCTGCCATGGCCGTTTTAATCCAAGTCCGCAACGCCCACAAACGATACGGTGACCAGGTTCTCCTGGACGGGGCCGAATTGTCGTTGGTTGATGACGTCAAAGTTGGTTTCATCGGCCGAAATGGGGCCGGAAAATCGACCCTGCTACGAGCCTTGTTGGGGACCGAAGAGCTGGAGAAAGGCGAAGTCATTCATCACCCTTCGCTGCGAATTGGCTACCTGCGGCAGCATGATCCGTTTGAACCAGGGGAGTCGGCGCTGGATTTTTTGATGCGTGACAGCGACCAGCCCGATTGGCGTTGCGGGGAAATCGCGGGCCGCTTCGAGATCAAAGGTGAATATCTCAACGGCCCCGTCAAGGAACTTTCGGGCGGTTGGCAGACCCGGGTCAAACTGGCTGCATTGCTGCTGCATGATCCCAATTTCCTGATGTTGGACGAACCGACCAACTTTTTGGATTTGCGGACTCAGATTTTGCTGGAACACTTTCTACGTGATTTCAGCAAAGCTGCTTTGATCGTCAGCCACGACCGGGCGTTTTTGAAAGCCACCTGTTCGCAAACGTTGGAACTGGCACGCGGCAAACTGACGATGTATCCCGGTAAGATCGACGGTTTTCTGGAGTTCCGTGAAGAACGGCGCGAACACGATCGGCGCGTCAACGCCACCGTCATCGCCAAACAAAAACAGCTTCAACGATTCATCGACAAAAATCGCGCCAACGCGGCCACTGCCAGCCAAGCTCGTAGTAAAGCCAAACAGTTGGAGCGGCTACAAACCTCCGAAATCGAAACGGATGAGCCAACCGTCCACATTCGTCCGCCAAGAGTCGAATCCAAAAACGGCACCGCCTATCGATGCGAAGGATTGTCGATTGGCTATCCCGATCATGTCGTTGCCGAAAACATCAACTTGGAAATCGAACACGGCCAGCGTGCCGCGCTCGTCGGCGACAACGGCCAAGGCAAAACGACGATGCTGCGAACTTTGGTCCACTCGTTGGAGCCATTGGCCGGTTCGATGAATTGGGGGCACAACATCGATATCGGTACCTATGCTCAGCATGTTTACACCAGTTTGGACGAACGGTTGACCGTGCTGGAAAATCTGGAGTACGCATCGGACTCCGATACCACTCGCCAAGATTTGTTAGCGATGGCCGGCGCGTTGTTGTTCCGCGACGACCATATCAACAAAAAAGTCAAAGTGCTTAGCGGTGGCGAACGTGCTCGTTTGTGCATGGCTGGCTTGCTGTTGGGGACTGCCAACGTGTTGGTGCTGGACGAACCGGGAAACCACTTGGACGTCGAAACGGTCGAAGCCTTGGCCGAAGCGTTGCTGCTGTATAAAGGCACGGTGATTTTCACCAGTCACGATCGACACTTCATGCGCCGTGTGGCGACCAATGTGATCGAAGTTCGTGATGGTAGCGTCAAGAATTACCACGGCGACTATGACTCGTATCTATTGTCGGTCGAAAATGAGATCGATGAAGGCGAACGGCAGCGAACGGGCAATACCAAGTCTCCTAAAAAACGTGGCAAAGCCGACGGAAAGAAATCCAAGGGAAAAGCCGACGACTACCGACAAAACCAACGCGATCAGCGAAAGGTCGAGAAGGAGATCAAGAATCTAGAGAAGAAGATCGCACGTCTGGATGACGAAAAGAATGCCATCAACAAGAAACTTCTCAACGAATCGGACCCTGACGAAGCGGTCCGTCTACACGAAGAACTGACATCCATTTCCGAACAGTTGTCCGCAGCCGAAGAGCGATGGATGGAATTGAGCGATTTCTAAAGTGTTTGGAATCGCTGACATGACGCCGAAGCGTCTGACATCACGCTGTTAAGACCTGACGATTAGGCTCTGTCTGCCAGAACAAACGGTCATTATCGATCGTCCGCATTAGCTGGCAATTCGGTTCCCTTTGGTCGAATTCTAACTAATAGGTAATGTTGATTCGATTTCATGGATGAAAAGAGCTGTGCGTTATTTATCGATGGTTTGCTTGTTGATTGCGATTTCGACCAATGTAACAGCACAACACGACCGGCGTTCGTTGGCGGACAAACACGCGCCCGCTGGAATCATGGGCGACCACATTCACGACAAGGGTGAATGGATGGTCGAGTACAAGTACATGAATATGTACATGGACGGAAACCGTATCGGTGAAACCCCCGTCAGCGACTTAGCCGCGATCGGACCAGCCGGCGGACTTCCTGGAATCGTAGTTGATGGGATCCGCACCAACGCTGGTGCCACACCCACACAGATGACGATGGAAATGCACATGATGCACATCATGTACGGCGCATCGGATAACGTCACTCTTTACACCATGTTGATGTTGCCATCACTAACGATGGACCACATCCGCGGTGATGCAAATCCCGCGGGTCGCGGCACATCATTCACAACTCACAACAGTGGTTTTGGAGACACGACATTTGGTGCCTTGTTGCGATTGGTTAGCACCGAAAATAGAGATCTGATTTTGAATTTGGGGGGGTCGATTCCAACCGGAGACATCTATCGCGAATCCAGTGCGCCAACCGGCGGACTCGTTTCGCAGCCCCTACCGTTCCCGATGCGATTGGGCAGCGGAACGTTCAACGCCAAACCTGGTTTGGTTTACAAAAGGTACCACAACTGGGGCAGTCGTGGGTTTCAAGCGTTGGCCGACATTCCGATCGGGCGAAACTACCGAGGCTACAGCGTCAGTGACGAATTCCGATTCAACAGTTGGTTCAGCGTATTGATGACGGAAAACTGGTCGTTGTCATTTCGTACCGAGTACATTTGGCGAACCAGTTTTGACGGCAACGACTCCTCAACGCCTGACCTGCTCGTTTCTACAAATGTCGAAGACTTTCGCGGTGGCCAATGGACTAATTTTGGCATCGGATCCCAACTGCTGATCAACGGTCACTATCTGAACGTGGAATATGTCCCCACGATTTACCAAGACGTCGACGGAATTCAGCTAGAAACGGACTCTCAAATCATCGCCAGTTGGTCCAAGTCGTTTTAAACGCGCCAAAGTTGTGAATAAATCGTGGGATTCACGGCTACTTTCGACCAGATCTGGTCTAGACCGAACTACCAAAGCATCAACAATGTCTAATGACGTTGTTCTGTTTTGGTCATTCTATTTTCTGATTTTCACCCATGTCACGCCCTTGGCCTCCACCACCGCTGCGAATTGGCGACCTTGTGGTCGATCCACCGATCCTGCAAGCACCGATGGCGGGCTTTACCAATGCGGCGTTTCGGCAAGTCGTACGAGACTACGGCGGGGCTGGTTTGCTGGCCACCGAAATGGTCAACGCTCGCGGGTTCGTTTGGTTGGATGAAAACGAAGCCGAACATCCCGATCGATTATGGGGCGTCGCCGAAGAAGCTCGACCGCTGGCCGTTCAGATCTGGGACAACGATCCCAATACGATGGCTAAAGTTGGAAAACGTCTAGCCGAAGATTACCAAGTCAGCGTGGTGGATATCAACTTCGGTTGTCCGGTTCGCCAAGTCACACAAAAGGCACACAGCGGCAGCTATCTGTTGCGCGAACCGCAGCGGATGTATCAAATCATCAATCAGTTGGTGACCGTTTGCGCCCCAACTCCGGTGACTGCCAAGATTCGCATCGGATGCACGCGTGACAATATCAACTGCAACGAAATCGCGCGCGTGGTCGAAGAAGCCGGAGCGGCCGCGTTAACCGTTCACGGACGAACCGCGCAAGACATGTTCCGTGGCAGCGCCGACTGGGACCGCATCAGCGAAATCAAACAACATCTCAAGAACATCCCGCTGATCGGGAACGGTGATTTGGATTCCGCCGAAAAAGTAGTCAATGCCTTTAAGCAATACGATGTCGACGGCGTCATGATTGCTCGTGCCTGTTTGGGACGGCCATGGTTATTCGCTCAGTGCGCCGCAGCGCTTCGTGGTGACCCGATTCCACCGGAGCCGACCATGATCCAGCAACGCGACTGCATGTTGAATCACTACCAGTTGGTTGTCGATCGCTTCGGCGAACAAAAAGGTACCGTGCTGATGCGCAAGTACGCGTGTTGCTATGCGCAAGGCAAGCACGGAGCAAGGCACTTTCGATCGAAAGTTGCCAACGTCGTGTCGGCCGAGGAGTTCTATCAAATCGTCGAAGATCATTTCCCAATCCATGATCCCAAAGCAGTGGTTTCGGGCCAGAGCAAGTAACGATCCAGCCAGTTTGCTCAGTTCCAACGTGCCCAGCTTGTTAGAATCCTTCGAGTGGCTTCGCCTGCCAGTCCCATTGCTTCCCACCTGATGAAATTAGCCCATGCTCCGATCCACTTTGGTTTTGCTGTTTACTTTTTCGACCTTTGCGTTGGCCGTATCGATTGTTTCGGCTCAGTCGACCGAGTCGGTCGAAAAGATGCGTGCGAAGGTTGCTGGCCACCAATTGTCTTACCTACTTCATTCACCGTCGGGCGAAAAACCTGCAAACGGTTGGCCACTGTTATTGTTTTTGCACGGCTACGGCGAGTGCGGTGATGACATCCAGAAAGTCAAAGTGCATGGGCCGCCAAAGCTGACCGAAAAATTCGAGGAGCTATCCAGTTGCGTGCTCGTTTCACCGCAATGTCCCAAAAAGAGTTGGTGGCATGTCGATGCTTTGCGCACGTTGGTCGAAGAAGTGATCGCTGAGCGAGGTGACATCGATCGCGATCGGCTGTACGTCACCGGTCTTAGCATGGGCGCCTATGGGACATGGAGTTTCTTATCGCACTACCCCGATTACTTTGCAGCGGCGGTTCCCATTTGCGGAGGCGGTGACCCTTTTCGTTTGCCCAAAAAGGTAGAGGAAAAATTAGAAGGAATTGAAAACGAGTTTGATCTGGGAGGCTTAAAGAAAGCCAACGAGATGCCGATCTGGGTCTTTCACGGAGTCAAAGATGACGCAGTTCCCATCGAGGAGTCCGAGCGATTGGTGAAATGGTTGAAAGAAGCGGGCAGCAAGCGAGTGAAGCTGACAAAGTACCCCGAGGCAGGTCACGTCGAAGCTTGGCAGCAAGCATACGGTTCAGCACAACTTTGGACATGGTTGTTCTCAAAGTAAAACGCTGGAGTGCAGGCTTTAGCCGCCCTTGCATTCATAAGCAAGTGCGTAGGCAACCAAATCCCATTTCTTGCTAATTCAAAAAACTGCCTTACCCCGTGGCGCACCCGAAGCGGAATCGTTCGCCAAGCGTTAAGCTAATCGCCAAGGCGTCTTCCATCTTTCGGGCAAACGCGGTTTTTGAGTGAAAATTGCGCCCTGGTGGTTTGTGTCTTTAGCCTGATACTTTGGTGCCCTTTGCCGATGCTTTCGGTGGGAGCCTTGGTGGCAACTTTTTCCCCAAAGAATGAGAGTACGATGGGACTGTTTGACGCGCTTCGTGCGGAACTAATTGACATCATCGAGTGGATCGATGATTCAAAACATACACTCGTATGGCGATTTCCGCGGC
This sequence comes from uncultured Pirellulaceae bacterium, assembly GCA_964652675.1. Classification (GTDB taxonomy): domain Bacteria; phylum Planctomycetota; class Planctomycetia; order Pirellulales; family Pirellulaceae; genus K23-9. Next base: position 9,613 of record CAZZDZ010000157.1, read on the forward strand.
ACAAAAACGAAATCAAAAATGGGGCGCAACTGATCGTGCGTCCTGGACAAGTCGCGATCATGGTTTCGGGCGGACATTTGGCCGACGTCTATCAGCCCGGACACTACGAACTGACCACGCCGAACATGCCGATCATGTCGACGTTGCAAGGTTGGAAGTACGGTTTTGAAAGCCCTTTCAAAGCAGAGATCTATTTTGTCAGCACGACGCAGATCACTGATTTGAAATGGGGAACGCCCAACCCCATCATGCTTCGAGACCCCGAGTTCGGCCCGATCCGACTTCGCGCATTCGGAACCTACGCGTTAAAAGCGATTGATCCCAAAGCGCTGCTGACAGAAATCGTAGGCACCGATGGCGAATTTGGCGCCGACGATGTGACGGAATTGTTGCGATCGATCATCGCATCCGCTTTTGCCGATACGTTGGCAAAGTTGCAAGTCGCGGCGCTGGACATCGCTGGCAAGTATATGGAGATCGGCGAAGCGCTTCGCAAAGAAGTCTGTGAGCGAATCGACGATGAGTATGGATTGGAATGTCCACAACTTTTTGTCGTCAACGTTTCGCTGCCAGATGCCGTCGAAAAAGCGATGGACACACGCACCAGCATGGGCGTGATCGGCGACATGCAAAAGTATCAGCAATACCAAATGGGCACCGCGATGACCGCGGCCGCCGAAAATCCATCCGGCGGCGGTGCCGCCGAAGGCATGGGGCTGGGTGTGGGAATGGCGATGGCCAGTCAAATGGCAGGCGGCTTTGGCAATGCTGCTCCAGCAGCCAGCGCCGGTGCAGCCGCCGTGCCTCCGCCGCTACCGACCGTCGTTTGGCATGTCGCTGAGGCGGGAGAAAGAAAGGGACCCTTTACGACCGAGCAAGTCGCAGGCCTGATTGCCCGCGGTGAAATCAAACCCGAGATGATGATGTGGACTGCGGGCATGCAAGCCTGGACCCCAGCGTCAGGGATTTCGCAATTGGCTTCGTACTTCGCCGCTTCGACACCTCCTCCGCTGCCGCCAGCGTAATCTTTGGGAACACATTGGGACACACAAACACATCTTTCACGTCGGATCGTGTCATCGCGAATCCCAACACCATTGTTGGTGTTGAATGGGCTGTCGATGCGCGGGGCTGTGATCCAAAACGGTTGCGAGATCCGATTTGCCTAAGATCACTTTGCGATTCGATTATCGATGACCTGGGTTTGAACGTCGTCGGCCAGCCGCAGTGTCATCAGTTCCCCGAACCAGGCGGCGTGACAGCGCTGTATTTGCTAAGCGAATCACACTTGGCTTGTCACACTTATCCCGAATACGCACTGGCGACGTTTAATTTGTATTGTTGCCGCGATCGCAAAGTCTGGCCCTGGCAAGAACGTTTAGGCGAATATCTAGGTGCCGACGAAGTGCTTGTTCAGCGAATCAAACGCGGTGGATCGATAGCATCAGGCGGTGAACAGCAATGAAGCGAAGGACCGCTGCTTGCCCCGCCTGTGCCGCGCCAGTCGAATTCAAAGTCGGATCGACACTGGTGACGGTTTGCGAATTTTGCCAATCCGCCGTCGCACGCGTCGATCGAAAGATCGAAGACTTTGGCCGCGTCGCCGAATTGGTCGATACCAACACGCCTTTGCGAAGCGGTTTGTCGGGAAAGTTCAATCGTCGGCAATTCACGATTTTGGGACGTGTTCAGTACGCGCATCCCGCTGGCGGCACGTGGAACGAATGGTACTTGGCATTTCCAGGTGACAAATGGGGCTGGCTGTCCGAAGCCCAGGGCAAGTTCCATTTAATGTTCACGCGGAAGTTATCGTCCAAAATTCAACTACCTGATTTCGATGCGATGCGAGTTGGTAGTCCGGTCCAGTTGGGCAAGGCCGAGTTTACGGTGACAGAGAAAGGGACTGCGAAAGCGATTGCGGCCGAAGGCGATTTGCCCTGGTTGTTTCGCCCAGACGCCAAGCATCAATTCGCTGACTTGGCGGGAAAGGATGGCGTTTTTGCAACGTTTGACTACGGTGATCGCACAGCGGCCTACGTCGGCAAAGAAGTCACGTTGGAACAATTGGGATTGGATGTTGGAAACGACATTTATCCCGAAGCCACCATCGTCGTCGAATCGTTACAACTGAATTGCCCCCAGTGCGCTGGCCCGTTGACTTTGCACGCACCCGACGCAACGCAACGTGTCACATGCCAAAGCTGCGATTCACTGCTGGATGCGTCCGGTGGCAAATTGCAGTATCTGATGACGCAAAAGAAAAAGGAAAAGTTGCCGATTCGGATTCCCTTGGGCAGTCAGGGAGAAATCCAGGGCAACAAATACATCGTCATCGGATTTCTAAGACGCTTTGCGATGTACGAAGGAAAAGCGTTCCCGTGGAGCGAGTACTTGTTGTACAACGCTGAGATCGGTTTTCGCTGGTTGGTCGACAACCAAAATCACTGGTCGTTTGTGATGCCAGTTCAAACGACCTCGTCAGGTCGCGGAAGTACGGTTGATTTCGACGGTGATCGTTTTTCGGTTTACGATCGTGGCAACGCTTATGTACGCAGCGTGATGGGCGAATTCTATTGGCGTGTTGCAGTGGGCGAAGAAGTTCGCACTGCAGATTTTATCTCGCCACCGCGTATGTTGTCGTTTGAATGGACCGAAACGGTCAACATGAAAATTGGGACGTCATCCGAAGAAGTCAACGTATCAGTTGGCACGTACATGACCGTTGACGAAGTCGAAAAGACGTTCGATGTGAAGGGATTGCCGCGGCCATGGGGTGTTGGCAACATTCAACCCAAGCCGGCAGTTGGTGCGGGTGTGTTTTTGATGTGGCCAGTGTTCTTCATGATCCTTGCCGTGACAACTCGCGTTTTTGGGGCCGATCGCTGGTTGGCGTTTTATGCCATCTTGTTCGTTTCGGCGATTCCAATTGGCATCCTGATTTATTGGTACAGTTTCGAGGTGCAGCGTTGGCGCGACAGTGACTACAGTCCTTATGCCAGTGAATAGCGACGGTAAACAGAGCAAGAGAAATAGAAATGGATTTGAAGTCGATGATTTTTTACACGTACCTGACGGTGGGCATTTTGATTTGCTTGGCTTTCGGTGTCGCTGCAGCAAGCGGCGTTAGCGCGCCAAATTTTGGCTTGCTTGACGGTTCAAGCTCGGGGTCAGGACGTTCCTACGGTGGTTCTTGGGGAGGAGGAAAGTAGTGGAAATGTTGAAT
>CAZZDZ010000158.1:0-12811 GCA_964652675.1 uncultured Pirellulaceae bacterium
TTGTCCATTCACGCTCTGCGACAACTACTCGTCGGCGCCGCTTACAGCGAAAAAACTTTGCAGCCGATCGACGTCATCCAGATGGTTCAACACTACATCCAAAGTCAGTTGGGCGAAGACGTCGTTGAGTTCAAGAAACCGTCGCACCGCCTGGATGCCGTGATCGGCTTTTCGCGGCTCAAGCGTTTCTTGAACGAAAAAATGATCCCTCGACTCAAAAGCAAGGGCGAAGCGGCATTGCCGGGCGCGGCCGTGGCTGGCCCGATCGGCGGTGGCAAGACGTTTATCTTTGAAGCGGTCGCGGCTGAACTGGACTTGCCCGTTCTGGTGCTAAAGAGCATTCGCAGTCAGTGGTTTGGCCAGACCGATGTGATCTTTGAAAGACTACGCCGCGTTTTGCAGGCGTTGGAAAAAGTCGTCATCTTTGTTGACGAAGCCGATACGCAGTTTGGCGGTGTGGGCGCTGGCGCTCACGAGACGGAACGCCGGTTGACCGGAAAAATCCAAGCGATGATGAGCGATCCGCGATTGCGCGGGCAAGTTATCTGGCTACTGATGACCGCTCGCATTCACTTGTTGTCACCGGACATTCGCCGTCCTGGCCGCGTGGGCGATCTGATCATCCCGATTCTTGATCCAATTGACGAAGACCGGCGAGATTTTATTCGCTGGATCCTGCTATCGACACCACTTGCTGGTGACGAAGACATCATCAAGTCATTGGATCAAGATGTGTTGGCACCGGGCTATTCAGCCGCCGCATTCGCTTCTCTTCGCAGCGAGCTGAAAGCGGACACACCCGAAAACGCCGCACAATTGATCGAACTGATTCGCGATCATTTACCGCCAGCCATTCAACGCACACGTCGTTATCAAACTTTACAAGCTCTCGTGAATTGCACACGGCGTAGTCTGTTGCCCGATCCGGCCATCAGCGATGCCGAACGAGCAAAATGGGAACAAGAAATTAAACAATTCGAGCGTGAAGGAATTCACTAATGAAAACCATGCAATTAGAAAAACTCCGTGACAGTTCTGGCCGCGTCGCTTCAGCACTCCTGGCAACGCTGGGGGTCATGATGGCCATCACGGTCATCACCCTGTCGACGGCCAACGCGCAGGATCCGTTTTCCAAGCTAGTCGGCCCCGTCAACGTCAAAGCGGTCACCAAGTCCGGTACGATCGACGTACCGTTCATTACTTGGGGTGGGGACGTTGCGACCTTTCATGCAAACGGTGGCCTCAAGACAAAACCGAATTCCATTTTCCAAAAGCAAGGCCTGAAGCTGAACCTGACACCGGGGGACGATTTTATCGGGCAGGTCAAAAACTACATCGGCGGCAAGACACCGTTTTTGCGCGGCACGATGCGGATGCTGGGACAAGCCAGCGAAGTGTTGGGTTCCGATCCACGCACGAAACCTGTTGTCGTGCTACAGCTTTCTTGGAGTGCGGGCGACCACATTGTCTCGCGGGGAACGATCAAGTCGCTGAATGATTTGAAAGGCAAACGAATCGCCTGCCAGCAAGGCGGGCCGCACGTTGGATTGCTGTACGACTCTTTGGCGGCCGCCCAACTGACAAAGTCCGATGTCAAAATCGTGTGGACAAAAGACTTGACGGGTCCCAATGGTGCCGCCGAGATTTTCCGCAAAGACTCCAGCGTCGACGCCTGTTGTGTGATTACGCCTGACATGCTGGGGCTTACCGGCGGATTTGACACGACCGGATCGGGAGCCGAAGGAACCGTTTCGGGCGCCCATGTCATCAACAGCACTCAACAAATGAGCCGCAGTATCGCGGACGTTTACGCTGTTCGCAAAGATTGGTTCGACGCCAATCAAGCGACCGTCAAGAAGTTCGTCGCCGGATACTTAAAAGGTGCAACGGACGTGGTCGCGATGCGAAAGGACTTTGATGCGAACAACCGCTTATCGGCACCGTATCGCAAGTTGCTGACACAATCACAACAAATCTTCGGACAAGAAGTCATCCCGAGCATCGAAGTCGATGGTCACGGGTTGTTGCTGGACTGCACATTCGTTGGTCTGCCGGGACAGATTTCGTTCTTCAATGATCGCGGCAACTTGAGCGGCTTTGACGGAAAACTGACTGAGTCGCTGGATTTGGCGACAAGCTGGGGCTACGCAAGCCGCCGATTTGGATTCGATCCGTCGGGTTTCGACTATCGCGAGATCGCCAAAACGGGCGGCATCGAGTTCATGGAGCCCAAAGCGACTGAGCGATTCGAAGCGGCTGAGTCGTTGGATCAGTTTTTTGGCGAAAACTTGGATGAGAACACGATCGTTTCCTTCACGATCAATTTCGAGCCCAACCAGAACGTATTTTCACCGGACCGATACGGCGCAGAGTTCAACCGCGCCCTCAAGGCGGCTTCGACATTTGGAAACGCACGCGTCGTGATCCGCGGTCACAGCGATCCCACCAAGACGCTTTTGGACATGCTGAAAATCGGCATCCAAAAGAAACTGATTCGGCAAACTGGCACGCGTGGCAACTATTCCTATTACCTCAAAGGAAAGCCGCTGGACTTGAAACAGACCGGCACGCTGCTGAGCTTAATTGAGCAAGGAACATTCAGTGGTTCGACGCCCGATCCGAAAATCACGGCCCAAGCGGCTTTGAATTTGTCCAAGAAACGGGCTGAAGCGGTTCGTGATGCGATGTTGAAATTTGCGGCTTCGCAAAAAGTCACGATTGACCAATCGCAAATCACGCCGGTTGGCGCTGGTGTCGCCGACCCAGTGGTTGCAAAACCAAAAAACATGAGCGAAGCCAAGCAGAACATGCGAGTGGAGTTCCGCATCGTCAAAGTCGATGCGGAATCCATCAAGGCTTCGGACTTTGACTTTTGACAATCTGCCGCGTTTAAAAAACTAGCCTTGGTAACTTGGGCGACAGCCTCGGTTACCTGGGCGTTAGGTTCGGTTGCTGGATCGGTCGTTCACGCAACAACCGGGCTATCGCCGCGCTTCGGCTGAAACTTACTTTCACTTATCAATAGGGCATCTTATGGGTTTACGTGTTCTGCAGTTATTCGCAGTCGCCGCTTGTTGTTTGGCATCGGGCCAAGCGGTTGCGCAGCAAAACGTCGTCGTTGTCCTGGATGACAGCGGTTCGATGCGCGAGCGTCTTGGTAGTTCTTCGATCAAAATGCCAGCAGCAAAGAACGCATTGCTGGAGGTTTTGGCGAATTTGCCCGGTGACGCAGAAGTCGGCGTTCTGGCACTCAATACGAAGGTCAACAAACAGAAATGGATTGTTCCACTGGGCCCCGTCGATAGGCAACTTTATGAACCGCGTATCAAAGCCGTGTCTGCAAAAGGCAGCACTCCGCTGGGCGTAGCGATCAAGACGGGGGCTGACGAACTGCTGGCCAAACGCAAAAAGAATATTTACGGTACATACCGATTACTGATCGTCACCGACGGCGAAGCGGGCGATCAACATCTTGTCGAAAAATACTTGCCGGACGTCAAAGCCCGAGGCATCGTGCTGGATGTGATCGGAGTGGGCATGAAGAAAAAACACAGCTTAGCGACAAAGGTGCATACGTATCGTCGAGCCGACGATGCCGATTCACTCAAACAAGCGGTTGCAGAAGTCTTTGCCGAAACCAGTGGGACAGGAGACACCGCCGAAGCCGATTTTGAATTGATTAGCGGATTGCCCGATGAACTGGCGATGAGCGTACTGACGGCGATCGCGCACAATGAAAACGAACCGATCGGAAGCCTACCACCAAGCAGTGCCGCCAGCGATGCTCACAGCTCACCGGGAACACAGGGAACCCAATTAAGTCCAACGGCAAATCCAGCTCCCACTGCACGCCCAACACCAGCGCCACGGGTCCAGCCCCAAGGCATTGCGAATGCGCTTGCAAGCGGGTTTTGCTGTCTAGGGTTCCTGGTTCTGATGGGCATTGCGGCCGCCGTGATGTTCAACACCGTGCGAAAAGCGTAAAAATGAATCTATCAACAATAGCTGCGAAAAATTCTCGACTGAGAGGAACATACCAGTGAGCAAAGGAAAGCTACTTGCGGTTTGCGTCGTTTGGTTGGCGCTGTGTGGAATTGGTGCCGCTCTCTGGCGTCTTGTCGTTACACCTGCCGTCGAAGAAAAAGCACAAGCTCGAGCCCAGCAGGCAGAGGAGCAAGCGATGGCCGCAACCAGCGGCGATCTTCCCTACAAAGACCAGGTCACCATTGCGCTTGATTCGTTTTCAGGTTACGCCGTGCTGCGGAGCAAACGTTTTTCGCAACTGCTGCGACAAAAACAAATCAAGTTGAACTTGGTAGACGACAATGCAGATTACACCAAGCGATTAGCCAGCCTGAAAGATGGCCGCGTCAACATGGCGGCTTTTACCGTCGACGCCCTGATCAAGACATCCGCTGTATCAGGGCAAACTCCGGCCACGATCGTCGCATTGATCGACGAAACTCGCGGCGCCGATGCGATGTTGGCTTACAAGTCGGTCATCAATAACGTTGACGATTTGAATCATCCAGAAACCCAGTTTGTTCTCACCCCCGACAGCCCCAGCGAAACCCTCGCACGCGTTGTGATGAGCAATTTCAAACTGGACCAACTACCCGCTAACCCGTTTGTTGGCGCAGGCGACGCGGAAGACGTCTATCAGCGTTACCGAAAGTCTCAGAAAAATTCTCGCCAGATTTTCGTACTTTGGGAGCCCTATGTTTCCCAAATCTTAGCCAATAAGAGTATGCATGTTGTCGTTGATAGTTCGCGTTTCACCGGATACATCGTTGACTGTTTGGTCGCCGATCGAGATTTCTTAGTCAAGAACTCGGATGTGGCCAAGCAAGTCGTCGAAGCCTATTTTCGCGCAATGTACGAGTACCGCGAAACCGAAAAGATGGAACAACTGGTTCGCGCTGATGCGGGCGAAGATTCTGCTGGAGGCGATTCGATGGACCAAGCGACCGCCAGCAAACTGGTTAGCGGGATTGCCTGGAAAAACACACAAGAGAATTTTGCCCACTTTGGACTTCGAAAGACCAACTCGGTCCAACACCTCGCGGACATCATTGACAACATTACCAGTGTGCTCCAGCGAACCGGCGCGATCGACAGCGACCCCACAAACGGACAACCCAACAAACTTTATTTCGATGGTCTCTTGCGACAACTGCATGAAAGTGATTTTCATCCCGGCACCGAAGGCGAACGCGAACAAATACAAGAGTCGGTCGCCTTGGCTCCGCTAACCGAACGGCAATGGAACGCGTTGCAGCCAGTCGGGACGCTGTCAGTGCCGACTCTGGAGTTCGCGCGTGGACGAGACGCCCTAAGTGGACGCAGTAAACACATTTTGGACGAACTGGTACAGCAGCTGAATACTTGGCCACAGTATTACGTGATCATTCGCGGCAATGCATCACGTCGCGGAGACCTAGAGGCCAACAAGGCGCTTGCCAAACAACGCGCATCGGCCGCAGAACGATACTTGACCAGCCACGGTGTGGCTGCCCAACGCATTCATGCTGTCGGATCTCAGCCCAGCGGATCCAGCAGCGTTTCGTTTCTGCTTGGCCAACAACCTTATTGATCCAATCGTTCGCTATACTACCCACCGAGTGACCACAACAAAACAAAAAACAATGAACGCCGGAGAGCACGACCGTGGAAGAAGTGAAGCGCAGGGTATTGATCGACCTGTTTGCCTCGCCAGGGACACTGTTGCCAATCGTCGTAGGAATGAGCGCACTGATGTATTCCTGGGCGGTTGGCGGCACGCCGGTCGCCAATGGAGTAGGAGTTATCGGAGTACTGGGCGGCGTGGGGTATTTTGCGTCCCGCTTGATTCTGGGGCTCGAAGCGATGACCCAACGTGCCTACGACGCGGTGATGGCCAAACGCCAACAGGAACAAGACGAGTCGCTGGATCATTTAGAAAAACTGCTTTACGAAGATCAAGACGTACGCACAGAAGTCGAACTTCAACATCTGCGCCGGTTACACGCAACTTTTACAGAAAGCTGCCAAGGTGGAACGTTTGTTTCCACTCATCCGCAGCTGGTCGACCAAGTGGAACAGATATTCAAAGCAAGCGTTGGGCAGTTGAGACGCTCTTTGGAACTTTACGAATACGGACAGAAATTAACCGGCGACGCGAAGTACCGGACAATGGACGAACGTGAAAAAGTGATTGCTGAAGTTATCGAAACTCGCGACCATTTGAGCGCGACGATCGAACAGTTTCAGTCTTTTGCCACCAAGCGTGACCAGTCTGAACTGGGGCAGCTGAGAAATGAGTTGGACGAGACGCTACGTGTTGCCAGACGCACTGAGGAACGGATGTCAACGTTTGGCCAAGAAAAATCATACGACGAATCCGAGTTTGAATAGAGCAAGAAAGGTAGGGCCATGTTTCGTGCTGTTGGAAAGTACTTCCGTGCTGTTTGGTATCTCGTCACGTTTCGCGTTGACAAAGCCAGCGAGACGCTTCGTATGAATCCGGGTGTGATGTCGGCGACCTACGACCGTATTTTACGAGAGAAAAAAGATCGTCTGCACCAATACAAGGATGCAGTCAGCGCGATGGTCGCTCAGGAAGAGACCAAAAAACAAAAACTGAAAACACTCAACGAAGAAATCGAACGACTGCAAAAGCTTAAAGCCGGTGCGGCATCGAAAGCCAAGAAAATCGCTGCAAAATTTAGTGGTGATGTGACTGCGATCAAGGCCGATCCGGATTACATGAGGTGCCAAACGGCGTTCGGCGATTTCACGTCCACGTTAGAAGAAAAGATGGATCGCGCCGTCGAACTGGAAGGCGACCTGGAGTTGCTGATCCAAAATGTTGGCACCCACCAGAGTCAGATTCAGTCGCTGATGCGAGAGCTTGAGAAACTGAAAGAAGAAAAATACGACGCGGTGGCTGACGTCTTGTCGGCGAAAGAAGAAGAGCAAATCGCGGACATGATGACCGGTTTGAGCAACGATCGCACCAACGAAGAGCTACAGGAATTGCGTGAATTGCGACAAAAAGCGTCCGCCAAAGCACGCGTCAGTCGCGAACTGGCTGGCTTGGACACCAAACGATCCGAAGAAGAGTTTCTGGAGTACGCTGCGGCCACCGATGCCAATGATGAATTCGATGCCTTGATCGGGTTAACCGAACAGGAATCACCTGTGACTCCAAGACGAGAACGATTACCTGAGTAGATCTACGACACGCCTGCTGGCCAATGCCTAGAGTGCTCAATCACACACAACCAAAAAGGGACAACAAGATGTTAAAAACAATAACCAATTGCTTGCTGATCGCGGTCCTCGCCACGGCGGGATGCTCTTCAGAGAAAAAACCTACCGGCACCAATGCTGGTAACGGAACCAGCGAAGCCATGCCAAGCTTTACGCTGGCGTGGAGCGAGTACCCATCCTGGTCCGTCTTTGACGTGGCGCATGAACAAGCGTTGATCGATGGCGGTGAAGGTAAAACGGGGCCCATCGAAGACAAGTGGAACGTTGATATCGTGCTCAAGCAAACCGACTACGACACTTGCTTGACTCTGTACGGAGCTTCGCAAGCGGACGCCGTCTGTATCACCAACATGGACGTCTTGTCTCCATCGCTATCACGTGATTCGGTCGCGATCTTGCCGACCAGCACCAGTGTTGGCGCTGACGCTTGTATCGTCACCGGGATCGATAGCGTTGACGACCTGAAAGGCAAACCGACGCATGGCCTGGAAATGTCGGTATCGCAATATTGCTTTGAACGAAACCTGGAACTCTTGGGCAAAAACGTCGCAGATTATCCCTTCAAAAACATGGATCCAGCGCAAGCCGCGCAGGTCATGCAGCAGGGCCAAGAAGGCATCGATTCGATCATCGTTTGGAATCCGTTTGTGCTGCAAACTTTAAGAACACGTGATGGCACGAAAGTCCTGTTTGACTCATCGACCATCCCGGAAGAGATCATTGACATGGTCGTTGTCGGAAAAGAAACGTTAAGCAAACCGGGCGGAGAAGACTTTGCTGCTGCGATCGTGGATTGTTTCTACGCGATCAACAAAAACATGGCTGATCCGGACAAAGGCGACGAAACCTTGGTTCAAATCGGCGAAAAATTCAGCAGTCTTGGCCTGGAGGATATGAAAGAGGTCGTCAAGCAGACACAGTTCTACAGTACCGCTGACGACGCGATCGGATTGTTCACGAAGGAGAAATTCCAAACTGAAACGATGCCACAAGTCGTCGACTTTTGTAAATCTCACGGCATCGTCGACGACAAGCCAAAATTAGGGTTCAACGATGACAGCGCTCAGCTAAACTTCACCACGAAGTTCATCGAGAAACTAAAGTAAGGCGCGGTAACGTCGCATGATTCGCCAACCGATTCAATTTTCAACGAAGGTCGCCATCTCTGGGGTGGCGATCCTTTTTATGTTGGTAGCCTACGAAGTGATGGCTGCGCGACAAACGTCGATCAACCCCAAGCAGACAACCGTACCGAGCCTGTTTCAATTTGGCGAAGGGTTGGGAGAGATCACCAAGCCTAACGCGCGCGGCGAAACCTGGTTGGGCCAAGATTTGATGGCGACGTTTGGTCGGTTGGCGGTCGGGATGGGCGTCGGCGTGCTGCTTTCGATCTTTATCGGAATCGCAATGGGGTCGTACCCGTGGGTCGAAGCTCTGTTTGCGCCCCCCATCTTGTTTTTGGCAAAGATTCCGCCCACCGCCATGCTGGCCGTCTACTTCGTGTTGTTTGGTACCGAAGGCCAGATGTTTGTCGCGATGGTTGGCTTGTCTGTCTTCTTCACGCTCGCCCAGTCGGTGTACTCGGCGGCCAAAAAAGATGTCACCGACCACACCGTTTACAAGGCTTACAGTTTGGGCGCCAGCAGTCCCGAAGTCATTTACGAAGTGATTTGGAAACAGATTTTGCCTCGAGTCATCGAAGCGATCCGTTTGCAAATTGGGCCAGCGATGGTTTTTTTGATCGCGGCGGAATATGTGGTCGGCGATGTTGGGTTTGGCTATCGCATTCGAATGCAAAGTCGACGTCTGAATTACGACGTGGTCTATATCTACTTGATTATTTTGGGCGCAAGCGGCCTGACATTTGACTGGTTGTTAAATGTCATCCGTCGAAAACTCAGTCCCTGGTTTGGAGAATAAAGTGAGTCACGCATTGGAAATCGATGGCGTTTCGCACTGGTTCGGAACCAACAAAGTGCTCAACAACATCAACTTGGAAATCGGCGACGGCCAGATTGTTGCGGTGGTCGGTCCCAGCGGTTGTGGCAAGTCGACTTTGTTGAGATCGATTTTGGGGACTCATCCGCCCAAAGCCGGTGAAATCCGCGCGGACGGACAGGTCATCAAGTCTCCATCGCGTTCAGTCGGAATCGTCTACCAACATTACGCGCTGTACGATTTTTTGACTGCTCAGCAAAACGTGGCTTTCGGCCTAAAGCTGGATCAGACGACGATTCCGTTTCGTTGGTTCATGCACTGGAAATGGCGTGGCCAACGTGAGCAGCATTTGCAACAAGCGTCCGAGTTCTTGTGCAAAGTAGGTCTTGAAAAAGCGATCGGTCAGTATCCACACGAAATGTCTGGAGGAATGCGTCAGCGGGTTGCGATCGCACAAGCGATGATCATGCAGCCAAACATTTTGTTGCTGGATGAACCTTTTGGTGCGTTGGACGAATCAACTCGCACCGAATTGCAGTTGATGTTGCTGCAGTTCTATCAAGAAAACTTGGACGCCAAAGCACAGGGCGAGAACCCACCGTACACCATTTTGATCGTGACCCACGAACTGAACGAAGCACTTTATGTTTCAGATCGTGTGATCGGACTGTCGCAGTTCCACGATGATGGTGCCAACGGAGCGACCATCGTTTACGATCGTCCCTGTCCCGTGTTTCATCCCAATGAGCCACGCGATTTCAGTCGATTCATCGAACAACGTGAAGAACTGCGCCAAGCCGTTTTTGACGCCCAAGAGAACAAGCAGTATCAGCAGTACATCACGTACTGGGATGAACGGGCTGCGGTCAGCTGAACATTTTGGCTGCCGCGCTTAGATTCTCAGCTTGTAACGGGTTCAATACACCCGCTCGCTCCAAACGGCGTGAAACCCCCTGCCGACGAAAACAGCATTTTTGTGTAAGATTTGTCTCAAACCACATGAACCGAAGTCTCACGACTTCCGCTACGGCCTTTCAATCAAGGTCAACTACCGTCTGCGGCACTAGGTGTTCAGTTACTAGTCAGAATTGACTGCGGTTTGACTATTATCGAGCGGCCAATATTCGCGGTCGCGACCGCACACAAGAGATTCGTCATGCTCCGTATCGGCGCTGTTTCCTATTTAAATACCAAGCCGCTGATTCACGGCCTGCGGCAACGACTTTCGGGCGTGGGTGAATTGTCGTTGAATTTGCCAAGTCGGCTTGCACAAGACTTGGCGTCGGAGCGACTGGATGTTGCCCTGATTCCGTCGGTCGAATTTTTTCGTGGCCACAATTACCGAATTGTCTCAGATGCCGCGATCGCGTGCCGTGGCCCAGTTTGGAGCGTCCGATTGCTCAGCCGCGTTCCAGCGAAACAAATCAAACGGTTGGCATTGGACGAAGGCAGCCGAACGAGCGCGGCGATGGTCCGTGTCTTGCTTTCCGAAATGTATTCACTCAGCCCACAAACGATTCCACTGGCGATTGACCAGACTCCCGAAAGCGTCGATGCGGATGCGATTCTTTTGATTGGTGATCGCGCGATGCATCCCGAACGCGGCGTGTACGAAGAAATTTGGGACTTGGGTGATCGATGGTGTCGCTGGACAGAACTGCCGTTCGTGTTCGCGATGTGGGTTGCCCGTGAAGGAGTCGACACAACAGGATTGGCGGAGATTCTTCAAGCCAGTCGTGATGACGGATTAGAATCGTTAGAAGATATCGCCGCCAAGGAAGCTGGCCAGCATGGCCTAACCAAAGAAGACTTGCATCGCTACTTTGTTGAGAACCTGCACTTTAGTCTTGGGGCGGGTGAACGCAGTGGACTGAAAGCGTTTCGCGAAAAAGCGACCGCCATCGGTTTGGTCCAGAAAACAGATTTTGAAAGAGAAGTATCATGATTGCCCCAGCCGCAGACCATTCGATCCGTGACATTCTGGACAAAGCCATTGCTGGCGAACGCCTGAGTGCTGCCGAAGGTGTTCAGTTACTGGAGAGTCACGATCTGTCGGCGATCGGCGCTGCAGCCGATCGCGTTTCACGCCGAATGCATCCGGAGCCGTATCGAACCTACAACGTCGATCGCAACATTAACTACACCAATGTGTGTACGGCAGTCTGTGATTTTTGTGCGTTTTATCGTGGACCTAAAAGCGACGAAGGCTACGTACTGGAGCGTGAAGAACTGCTCAAGAAAGTTGGCGAGACGGTTGCGCTTGGCGGCAATCAAATTTTGATGCAAGGCGGACTGCACCCCAAATACAAATTGGATTGGTACGAAGAACTGCTGACGGATATCAAAACCGCTTACCCAACCGTCAACATTCACGGCTTCAGCCCGCCCGAGTTGCATCATTTCACGAAAGTAAACAATCTGAGCATCGAAGACGTCTTGTCGCGATTGAAGGCGGCGGGACTTGGGAGCATTCCAGGTGGCGGAGCCGAAATTTTGGTCGATCGGGTCCGCAACGAAATCACGCGCGGCAAGGTGATGACCGACGACTGGCTTAATGTGATGCGTGTTTGGCACAAGATGGGCGGCATCAGCACGTCCACCATGATGTTTGGACATGTCGAAACGCTGGCAGAACGAATCGAACATCTAGTGCGACTGCGTGACGTGCAAGATGAAACCAGTGGGTTCACCGCATTCATCTGCTGGACGTTTCAACCTGAAAATACCGAGATGTCAGACGTGACGCCGACTGGATCGTTCGAGTATTTAAAGACGCAAGCGGTTTCACGATTGATGTTGGACAACATCCCCAATATCCAAAGCAGTTGGGTCACACAGGGACTGAAAATCGGTCAATTGGCAATGTTGTTCGGCGCCAACGACATGGGGTCGTTGATGATCGAAGAAAACGTGGTCGCCGAAGCGGGCACGGTTCACTATTTGTCATTAAATCAAATTCGCGAAGCAATCGAAGAACTTGGTTTCGAGCCTCGCCAACGCGATGTGTTTTACAACTTGGTCGACCCAGACTTGGAAAAGAAAGCGATCGAAGCAAACGGAAAACAATCGCCCAAGGATTTGGTTTCGCTAAGCGTCTAGTGCCAAGACTTTCGCTACGGTCTTTTACGAACCAACGGGTGAAAGAAGCCCCGCGACTAAAAAACGCCAAGTTTCCTTGCTTGGCGTTGGTATTTTAGACAAAGCAATGCCAGAACGAGCAAGACAGCGATGATCACGAGGTTGACCCCAAGGACGATTTCCACATCACCGATTTCGCGGTAGAGCATCACGCCAGTGATGATTACCTGCACGCCAACCGAAGTGCATCCGGCTACGAATACTGTTTTCGCTGGAGCAATGGTTGTATAAAGCCAAAAGAACAGGACGAGAGTGTTCGCCAGAAATAGTTTTCCCGCCTCTCGATCAGATTCAGATGAGTCCAACAACAACACCGTGAATGCGAAGTACAACAGCGTGGCCAATCCCACTCCGCCCATTAAAATCCACGAACGTCTTGGGGTTGCAGAATTCCACCGTCCATCATTTGGATCGATCGGTTTTTCGTTCTCTAGCGGTACCGGCGGCGAGTAAGGGTTGGCTTGCTTTGGTTGTGTTTCCGATT
>CAZZDZ010000159.1:0-5024 GCA_964652675.1 uncultured Pirellulaceae bacterium
GCGCAATACACCGTTTCACTTGCGGGACAATTTGGTATCGGCGAAGTCGTTACGGTCGATCTGAACTTGACCGACAACTCAACCAACCCCAGCGACTATGCATCCATCACAGCTGCAATTGCCGCCGCTGCAAACGCTAATCCAGATGTCTCATACAACGCTGACACGGGAACACTGACTTTTACGGCTCCCTCAGATGGTGCGTCGATGGCTGATCTAGTGATCGATCTTGGCATCAGAAACGATTCACGCATCGAAGGCCCCGAGGACTTCACGCTGGCTTTGACCAACGCAACCACCTCCACCGGCGCCTCGGTCGCGATCGATACCGCTGCCGACGATGTCACCACCGTGATCGATGACACCCAAGGACCATTTGGCTCGCCCGATGGACCTGCACTTTGGTCGATCAGCGGAACAACATCAGCTGATGAAGGAGCAACAGCGCAGTACACCGCCTCGCTTTCAGGTCAATTCGGCGCCGGCGAGACCGTTACTGTCCAATTGAACTTAACCGACAACTCAACCAACCCCGCCGACTATGCGTCCATCACTGCTGCGATTACCGCTGCAGCAAACGCCAATCCAGACGTTAGCTATGACGCAGCCAACGGCACGTTGACTTACACGGCTCCGTCAGACGGTGCGATGATGGCGGACTTGATCATCAATCTAGTGATCGCCGACGATGTCATCTTAGAAGGCCCCGAAGACTTCACGCTGGCGCTAACCAACGCGGCGACTTCTACCGGTGCTGCGATTGCCATTGATACCGCTGCCGACGACGTCATCACCGTCATCAACGACACACAAGGACCCGGCGGTGCTGCAGACGGCCCCGCTGTATGGTCGATCACGGGAACAACTTTAGCAGACGAAGGAACCACGGCGCAGTACACCGTTTCACTGTCCGGACAATTCGGTGCCGGTGAGATCGTTACGGTCAGTCTTAACCTGTCCGACAACACAACCGACTCACTGGACTACGCCAGCATTACCGCAGCGATCAACGCGGCAGCTGCCTTGAATCCGGACGTTACGTACAACGCCGCAACCGGCACGTTAACTTATGTCGCACCAGCCGACGGCGCGATGATGGCGGATCTGGTCATCGATCTTGGCATCACCAACGACAGTTTGATCGAAGGCCCAGAAGACTTTACGCTCACGCTGACCAACGCCACAACCAGCACCGGAGTCAGTGTCAACATTGACGCAGACTCCGACGCAGTCACGACGGTCATCAACGACACACAAGGCCCTGGCGGACCGCTGGATGGGCCAGCTCTTTGGTCAATCACGGGTCCAGCAGAAGTCGCCGAAGGGACCAACGCAAACTACACCATCTCCTTGACCGGATCGTTCCAGGCTGGCGAAATCGTCAGTGTTAACATCACGCAAACCGACAATAGCACCAACTCGGCTGACTACGGAAATTTGCTAAACCAGATCGCGATCGCTGTCGCAAGCGATCCAAATCTATCGTTTGACTTGGCCACCGGCACGTTGACTTATACGGTCCCATCCGACGGTGCCATCATGACGCCGCTGGTTGTCAGCCTGCCGATCACCGACGATACGATCGTTGAAAACCCAGAAGATTTTGACATCACCCTCTCCGGCGCGATGACGACCACCGGAGCCAACGTCTTGATCGACTCGGTGGCAAACAGTGTCAACACAACCATCAACGGCGACCCGCACCTCAACGATGACATTCAACGCACGACGGTCAACACACCCGTCAGCGACAACGTGCTGATGAACGATAGCGACCCAGACGGCGATCCATTGACCGTCAGTACAACACCAGCGGCTCAGCCAACCAACGGCACGGTAACGATATTGCCCAACGGCGATTACACCTACACGCCCAACCCGGGATTCCGAGGCGTCGATACGTTTGACTACGAAGTCTGTGATGACTTGGGCAACTGTGAAATCGCGACCGTGACGATCATGATTGCGGATCTGTCCGTCTCAAAGCAGCAGACGAATGTTGTTCCAAACGGCGAGGACTTTGACGTCACATTTGTGGTCACCGTTGAAAACACCGGATCGACTCGAATGGATAACTTGACGTTGTTTGACAACATCGCAGGCCAATTCGGCGACGCGTTTCAGTCGGTCAGCAACCCGATCTTGGACCCCACCGGCATTGTCGGCGGCATCGCTCCAATCTTGAACCCTGCCTGGCCAGCGAACCCCGCAGCGGACCTACTTTGGCCCGCGGTCATCAACGAATTCTTGTTACCCGGTGACTCCTTTACCATCACCTACACCGTGACCATCGACCCCGATGTCAGCGGCACCTCGGGCTACCTGAACAACCAAGCGACCGTTGCCGGCGAAGACATCACGACGATCCCAACATCGCCGTTGGCTGCCACTGACGATTCAGACAGTGGCGCTGATCCAGCGTCGAACAACATCGACGAACCGGGCGACACCGGCGGCAACAACGATCCAACCCCAGTCTTCATCGCTGATCTGGGGGTCGCAAAACAGCAAACAGGAACTCCATCGCAACTAGCAGATGGCACTTGGAACATTGATTTTGAACTGTTCGTGGAAAACACCGGTACCGTCGACCTTGCCTCGCCAACACTCTTCGACGACGTGCAATCACAATTGTCAACGGCGTGGCAAGGAAGCAGTAATTTGGCGATCGACACCAGCGGCGTGTCGCTTGGCGGCACCGCACCTGGGCTGAACGCGTTGTGGTTGGCCGATCCGACGCAAAACCTATTCGATGGCACTGGTATTTTGAGACCCGGCGAACATGTTCGCGTCACGTTCACATTGAATATCGATCCTGATAATTTCGTCAGCGGTCTATCGCAACCTCTGTTCAACCAAGCGATCGGCGGTGGCACGGCGACAGACTCAAACGGCAACACAATCACGGACGCCTCGCAAAATCCGATCGTCGCCACTGACAGATCCGATAGTGGCGCGGATGCAAACACCGACAACAGCGGAGCCCCAGGGGATAGCGGAGCGACCGATGACCCGACACCGTTGATCTTGCCTGAGATCGGCGCTGCGAAACAAATCATTGCGACCGCTGCTGCGACAACTCCGGGCAACACGAATGTGACCTACGAAATTGTTCTACGCAACATCGGAACGGTCGACCTTGTGAACCTAACGCTGACCGAAGACATCCAGTCAACGATCGGCGGCGCGTTCGTAGGCATCGTTGGGTCGCCCGTGATTGCATCGTCAACCGCTTCGACCAACCCCAGCTTCAATGCTGCCTGGGATGGCAACCTGGACGGCGTTGGCAATGCAAACCTGTTCGACGGCACCAGCGGATTATTGGCGCCCGGCGAACAGATTGTCGTTCGCTTCACAGCAGAAATCGACGTTGACCAACTCACAACCACCTCCCACAACCAAGTCGTCGTGTCCGGTCAGTACGATCCCACGCCAGGAACACCGGGCGACGAAACGACCGTGAGCGATTTAAGCGACACCGGTAGTGATCCGTCCAACAACAATATCGGCGTCACCGGTGATTCGGCTGGTGAAGACGACGCGACATTGATTCCCGCTTTGGGAGTCGCAAAAGAACACGGTGATCCAATCGCGGTTGGAGAAAACTTCCTGTTGCCAGTCACGTTGATTCTCGAAAACTTGGGGTCCACGGACCTCGCAAACTTGAGCCTGATCGACAATCTACAAAGTCAACTGGGAGCGGCATTTGTTGGCGTCTCCAATTTGACCATCGATGACTCGTTTGTTGTTGGCGGCACAAGTCCAAACATCAATCCGTCGTGGACAGGCAATGGCGCCAACATTCTCAGTGGCGGATTACTGGCACCGGGCGATAGCGTCATTGTCACGTTTGATGTGTTGATCAATCCAGACACCGGCGGTACTTCCCGTTCGTTAAGCAACGCGGCCGTCGCATCGGCGACAGACCCAAGCCAACCGGGGATCGTCGTAAGTGACGTATCTGACCGTGGGAACGATCCGAGCGGCGGCGAAGACGCAACACCGATCAATATTCCCGACGCGGGCGTGGCAAAACAAGTCACCAATCTGCGACAAGTCGGCGCTCAATTCGAACTCACGATCGAAATCGTTCTTGAAAACACGGGAACGGTCAACTTGACCAACTTGCTTCTAGCAGACGACTTGGCCGCACAATTCGGCTCGCACTTTGACAGTATCATCGGTGCACCGGCCATCACGGCGAGTACCGCATCGGTCAATCCAAATCTGAATGCGGGTTACCTTGGTGACACGACACAAAACCTATTTGATTCCACAAGTGGTTTGCTGGAACCTGGCCAAGCCATCGTGGTAGAGCTACGCGTTTTGGTCGACGCAGCGGGCGACGGCTCTACGACACTGGTCAACCAAGCGACTGGCGGCGGCGTCCCTCTCGATAGCAACGGCAACCCGATCACGGATGCCAGTGGAGCACCAATCGGGCTTGTAACAGACGATTCGGACAGCGGAAGCGACCCGAATGGTAACAACCCCGACGAACCAGGTGACACCGGAGGATTCGACGACCCAACCGAGACACAGCTCCGGTTCTTTACTTTCGACGCGCTCAACAATTTCGCCAAAGGATTTGGGCCGGACGAACCGACTGCTGCCCCAGCGAATCGATTGCTCAGCAAGTCGATTCCGTCGCTCGCCCCCGAACCTGTATTCAGTGGAACAGCTAGACCGGGAACACAGATCATTGGACGCGTCTTCGATGGCAGCGGTCACTTGGTGGGCGAATCGATTTCCATCGCCGATGTCGGCGGCAACTGGATGATGCAGATGCACAACGCAAGGAACGTGGAAAACGCCCGGGTCGAATTCACCGAGATCGTCGGCTCAAGTCAAACGTTCGCGCCCAACGGTGACATTTATGGTTACCTTGGCGTCGACCAGCAAAGCAACCATTACGCTTCGTTGGAACCCTGGACCGGATTTGATCAAGCGTACGATTTTAATGCCGTTCTCAGCGGTACCGCGCGACAAAAACTCGCCAGAATGCACCAGCAAAACAACGCGAC
>CAZZDZ010000159.1:5124-12772 GCA_964652675.1 uncultured Pirellulaceae bacterium
TCAGCGGTACCGCGCGACAAAAACTCGCCAGAATGCACCAGCAAAACAACGCGACGATCGGCTTGGCATCAAGTTAACACTCAATTGGCACTCGCAACGCCAATGACCCACGCGATCACAACCAATCCAACTGCGGCTGTCGCACAGATTGTTTGAACGCTGCGATTCGATAGCGTTTTGGCTGGCAAGGCGCTTCCTATCCACCCAACGATCAGGCCCGAAACAAATCCGGTCACGTGAGCAAGAACATCAGTGCGCTCACCCCCGATACCAGTAAAACCAAACAAGACAACTCCAGCGATCAACGGACTCCATCTTTTCAGTCGGCTCACACGGTCCGCCGCTCTGTGGCGCAGCGCATGAGCCACCGTCAAACCGAGTGACGCGAAAACGGCAGTCGACGCGCCAATCGAATTATGCTCAGCGGCTTGCACCATTGCGTTGATATAGTTGCCAAGGCCACCCGCCAACACGATCGCCAACCAAGCGACCCCGCCGCCCAAAACGCGCCCGGCGATCACTCCAAAAAGACCGCCGAAAACCAGGTTGCCGGCCAGGTGTTCCACATCTGCATGAAGTGTCAGTGCCGTAACAACCCTCCAAGTCTCGCCCGCCACAACACGCCCCGACTGGCTGCTACCGCTTGATCGCCATTGGATTTCATACAACGATTGAAAATCCAACATCGCAAACATGATCAAGCAGATGGCGTATACGACAACACCGGCAACCGCGCCGCCGTACTGCGTCGTAACACGTTCGTTGGCTTGAACAGCTGCAGCCGTATTTTCGTCGTGATACTCCCTCAATTGCTCAACCGAATTCTCCCAATCTTCCTCAGCAACCAGCAACAACCAGTCACCGTCAAAATGCCGCATTTCCGCTTCGATACCCACCGACCGAAGAACCAATAGCGCAGCAGAACACTCACGACGGAACTTCGTCCTGACAGCTACCCTATGCGTTGAATTATCTGGATTCATCGCCTCTCGGCATTTTGGGGCGGTACAAAACGAATGGTCTTTAGCAGTGTGTCAGCGGTGGTTGACACCCACCCGGCATTACTGATAATACGAAACAAAGGGTCACCCCATGCTGGGTAGACGCGGCCTAGCCCACGAAAGGGATTCAGGCCGAATTGGGCACACTTCTTCTTTTGCTTTTTCGTGCCATCGATTGACTTGGTTGTCACTGAAGCTGCAGTTGGATTTAACATTGGATTTTGATTTTGACTTCTCTCCCGCTTTCACGATTGGGCGAGTAGCACATTTGATGCGAAACGCGATTTCTGCTGCTGTGAAAGATGCGGGGATAGCACTTTCGCCAGAAGAAACTCAAGTCTTAATTCGGCTTTCTTCCAGTGATCATGAACTGCGAATGACCGAATTGGCGGAACGGATGATGCGTGACGCTACGACCTTAACGCGTCAGGTAGACGGGTTGGTGCGAAAAAAGATCGTTCAGCGAACAGTTTCTCCCAATGATCGACGTGTCATTCTGGTCGCGATCACCGACGAAGGAAAAAAAGCCGTCAAAGAACTTCTTCCCGTACTTGATCGTGTTCGCAAGAAAGCGATGCAGGACATCGCGCCCGAAAACGCAGAAATTCTAAACAAAGCGCTGCTTCAGATGAAAGACAATTTGTCCGCCAACTGATAACCTTAGTGCTGACGTTCAGGCGTCGCGGAAGTCGTCAAGACTTTCGGCGATTCACGATACCGTCCGAAACTCAGGACAACTGGTGACGAAATGAAATACGGGATCTGCAACGAAACTTTTGGCGATTGGCCGTTAGAAAAATCGCTTCAGTACGCAAAGCATGTGGGCTACACCGGTTGGGAAATCGCGCCGTTTATGCTCACCGATGACATCTTTTCGTTCACGGCAGATGATCGCAAGTCGTATCGCAGTGCAGTTGAATCGGCGGGATTCGAGACGATTGGGTTGCACTGGTTGCTAGCCAAAACGGACAGTTTACACCTGACAACGCGCGACGCCGCCGTTCGCCAAAAGACGACCGAGTACTGTTGCGAATTGGCTCGACTGTGCAAAGACCTAGGCGGTAGCGTGATGGTACTCGGGTCGCCGCAGCAACGAAATTTGACCGAAGGCCAATCGATGGACGAAGCGATGTCCAATGCAGCCGAAGTGATCCGCGGCGTCGTCCCCGCGTTGGTCGAAAACCAAGTTCAAATCGCGCTCGAACCACTGGGACCACAAGAAGGCAATTTTTTGAATACCGCCGCAGACGCGCGCAAACTGCAATCAATGATTGACAGCGACCAAGTGCAATTGCACTTGGACGTCAAAGCGATGAGCACCGAGTCGATCGCAATCGATCAAGTGATTCGCGACAACGCGGATGTCATGCTGCACTTCCATGCAAACGACCCCAATTGTCGTGGGCCAGGGATGGGCGAAGTCGATTTTGGGCCAATCTTTCAAGCCCTCAAGGACGTCAAATACGACGGATGGGTCAGCGTAGAAGTATTCGACTACGATCCCGGCGTCGAAACGCTAGTCACCGAAAGCATGCAGAACATGAAGTCGGTAGTAGCGTCGTTAGCCTAAAAGGAAAACGCCGCCTTCAGCCGATCATACGCGCAACTTCCGAGTTCTTTGGAAACAAAGTTTCACGCCTCTCGTACTCGATCGCGAAACCGTGCCATCGAGTACGAGTACCGGCGAAACGCCTGAGTACGAGTAAGATCTGTCCAGGCGGAAATTGAATCAACCGCGAAAGACGCCAAATACGCAAACGGAAATGCTGATTCGTAATGTGGCTACAACTCTAGCGAAGCTCATAATCTGGATGTTTGGCTTATTACCGTTCGAGACAACAAGTTCGACGTGTGAAATAGGCAGAGGAATGGGGGCAAAGGAATTGAGTCTTTTCAGCAAATTCACTTTATTCCTCTGCCCCCATTCCTTTGCCAAACGATCATCACGCCAAACTTGCTCCTGCATAGAACCCACCGCGATGACGATTTCGCGTATTTCGTTCCTTTCGCGGTTGTCCCATCGTCCGCGCATATTTTGTCCAGGTGGAAATTGAATCAACCGCGAAAGACGCCAAGTACGCGAAAGGAAATGCTGTTTTGAAATTTGGTGCAGCCCGCACCCAGTACTATGCTTGCGCCGAGAGTTTTCTTGAGCGATCACATTCCGATCCAGTGAATCGCAAAAATGCCTGCGACAAAGAAAAGCCAACCGAAAACGGTGACCAGAATGGGTGGTGACGGTTGATCTATGTGCGATCCGTGAATGAAACCACGAAAGTTGGCCCAATAGTCAGGAAAGTGAATGAACGATAGCGGCCAGAGAAGAATCAATGCAGGGATCAGTGACGTGCGAACCACACAGTAGCCCACGACAATCGCTAGCGCAATCAATTTCGGCGGTGTGATGTTTAACCGTTTCGTCTTTAGAAAGGGTCGAACACCAACAAATGCGACGAGCAAAACAATGCCCATCAAGACGGCAATTGGGCTGTCTGTACCTGTCACGCATACTCCATTCGATTCATGCTCGACTTTGTCGACAAACGATCACCAAGCACGGCCATTGTGATCTTCATTTGTAAAAAACAATACCGTGATTCGGTGGATCTCATCGTTCCTCGCTATCTTCAGTATCAGTGAAAGGCTCTGAGGACAAAACCATTCTATCGCCTGCGCGGTACCACCGATATGTGTAATGGCCCCATAAATAATCCCATGCACCGTCATCACTGATCTCACAGACCGGCACGTAAAAGGAGTCTCTCCAGGCTATAACGCGATTTAATGATTGCTTGCGACCATTTGCGCTCAGATATCCAATCCACATCTGAGTCGGGCCGATCGAGAGAGCGTAGGGTGGAATCAGTAAAGCAGCGACAATTGCAATTCTACAAAACAATGGCTGGTTACGGATGTGATCGCGTCTACGTACCAAATATTTGTAGATCGGAAAAAACGAAAATGCAAACACGCTAGCAGCAGGAAAGCCAAGTGACACTGCAACAAGGAGTGAAACAAGCAACAGTGTCCTGATGGAGAAGCTCAATTGCGTGCCTGGTAAGTCTCGTGAAGTCGTGTTTGAGATTCTGGTGGACTGATGACCAGATTGGCTGTTTACATTTTCAATTGTAACAGACCGTGACGGCCAATTCCGGTCCATCACAGGGTTCGGGTTGGCGCGTAGGCCAAACCTGGACGTCCGCCATCACGGATCCAGAAAGACGCCCCTCCACTTCAAAATCATGTGCAAGTCAGGTATTGCATCACTTATTCCAACGCGGACTAGTTGAAAAGTTTAGCCCAGTAGCAATACCAGTTGGTTGGTCATCTATCGTGGTTATTACTCCAACGCCAAACTTGGCCGCGCACCGAGCCCACCGCGATGATTATTTCGCGTATTTCGTTTCTTTCGCGGTTGTCCAATCGTCTGCGCATCTTTTATCCAGGGGAAATTGAATCAACCGCGAAAGAAAGGAAATGCCGTTTTGAAATGTGGTTGCAGCCCGAACGAACAACATTCTCGCCGCCAACCCGTGCCAAGTTTAACATCAGTTGTGATTAGCGAACATTATTGTTCCGACCTCCACGCGGATCGAAGGTAAATTGACACGAATCAACACGCCAATGTTTCATTTGCAAAACCTCGGATGCCCGGCTTATGGTTCGTGTGATGATTCGCTACTAAGTCGGGCGTCGCTTTGAGTACTTGCCCTCGGAGCGAAATGAAGTCACTTGTGCGTTCTCCGGCATGCCGCGGATTTCGACCCAGTACTCTTCGCGAGCATTCGGGTCGACCTCAATGATGCCTGGGTACAGTGTGTCGTTACCGTCCTTGCGGCAATTGGAGACCCAGAACTCCATTCCTGATTCAGTATCAATGTAGTTCGCCTTGTACCCTTGGCCTTTCAAAGACGTGAGCACGTAGGTGAAGTAGTACAGCGTTTTGCCACTTCCTGATTTTCGTACACGACCGATACGCGCGTGACCGGCCAAGCCTGGTTTCCATTCGACGTACATCACTTCGCCTGCCATCGGATCGGGCTTTTGACTTGGTGTGTTGGGAGCATAAGGTTGCGTATCGAATGCAGCAAGGAACTCGGTCTCTTGTTCGTCAGTGAATGGCAGCATTCCGTTAGGTGCGGTGACAACTTCGCGCTCGTGGTAAGTCGAATACCGAACGACACCAAGCTGGCCGAGCAGTCGATAGAATCCAGATGCTGCGTTGGAATCCCCGCGAAGCATGTCGAGAAACTCGGACCACACATCACGCTCTCCACGTTCACCCCGCAATACGATCGATCGAATCTGCTGGCCGTGGTCCCATGTGATTTCACCGCAATCGGAAAGCGACAGCTTGCGGCACGACTCATCAATCAACTTCAGAATCGCGAGTTGAGTGTCCATATCTATGTCTATGTTGGCGAACGGCCGGCGTCACCAAACGCGACCTATTTGGTTTCCATCTACGTTTATCTTTTGCCATGCTTCATACACGCCACGGCTCGTCGGACACTGCCGGTCAGGGCAAACCATCCCCAAGAAGATCGAATACATCGTTCTTGACGTCGCGTGGGTTTTGGCCCAGCTCGGCTATCAGTAACGCAGATTTCGATCCGTCAGTGGTTGCGCCAATCAGCAAGTGTTCCGTTCCAATGTAGCTGTGCGACATTTCACTCGCAGCGGCAAAAGCTGCGTTAAGCACCTTTCGGATATCGTCGTCAATCCGAAAATCTTCGGACTTAGCTCGTTCACGTGCCTCAAGCGCGGAATCAATCTGGGATCGTTTGACGCCAAGGTTATTCAACACGTGATACGCGACACCATTGCCCTCGCGATAGAGCCCAGCGATCAAATGGCACGAATCAAAAACGTTATCACCGAGTTCATCAGCGCATTTGACTGCAAGTTCAATCGTGTTGCGCGCTCGATCGGTTTCGCGTCCAGGGTGACCAAACGCGAGAATGTCGTCTAGTCGTTTGTTCACTGGCTACCCAAGAGTTTCGGTTTCCGGTTGGATGACAGCAATCGTGTCGCCTACGGCAATGACTCCATCTGCGACAACCTCCGCACCGATACCGCCACAATACGCAAAGTACTTTAGCACTTCCTTTCGGCCGAGCAAATATGCGAGATGAGCGCAAGGCGGAAACGCTTTGGTGCCGCGAAGTATGGCCTGGCCGCAGCGAAAAGATCGCCCAATCAGCGAATCAAGTTTGATGTTGTGCGTAACGATATTGCGTCGCATCATCGCCCCGGTGAAATCTGTTTCGTATCCTGTGTTGATGGCTTGAATCGCTTCGTGTTGGATCAGCGTTACTTGCGCGCCCCAACCAGCGATGTTCGAGTAGTAGCCGGTGCCGTAGTAGTACCGGTCGCCCATCAAACCACGGCCAGCTACCGCGGAAACGGTTTCGACAGTCACCATCGGTTTGTTTTTGGCATCCGTGATGTGGAGTTCGAGGATTGACGGATCGTTTGGCATTCATTTGCTCGCGTTGCGTTGTTGTTATTCCGTGCCGTTCTCCGCCTCAAAAAACGCTTCCAGCTCCGCCATCCGTTGATCGTGTATCGCTTCAAGCTCTTGTCGCAGGTTCGGTGAGAATCGAGCCGGTCTTAGACCGGGAAACTTCGGACACTCAGCTTTGAGTTGAAGCCAAGGTTCAGCAAGCTCCTCGAGTGGACATTCGCGTATCAACGACGCACGGTATCCAAGCACGTATCGGAAAGCCCAGCTGTCACTTTTCCTGCACTCGCGAGCTGCGCTGCGCCAGAGTTCATCAGACCAAACGAAGCCACCGGACATCATGTCGTATGAACGCGTCGCATCTGGCTGCCAAACGGCTTCGCGGAGAATAACGATTGCTGAGTCGGGAAAGAGCAATACTGCCTCGTCAAAGTAAAGGTGTCGTTGACCGAGTACCGCCAAAGTGATCTCGATGTAATAACATCTGACACGGTACTTCAGTGATTCTCATGGCTCTGCGCTCTTGCGAAGCGGAATTGATTTCGCCTGAATCGAGAACCTGTGGTAACCAGGCTCCTGAAAGTAGAATTCTAACGTATACCAATCAGAGATATTGTAATACTCGATGTTGCGCAAGTCTGTTGGCATTCCCCTGTCGTCGGGAAAGGGTTTGTCGTAGTCAGGTTTGCCAAATATCTCGAAGCACTCTTCAGGTTTCCGAATCGTTGATGCGTCGTCAAAAATGCGATCATACTCATCCGCAGGTGCAATTACTCCGTCTCCTACGCGTTTCGGTAACCGTTCGCCACACCAAAGGCAATGGTGGATAGGATACCACTTGCTCTCTGGT
This sequence comes from uncultured Pirellulaceae bacterium, assembly GCA_964652675.1. Taxonomy (GTDB): domain Bacteria; phylum Planctomycetota; class Planctomycetia; order Pirellulales; family Pirellulaceae; genus K23-9. The sequence continues at coordinate 12,440 of CAZZDZ010000159.1, forward strand.
CCTTGAACAAAGAACCCGATCTCATCCGCGTAGCCAAATGGAGTTGGACGGTCATTGACCATCATTGCGAGCGAACCACAGGTGCACATTAGTTGCCTTTCATTCATAGAACGACAGTCCTCGCGGAGCACGCGAAGTTGATTTGCCGTCGTGTGATGGTTTTTCGGCCCCTTGGTTAAGGAAGCAGGCTACGTCTTTTTTAGCAAATCAATGACCTCGTCATACGGCTGGCCATTCCAAAAACGCCGTTCAGCAAAATCTATCGCGGTAAACCCTTGTCGTTCGGCAAGTTGATCACAGTACATGCCTCGGTTCGGCTATCAACTTCGACAC
>CAZZDZ010000160.1:0-12523 GCA_964652675.1 uncultured Pirellulaceae bacterium
CCTGTTACAGCGACTCGGATTGGAGCTTTCATGTATCTAAAGATCATTGTTTGCGACGACGGAAATACGAAAAACCAGCGTTTTCGTTATCGCCCATCGTCGCAATGCAGCGTCGATGGTCAAGAGGGCAGATGTTTTATCCCTGCGTTAATCCGTATTGCGTTGACCCGCCTTTACCCTGCGTCGGCAGGGATATCCAGACGCTGCGATTCACGCTGCTGGTTTTTCTCTCTTACTTTGCGATCCGAATTCGAGGTGTAGCGTGTCCAAATCAGCACCAACAAAATCGCTCCAATCACAGCAACGGCAGCGACATAGCCAAAGATCTCTGGCCCCACACCTGCTTGGGCGACTTGGGATCGGTCGGTCATTCGCGCCACCATCAGTAGCGGTCCGAACTGATTCCCCCCACCTTGCCGCTGCATAAAATCCGACGAGTAGCTCCAGAGCCGAAAGAAAAAACCTTCTATTTGGATCGGCTGCGAGATCATGGCGGCAACCGCATCACCGCCTTCTTGTTTGCGAATCGCTTCGGTCAAGAAAGGAGGCAGTTTCTTCATCACCAACGAAACCGGATACGTTCCCTCGAAGCGAACAGGCGGGCCTTCTTCGCCCTTGGGTCGTTCGATTTGGACCGCGACGTTTTCCAAGTTGCCGTGGGCGTCGACCTGAAAATAATGGTCGGTACCAAGTTGCTTTTGTCTTGCGGCTTCGGTGACGGCGACACGGGTGACTCGCACGGTGTCCAAACGCATTCGAATCCAATCGCCGGTGTACTTCTCTGGCTGCTTCAACAGGTTGATTGGCTTTACCCACTTCGGTTCGAACTTGGTCGCTTCATTTGACTGACCGATATCCTGAGCGACGGACAAGATTTGATAAAACGAATCGTTGTCTTTTGCCGTCAACAATTCTCGATTGCGTGATCCGACTTGAGCAAGTTCGCTAACGTCGACGCCCGCTTCGCCAAGCAATCGCCAGCCATCGCTGGCTGGTTCACTTGGAAACCATTGCAGCGGACAGGCAACCACGGCACGCTTGTCGCCTGGTTCGATAACGATCCCAACTCCGCTGACGCGGTCGCCGACCTTGACGCCTTTGGGTAGTCGAGCCGAAATGACGTTGATTGTCCGCGCCTCGCTGCCTTCACCGAACTGGACAACGGTGTCTTGAAAAACCGTGAACTCCAAAAACTCCACTAGTTTCTCGGGGACTTTCAACAGTCGCAGTGATTTGATGGTGCCGTCAAATTTGGCGGCCTGTCCAATCTCCGTTTCCCCGCCGGATCCTTCGGGCGAGACTTTTGAATCGATTGTTTTCTTGCTGATTTTTTGCAATCGGAAGACCATCTTGGCCAATTCGCCAAACGTCTTTGAATCGCTTGGCGGATAAGCCTCTTGGACTCGCTGGACATCGAATCCGGGCAACAATTCAAGCACAGATTCAGATTTCGCCGAGCTCTGCCAACAGCACAAAGTCGCTACACAGACGCACAGAGTGATGATTCGATTCATAGTGTTTTTCGATATTTCAAGTGTTTCAATCAGCAGAAGTCCATTTGGGACATCAATTCTCCGGCGTAGACTGAGAAGATTCCTGGACAATCGCTACGTTTTGTTTTGTGTTTTGAACGAGCGCCTCGGGGAATTCGACGAGTGTTTCGCGACGATTCCGCAGCTCGCGCGATTGCTTTGCCACCACTCCCGTGCGCCACATCACGGCAGCCGAAAGCGACAACCCTATCAGCAGCGCGGCGCCAAGCGTCCACAGAAAACGATTGGTGAGCGATTTTCGATTTGCGATCGCTGCGGTGCCGGCCGATGCCTGCGAAACGGTATTGCCGAATCCCATGACACGACCAATAACAACAGGCGCCGCGTCGGCTCCGATCCCTGATGGATACGCCAGTCGTTTAAAGAATCGACCGACCACGCTGACTTCGGGGCCTTTGTTGACGATGCCAAGTTTCTCGATTGCTTTGACGTCTTTTGGTACGTCCGGCAAAATCAAAACCATCGGTCGATCGCCACCGTCGTCAGGTTTGACCCACAGTTCCCAATACTCGGTCACGCCAAAAGGATTGGCACCGGCCTTTTTCTTTTCAGCACTCCCAACGGTTCCGCGAACGCGCACTCGGCTGCCTAAATAGACTTGGGGTTGTTGCATCAGCGGGACAACGGAAACGGCAACAGCCCCTTGTGCTTTTAGTTTGTGGGCTTGGTCAAGCTGTCGGTAAAACGCGTCCAAATCTTGTGATCGCCAAACGCTGCCATCAATCACGCGATTCACGGCTGCTTCGTCCAAAGAGGCCAGCCAAGCATTCAATCGCTGGAGGTCGGCGAAGGTCAATTCTGACGCGTTGTCTTTCGGTGATGCGTTTGCTGTGTCCGTGTTTTGTTTTTCCTGCTCGATCTTCTTCTGTTCGATCTTTTCCTGGGCTGTCACGACGATCCCGCCCGTTCCGTAATGGTCATCAAATCGCCGGAGCATCGATACCCAGTCTTCTTTTTCGGTATCGCTTAGCTCATCAGCCTCGCCAATTTGGCTGATGACTTGGGGCACAAAAGAACGCATGAGGGGAAACGACTCCCCCGACTGCCAGCGATCCAGCAAGACCGTCCATTGGCGTTGCTCGTTGACGGTTTGCTGGCGTGTCAAAACCCGTGCTGCGGCCAAAACGGCCGGATCAATTGAATCCGACGCAAGTTCCTGAAGCGTAGCGGGCGCGGCCTGTTGCGAGACACCGTCGAGCTGCGCGGGATCGTTTGATGACGTGTTTGAAAACGCAATCGCGGACGAATTGGAGTTCGCAACAGGCAATCCCTGATCGGCTTCGATTGCTTCGGCCTGGGGGTCTCCGAAAAAGATCCGCCAGACGCGTGGTTGCGAAGCCTGCCCCATCAGGACGATTACCAGGACAAGCGCAATCGCCAATCTTAACAGCCGACGGTAGGCGTGCGCGGAACTGGGGCGTTTCGCTCGCCGCCCATAAAGCGTTTCATCGTTAAATTGAGAAGGAATTCGCATTAGAAAACGTCCCGTATCTGCACGGCATGCTTGAAGGAGCGATAGAGTCACTTTACCCTAAGAGTAGTGGTGTTTTGGCAAAATTCCGTTCGGAACGACCCCAACACGAAGTCGTCGTCGAATTTAACAACAAATTCTGGCACTTCGGGTAAGATACCGCTCCTTCTTGTCCCCATCCAGGAGCACGACCATGTCGACGTTGTCTCGATCGCATCACGATAAAAATCGATCGCTACAAACTGGAAATATTTTTGGTCACGCAATGCAGTTTGGCAAACGTCTTTTGTTGGGGGTCGTTGCATTCGTCTCGTTGGTTGCCTGTTTACAAAACCAAGCTCTTGCTCAAGGCGAACCTGCGGAACAATTTTTGAAACAGCTTCGTGCGGCTGGTTACTTTGATACAGCCGGATTGTATTTGACTCGATTGAGCAAGTATCCAGGTGTCGACAAAGAACTGATTCAAGCGGTTCCGCTGGAGAAGGCTCAGAATTTTATCGAAGCAGCGATTGTGTCACGTAGCGGCAAAGACCGCGAGAAATTTTTCGAGGATGCTCAATCGGAACTAGCGGTTTTTCTGAAACAGGCCAATCATCCACGAGCCCCCGAAGCACGCGGACAGCTTGGCCGCCTGCAGATGGTTCGAGCCTCGCAGATACTGGCGGTCGATCCAGACGCTGCGGCAAAGAAAAAAGCGAGGGAATCCTATTTGGCGGCGTCAAAGACTTTTGATTCGATCGCGGAAGACCTGAAAGGCAAACTGACCAAACTGCAAGGCATCGATTCAAAGAAAGAACCCAAGAAAGCCGCCCTTCGAAAGACATACTACGGCGAGTTTCTTGATTCTCAGGTTAAAGCGGCAGACACTTTGATTTTGGCCGCAAAGACTTATGACGACCCGGGCAAGGGCGGCAAGAAAATCCTGGAAGACGCGTTGGGTCGATTTAACACGATCGGTGAAAAGTATCGCAAGTTTGTGCCGGGCGTCGTGTCGCTCGTCTACAAAGGCGACATCAGCGCGATGCTTGGTCAAAAAGACAAGGCTCGGGATTTCTACAAACAGATGCTTGATGAACTCGAAGCCGACGTGTTCCGCGAGCCCAAGCAGAAGGCGTTGATCGGAACCATTGGTTTGAACATGTCGGACAAACCGCCTAAGTACGAGCAGTCGATCAAATTAGCCGCCCCGACGATCGAGTCGCTGCGCCCCAATGAAAAAAGAACACCGACGGTTCAGTTGCTGCGTCTGGCGCTTGCCAAAGCCTATTTGGCAAAAGCTGGCGACAGCAAACAAAAGCCTAGCGATGCGAAAAAGGCAAACACGTTAGGCCGAGCGTTACTGAACGACGCCAAGAAATTCCCGGGCACGCACCTAGTCGAAACCAAAGAACTGCTCGAAGGCCTGGGGGTTTCGACGAAAGCCGAACCGCTTCCTACGGCAGAACCGCCCAAGAGCATTGACGACGCGCTGACTTCGGCGACCACGCTCTACCAAGCTGCGACGACGCTCCAGCAATCGCTTGACACGCTTGAAAGTCAAAAAGAAACGCCCGAATTGAAGGCAGAAAAAGAAAACCTTGCCAAACAGTTGGCTGAATCTCGATCGATCGCGACGCAGATTTTGCGACACGGACTTGGGATGGTCAATTCAAAAACGAACGCTCAAACAGCCAACCAAGTTCGACAACTACTCGCATACAATTTGTTCCAAGGCAAAAATTTTCACGATGCGATTGTGGTGGGGTCGTTCTTGGCACGCAGCGCGCCGGGAACCGACATGGGAATCAATGGCAGCAGTTTCGCGCTGTCGGCTTACCAGGAACTGCTGAAAGAAATTGATACCGAAAACAACGACGCGATGCTGGGGCAGTTAAGTCGTTTCAGCGAATACTTGACCAAAACGTGGCCCGACGAACAGGTGACTTCGCGAGCAACTGGTTTTCGGATCAGCATGATGCTGCGAAAAGACGATTACGATGGAGCCGAACGCTTGATCGGATCGATGAACAATGCCACCGAACAAAGCAAGTTCAGACGTCTACTTGGGCAGTTGCTTTGGAACCGATCGCTGCAGTTACGCAAAGACGAAAAGGTCGCCGAAGCGGACCAGGTACGAACCAATGCCGCAGGCACCTTGCAAGCAGGTTTGGACGCAATCAAAGGCGGCATTGTCGGCGAAGAAGCGATGAAAGCAGCGTTGGTGCTTGGAAAAATCTACCTGAAGCAAGACGAGGTCGACAAAGCGTTCAAAGTGCTGGACCACCCCAAATACGGTCCGATCACACTTCTGCCCAACCAAAAACCTAAAACCAAAGGTTTCGAAGGAGACCTGTTCAGCACAGAACTGAAAGTCTTGTTCGCAAAAATGGCCTTGGTCAAAGATCCAGGTCCGCTGCAAACGCGAGCCAAAGCGACCATGGTAAAACTGCAAAAAGCTTTTCCAGGTGAAGACGGCAAGGCGCGTTTGGCGTCCACCTACGTTTCTCTTGCAAACGATGTTCGCGACCAATTGGATCAAGCATCACCTGCCAAACGCGAAAAGCTGATGAAAGCTTTCACCGACTTGCTAGAAGGAATCGCTAAGTCCAGCAAAGACGCGGGAACATTGAAATGGGTTGCCCAAACGATGATGGGAATGGGCGAATCAGCGATGCAACCTGGCGAGACCAAAGCCGCCGAAGGATCCGAAGCCGCCAAACTGCTCGCAGGCGCCTCTGACATTTTCCAAGGCCTTGGCGGTCAAGATATTTCGATCGTGTACCTTCGCGCAAAGTGCCAAAGGTTAACCGGCCAATACAAACCTGCTTTGGATGAACTAGAAAAGATCTTGAAACAAAAACCAACGATGCTGGACGCTCAATTCGAGGCTGCATTGGCGTACGAGAACTGGGCTGGCATTGTCGACAAAAAGTTCGCAGAGAGAGCTTACGGCTCGGCGCTCTCGGGGGCGAGAAAAGGCGACGACGGCAAGAATGTCATTTGGGGTTGGGGTAAAATCAGCAAGCTGACTCAACGCAACCAAAAATTCGCTGACAAGTTTTTCGAGTCCCGTTATCACATCGCGTATTGTTTTCTGCAAATCGGCAGAGCAAACAAAGACGAAAACAAGAAACGCGAGTCCATCAAGGCGATCAGAGGGGTCGAGTCGTTTGATCCGAATCTTGGTGGCGCTGAGCAGCGGGCCAAATTCGATCGCCTATTAAAAACAGCCCAAAAAGAAGTCGGGGAAAAGGCAACCGGCCTTAAACCGCTGACACCTGCCCCTGCGGGGGCTGCCGCAAACTAATCGCTTTCGCCTCACGTCGTCCCACACCACACTCATTTTAGTTCTTTCGCCTCTAAGTTCTCTATGACTCACTTTCGACTACATCTTCTTTGCTTCGTTGTCGCTTCGATTACGTTTGGTTCGCAGACCGCATCGGCTCAAGACCGCATCTACGCTTCTGGAGCTAGTAAGGCACAGATTGGAACCGTGACAGAAGTCACTAAAGATGGGATCAAGTTCAAAACGGGAGCCAATGTCATCGCGATCCCGAGTGAAACCGTCGACAAACTTCTCTTCAAAGGCGACCCATCGGGACTGACCAAGGCTCGCGAGTTCATGCTGGACAACCAGTACCAACAAGCCAATGCTGAGCTAAAGAAACTTGATTTGGCAAAAATCAATCGCGATGTCGTCAAAGCTGACGCGCAGTTCTACTTGGCAGAATCCCAGGCCCAACTGGCTTTGTCGGGACGCGGAAACAAAGCGGCTGCGGCAAAGTTAATGAGTTCATTTGTGGCGGCTAACAAAGACAACTGGCACTTTTACCAAGCCGCCAAGACCATCGGGGATCTGGCGTTGGCGATCAACGATCACCAAAACGCACAAAAGTGGTATGGCTATCTCCTCAGAGCCGCCTCGCCGGAGACAAAGATGCAATCCGTTTACCTGACAGGCGTCACAAAACTTGCCAAGGGAGATGGCGCCGGGGCGATGGGTGACTTTGATAAAATCATTGGCGCGAAAGCAGACACGCCAGGAAAAGTCCGTTTGCAAACTTTGTCCAAAGCGGGCAAGGCCGTCGGGTTGGCCAAGTCAGGCAAAGGGGCCGAGGGGCTCAAGTTGGTCGACTCGCTGATCGCGGAACTGAATCCAACCGATGTCGAGATGGCCGCCAAAATTTACAACGCGCAGGGAGCTAGCTACGAAGCTTCGGGTGATTCCGATGGCGCAATACTCGCTTATCTACACACCCATTTGATGTTTTCCACCCAACCTGACGCTCATGCTCAAGCCTTGTCAAAACTGATCACGCTCTGGGAAAAAGTCGGCAAGCCAGATCGTGCCGCCCAGTCCCGCCAAGAAATGAAACAACGTTACCCCGGTTTCGCCAATTAGCCGTACCGTTTCTGCAAGCAGATCAACCGGTTTCTGCAAGCAGGCCAATCCCGTCGCCTTATCCTTAATGAACCACCTACAAATTTGCCCAAATTACGGCTGCAGTTTGTTCACCGTGAAATGATGACCCCCAACTGGTTCTTTTCGCCCGCAAAGTCGTTCAAGTTAAGACGTGCTTGGGTACCTTTGTTAGACTATCGTGTTATTAGCTAATAGCTCTGTCAGATCGACGAAAGATGAAATCGTCTGACATCAGCCACTCACTCAAAAACTACCTCAACTCTTCTCTCGGAGTGCTTCATTGATGTCCGATGCCACTGGCTCGTCCCGCCAACTAAATCTAGTGAGTGGGCCCAAACTAACTATTCGTGCCGCATTGTTTTTCATCGCACTATTATCCACTCTTGGACTGGCGACAATGTCGATCGCCCAAGATGACGCTGCCGACGAATTCGGCGAACCCGCCGCAGCGGCTGCACCAGTCGATCCTGCTCCCGCCGCTGGTGGTGATGGCGGTGGTGGTGGAGAGGCTCCCGAACCCGAGCAAAGTTTGTTGGAGTGGACGTACAACTCGCTTGGCTTGATGTACTTGCTGATTTTCTTGGCGCTTTCGGTCACGCTTGTTTCGCTGATTGTCATGAACATTCTGGCGGCCAGACGCGAAACCCTGTGCCCGCAAGAATTAGTCGAGAGCTTTGAAGAAAAATTAAACGAAAAAGAATTCCAAGAAGCCTATGACATGGCTCGCAGCGACGAATCGGTATTAGGCCAAGTCCTGTCGGCTGGTCTCGCAAAACTCTCACGCGGCTACAACAAAGCTCTCGAAGGAATGCAAGAAGTCGGCGAGGAAGAGAGCATGAAACTGGAGCACCGCCTGAGCTACATGGCTTTGATCGGCAACCTAAGCCCAATGATCGGTCTGTTCGGAACCGTCCAAGGAATGATCGAATCGTTCCGTGTGATCGCGACCAGCCCATCGGCGCCCAAGCCAGCCGAGTTGGCCGAAGGTATTTCCAAGGCGTTGTTCACAACACTGCTTGGTTTGTTCGTCGCGATCCCTGCTATCGCGGTCTACAACATTCTGCGAAACCGAGTCGCTCGACTGCTTTTAGAAGTCGGCGTGACCAGCGAAAACCTGATGAGTCGCTTCGAGGACTTCGCACCACAAGAAGGTCAACAGTAAGCCCATGAGAGTCAAATCCGAAAAGCCGGACATGGCCGAAGGCGACCTGACACCCATGATTGACATGGTGTTTCAGTTGATCGCGTTCTTTATGGTGCTGATTAATTTCGCCCAAACCGAGTCCAATGAACGTGTCGTTTTGCCCTCCAGTCGGTTAGTCAAACCTCCTGAGGCTCCGTTGGAACACGCCATCGTTTTGCATATCGCTGATGTGGTTGACGAAGACGGCAACAATATTGTGCTTGGTGGCGATAGTTTTTCGATCGAGCGACTGCCCACGTTTCTAAAGCGTGAATTGGCCGTGATTCGATCCGAAGGCAAATCAGCGGCTGACGCAAACGTCATCATTCGCGCTCATCGGAACACTGCGACCGGTGACGTCCAAGAAGTAATCCGAGTTGCCCAGGAAGAAAAACTGGTGAACTTTGCGTTGCGGGCCAAGGAGGATCGATCGTGAAAATTCGGAACCGACAGGAAGCAGAGAAGCAAGAACTTAACATGACCAGCATGATTGACATTGTCTTTCTGCTGCTGGTGTTCTTTGTGATGACTTTCAAAATCGTCGAACTAGAAGGCGACTTTAGCATCCGAATGCCGCTCGCCGGTCAAAGCAGTTCCGTATCCGAATCCTTGGATCTGCCTCTGAAGCTTCGCATGCACGCAACCGATGATGGTACGCTGGCACGAATGGTTTTGGACACCACGGACTTGGGTGTCAATTTTGACCAACTGCGTGCAAAAGTGCTCGAAAAAGTCGGTACCGGTGTGCCCGCCGAAGGAGACGATGGCCCCGAGATCGAAATCGACTCGGACTTCAACCTGAGATACGGCTTTGTCATCCAGGCCATTACAGCAGTCAGTGGATACAAAAACGGCGACGAAGTCATCAAGCTGATTGAGAAAGTGAAGTTCGCGAAACCTAGACGATAGGCATTGATGTGTAACGAGATTGTCGTGATTGATTCAATCGCGGTAGGAACAAGAGATGTCAATGAAACTGTCAAAATTCGTTCACTCAGAAAAGCTTCAGAAAAAAGACTTCAACGCTCGATTGCCGCTGCTACGTGCCGAGCTTTTGCAAGTTCAAAATTCGCTACGCAAAGCTGACTTTCCCGTGATCGTGCTGTTTGCGGGCGTCGATGGAGCCGGCAAGAGCGAAGCAGTCAATCTGCTGAACGAGTGGATGGATGCGCGTTGGTTGGTCAATCGTGCCTACGTCAGGCCTTCCCCAACCGACATCGAAATCGATTGTCCAACGTTTCAACGTTACTGGCAGGACCTGCCTCCTCGTGGACAAATCGGATTATTTCTAAGCGCTTGGTATTCCAATGTGCTGCTTGGTAGCGTTGCGCAGAATGTGACTCCCGAAGACTTTCCGGCGCATGTCGAACGGATTCGTCGGTTCGAACGAACGCTGGCGACTGATGGCGCGTTGATCTTGAAGTTTTGGATGCACCTGGACAAAAAGCATCAACGAAAGCAACTGAAAAGACTCGAAGCAAACCCTGCTACGTCGTGGCGTGTCACGCACACCGATTGGGCGCACTGGGCGATGTACGATCGCTTTGTTCAAGCTGGCGATCAAATTATCGATGCGACGGACACCAGTCTCGCACCCTGGCGAGTCGTTGATGGAGCCGACCATCGTTACCGATCGATCACGATCGGAGAACATATCCTGAGTTCGATCAAGGCGCGTTTGGATCAACCGAAATCAAAAGTCGGTTCGTCGGTTAAACCTAAGTCTGATCAACAAAGCGATGAAGCCAACTTTCAACCCAGTCGCGTCAATTGGCTTGCCAGAGTCAACTTGGAGCGGACGATGCCCAAGAAGGAATACCGGCGTCGGCTGGCGCAATCTCAAGGCGAACTGAATCGTTTGTGTCGACTGGCCAAACAACAACAAGTTTCAAGTTTGTTGGCCTTTGAAGGCTGGGATGCCGCCGGAAAAGGCGGATCAATACGCCGCATCTTGAAAGCGCTTGACCCCAGAAACTACCACGTCATTCCGACTGCGGCTCCCAGTCAAGACGAGCAGGCGCAACATTACCTCTGGCGTTTTTGGCGTCACATCCCCCAAGGCGGCAACACCACCATCTTTGACCGATCATGGTACGGGCGTGTTTTGGTCGAAAGGGTCGAAGGGTTTGCACGAAACGACGAATGGCAGAGAGCCTTTGATGAGATCAATGAATTTGAACAAGAGTTAGTCGAAAGCGGAGTCATGATCTGCAAATTCTGGCTGCACATCTCGCAGGACGAACAGTTACGCAGGTTTAAAGATCGCGAAGTGACTCCGCACAAACGATGGAAACTGACCGAAGAAGACTGGCGCAACCGAGAGAAATGGGACGAGTACGAGGTAGCCGTCAACGACATGCTCCAGCGTACCAACCCTCCTCGAGCACCTTGGACGATCGTTCCCGCCAACGACAAATACACCGCACGGATCCTCGTCCTGGACACCTTCTGTGGACAACTGCGCAAGGCATTGAACATTGCTTCCAACGAAGTGTCCTAGCCGGGGCAAAAGACGCCAGAAGTCGAATTGGACGCCGATTATCACCTCAAATATTCCAATGTTATCCAGGCGATCACCGCTGTGAGTGGTTACAAAAAAGGCGACCAAGTCGTAAAGTTGATTAACAGGATCAAGTTCGCAAAACCTCGCCGCTGATCACCGACGCGATTCGAATGCCCGATTTGGATACCTGTTTGGTAGCTCGCATTCCAACGGCCGTCGCCTACAAACATGATTTTGTTGCTGGACAATTATGATTCTTTCGTCCACAACCTGGCCAGATACTTGCGCCGATTGGGATACCAAAGTTTGGTCGTGCGAAGCGATGAAGTGGACGTTCAGGACGTACAGCGTTTGAAACCTGAGGCAGTCGTCATTTCTCCCGGGCCCAAACGTCCTGAACAAGCAGGCTGCAGTGTCCAGCTCATTGAGCAGCTTGATCCGAGCGTTCCCATTTTGGGTGTTTGCCTGGGCCACCAAGCAATCGCGGTTGCCTTTGGTGGCATCGTCCACCAATGCGGTCCAATGCACGGAATGAAATCCGAAATCACACACGACGAACAAGGGCTTTTCGCTGATTGTCCGTCACCGATGTCCGTTGGCCGCTATCACTCGCTGGCGATCGACGGTAAATCACTGCCTGCCGATTTAATCGTGACCGCAAAAAGTGGCGATGGCGTGATCATGGGCGTTCGACATCGCACGCGTCCGATTTACGGAGTTCAGTTCCACCCCGAATCAGTCCTTACCGACCACGGATCACAACTGCTAAGCAATTTCGCGTCGATGGCTTCGATCGATCGCACTGCCAAATCAAACCCGGAGTGTGCGTCGTGATTCTCGAATCGATTGTCACGACCCTTGATGCCAACGGCAAAATCAATATCGCGCCGATGGGCCCCGTTGTCACCGGTGATCTGACCGATCCCCAATTCACATTGCGGCCTTTCACATCATCCACGACCTACCAAAATCTGTCCGCTACCAACCGGGCCGTCATCCATGTGACCGACGATGTTTGGCTGTTTGCACAAGCGGCAGTCGATGCGATCGATCCAGACAAAGCCGAATCGCTGGTGCAGCGCATCGATGGTGGATGGGCGCCGCTAAAAGATTGCCATCGCTGGTTTGCCGTCGAAATTGAATCGACCAGTGGTGACGAGCCACGCATCGACATGCACTGCAAAGTCGTCCAGTCAGGGGTAGTTCGCCCGTTTTTTGGTTTCAATCGAGCCAAGCATGCGGTGATCGAAACAGCGATTTTGGCGACGCGAACCCATATTTTGGAGGCGGACGATATCGCACAGCAGATTGCAAACTTGACACCACTGATCGACAAAACCGCCGGAAGCGATGAACATAAGGCGTTCGATTTTCTGTGTGAAACGATCCAGCAACGACTCGCCTGAATCTT
>CAZZDZ010000161.1:0-12514 GCA_964652675.1 uncultured Pirellulaceae bacterium
GGCAAGCGGCCGAGGCTGCGGAGATTGCAATGGAGCATCACTTGGGAATGACTTGTGATCCGATCGGCGGATTGGTTCAGATTCCTTGTATCGAACGCAACGCGATGGGCGCGATCAAAGCCATCACGGCAGCACAAATGTCATTGGCGCGGGATCCATCGGCGGCGCGAGTTTCATTGGATGCTGTGATTCGCACGATGTGGCAGACCGCTCAAGATATGAACGCAAAATACAAAGAGACTTCCGAGGGTGGTCTGGCTGTCCAAATCGCAGTCAATGTCAGTGAGTGCTGATGAACTCTTTTTCCCAGTGCGAAAACCCAGGATCAGCTACCTCCTTGCTTGGGCAACTCGAGAACATGGATTTGAATTCCGTCGGTCAGACGTCATAGCGGCTTTTCGACCAAGACAACGCTGCTAGTCAGCCACTAGGTTGCGTCGTGTTTATTCGACGACGCGACTTGGTTGGTATCATCGCTGCTTGGGGTGGTGGCGCTGGGTTGGGCACGTTCTTTGGGCGTTACGCCTAATGCTTCGACGGTCTCTGTGTTGGTCTGCTCATCTTGCAGCGTTTGCGTTTTCAACTGTTCGCGTTTGTGTGCGTGCCACAGTTTCAAACCTAACCACAACGCAAAGAATGTTGCGATAAACGCCAATGCCGTTTTGAAAACGGGTTGGACGTAGCCATCCGATACATGCTTTGCGGCTGCTCCGGTCGCTTCGATCGTTCGGCCCGCGATGCCTTTCTTGCTGATCAATACTGGGTTTCCATCAGCGTCAAACGCAATCTCGTCACCACCAAGAATCCGCTCGGGTTCGGCAAGAATCACCGTGGTTGTCGCGACAGTAAACAGCGTCTTTGTAGGATTGGCTTTTACAAAATCTCCCAAGAATCCAACGACCTTTCCCATGTCTTTGCCGATCAACGAAACCAATCCGTTTCGCTGAGCGATCGGCAACTTGGCGATATCGTCGGCATGCTTGGCCAACGCGATTGCTTGCTCCGATGTCATCTTGGCTGCCAGTTCAGCGCCGTCATCTCCCAACGCGCGAACCAACGCCAACCCAACTCCTGGATGCTTCAATTCGCTCGCCAAAGCTTTGCTACCGTGTTTCCCGACGGCTTCAGCCAATTCACGACCGGGCGTGCCCGCAGCGAGACGCGCCAGGGCGGCCTTTAACTGGGCCTCGGGAATTTCATCCAGTGCATTCAAGATTGGGCCGACTGCGGGCACGTTGTCTAGCGCTCGCAGCGCATCGGGGCCGTGTTTTCCGACGTACTTTGCTAATTGTTCGACGGCCTCGTCACCACCGTGCTGAGCGGCTTTGGATGCGACTCGCTCGGCGATTTCTTTGCCGCCCTTTTTTGCCAAATACTCGGCAGCCTCTTCGGCTCCTTCTTTACCAAAGTACTTTGCGATCGCGCTGGCCACCGATCCCGACAACATCATCACGCTGGACGCGTGTGTCGACGGTGACGGTACCAACAGGCAAGCTGCCGCGGCGCAAGCAAGTATGGCTTGCTGAAATCGGTTTCGGTGAAATCGTTTTCTCATACTCATGGTGTGGGGGCTCCAGTGACAATTTGTTCGTAAAAACGTTCGCGGTAAGCTTCTTTTAATCGGTCGCACACAATGGGTAATGCGTCTACCAATCCCGTTTGATTTTCTGCGGTCTGGATGGGGGTGCTGGGATCGTACTGAGTCGCTCCGCCATACAAAATCGTGTTGCCGAGCGTGTCCAAGTAAGAATTCATTTGCTGGCTCAGTCGTTCTTGAAATTTGTCCGTCAACCACCAATCGATGACCATGCCGACGGCCAATCCAACTCCGAATCCTACCGCGGCACCCACCGGGCCTCCCAAAGAACCGGCACCTGTGCCCGCTGCGGTACCAGTTGCCGTCGCGCCCGCACTGGCGGCCGCGCCGGCTAGGGCTCCGGAGCCAAATCGGGCTAACAACCCAGCGACAATCGATCGGCCTGCGAAAAACCCGACTTCTCCCAGCACGAATGCGCCCAGCGCGTTTTGTACGCTAGCGGTTCCCTGAACCGTGCTGTGCTGTTGCAGTTGTCGTGCGACCGCTTCAAAAAACGGCTGGTACTCATCCGCTTGGACTTCCGGCAGGTCGGCTGACCCCAATGCTGTTTTGACGCTGATCAACATTCGTTTTTGGTTTGCATCGATGTCGACCTTGAAATCTTTCAGAACATCGCCGATGTCGTCCATCAGCTTCTTTTCGGAAAACAAATGCTGCTCGAATTTGCTTTTCACGTACTTGTCGACACGTTGGTCTTTGCGCCACCAGTCCGCTGGCATTCGTTTTACGATTCCAAAACGCGTCGACATGCTGGTCAAGTCTTCGACGAACGGATCGACACCACGACGATATTGATTGATCGTGGCAACGATCCGTTGGACGCATCGATCGGCTGCTTCGCGATTCAACTTGTCAGCTTCGGCTATCCGCGGTTCGACTTCGTTGTCAAAAAAAACCGCACGATGTACATCGCGTGTTGGCGCGGTGGGCTCGGCCGGTTCGGATGCAGGCAGTTTTGCGACGGGAACTGCAGGCGTTGGCGTAGGGTCTTTCAGTCCGGTCGAAAAGAACACCCCAAGGGCTGCCAGCGAAGCACCCAGCAACGCCAAAATGGTCGGACTACCCGCTGCGTGAGATTGTGTTTGATTCGATGATTCAGCCATAAAACCAGGGGAGTGCGAATGAGTATGCAGTTATCGTTATATCCGCACTCAAAGGTAGGCTGCAAAAGTGTCCTGTCGGGGCGCTAGGAATCCGTCACAAACGAGTGCTTTTGGTTTATCGGCAATCGCGGGAAGCAAAAAACACGAGGGTCTGGCAAAAACACGCTATTCGCGGATCCACTGAACTTTTTCGGCAATCGCCCCGCGTTCGCCCTTGGGCCAATCGCCCTCCGGATACCCCAGATAGAAAAGTCCCAACGCTCTGTCGTCACCACTCAGACCAATAAAGTCTCGCATTTGATCGCTGACGGCGCTCACATTGGTCGACCAGAATGCGCCCAATCCGTTTGCCGCCGCCGTGATGTGCATATTCTCAACTGCGCAGGCGACGGCCATGATTTCGTCCAATTCAGTGATCTTGCCAGCGTCCTGTCGTTTCATTCCGATCACGATCACGGCTTGAGCGAGCATCGCATTGCGGCTCATGCCTTCGTACTTGTTCTGCTTGAAATCGTCGGCTGACGTTACCTCTTTGTAGGTTGCTGCGAGAAATTCGGCCAAGCGTTTTCGCGCGTCTCCGACGAAAACGCGAAACCGCCATGGCTCCGTCATCCCATGCGTGGGCGCCCAGTTCGCATTTTCCAGCATGCGGTTGATCAAAGCTTCATCAACGGGTTTGTCCGAAAACAGTTTTGGTTTAACAGTACGCCGATCGCGAATAGCAGCATCGACAGCAGCGGGGTCGTGAACAAGTTGACTCATGTGTATTCATCGTTAGAGACATTTAATAGCGGCATGATACCATCTCCGTAGGATGAATAAACCGTTTCGTTTTCAGCGTGTCAGCTAATCCGATTGTCGGTCTTCACGCATCTTGCGGCTTGCGTTTTCAAGTGCGATTAACTCGTCGTCTGTTAACGAATCACGACCGTCACGCGAGATTTTTTCCAAGATTTCATCCAGATTCGCATCATCGTTTGACTCTTGATTCTCGCGATGAACCTTCAGGTTTCCAGAACCTCTGTCAGATTTGTTGGATCGCGAGTTCGTGCCGCTACTGCTGTGGTGTTCTTTGGGGGCAAAGTAGTCGCCGATTTGTTGCACCAGTGGCAACAATTTCCAATTGTTGTACCAGTACATGAATCCCCAAACGGCACCGCCCACATGGGCTGCGTGCGCAACGCCGTCATGGTAACTGTCCCCGCTAAGCATCAGCAGTACGGGATGCAGGTCGAAGATGAAATAGACCAGGATCAGAACGCGAACTTCGACAGGAAAAAGACAGTAAACATTGATGCGTTCGTAGGGGAATAGCAGCCCATAGATCACAATGAGCGTCCAGACTGCACCCGATGCACCGACGACCGGCAGACCCACACCGGTATACAAATCTACCGCGACGTAAAACAAGCCAGCAAAAAACAATCCGGCAAAGTACAGCACTGCGAACTCGTGCGATCCATATCGTTGCTCAAGACGCTGGCCACACCAATACAACAGCAGCATGTTGAA
Organism: uncultured Pirellulaceae bacterium; assembly: GCA_964652675.1. Taxonomy (GTDB): domain Bacteria; phylum Planctomycetota; class Planctomycetia; order Pirellulales; family Pirellulaceae; genus K23-9. Next base: position 4,213 of record CAZZDZ010000161.1, read on the forward strand.
TCCCAAGTGAAAAATCCACATCCGGTCGTGGCAGAACCCGTATGTGATCAGGCGCCATATCTGGCCTTGTTTGATTTTCTGACGGTCCAGTTCCATGTATTCTTGCAGGACCGACACATTGGGCATGTGTCGCATCATCTGCATGCGATTCAACTCGCGTCGTTTTTCGGCAAGCTCCCTTGCTTTGGCTTTCCTTTCTTCATCTGACAGTTCGCTTGTCGCGGACTCGGACGTTTCAGTTGAATCGCTTGAGTCTGATTCAGCGATGTTTGATTCACTGGATCTGGAATCGTGCAACGCATCCATTTGATATTGCAGGTCTTCCATCTCCCACATGATCTCGTCGTCGGCGTAAAACGGCGAGTCGATAAAGTCAGCTTCTGTTGCCGGTCGCGTGATGAAGATCTGCAGTACGAAGACGACAACGTTTGCAACGATGAGTCTCTTCCACACTTCCCAGTCAGAGCCGCCACGACGGTGGATGCCATTTACCGGTCGATATCTTGCGTAGTCGCGATCGTTCAGCCCCATTTAATTGCTACTCACTGCTTGATGTCTGGCTTCGGTATTCGGTCTGGATCAGCATTATAGGACAAAATAACCACGACTGCAGTTCGCGATAGAATTCCTGTTACGATACTGAGGTTTAGGAAATTGAGGTTACGGAATCGAACCCATTAAACGGCCAACGAAATGAACTTGAATCGTCGAAAGATGCTAACCATCGCTGGGGCGTCAAGCGTCTCCGTGGCCTTGAGTTGCGGCAACGTGTTAGCGGATGAGAAAGAGGTGGATGCGAAAGAGATGAAGCAAACAGCCAATTCGATTGCCGTTTCAACTTATTCCTATTGGCGATATCGCAATGACAGTAAGTTGACGATCGAAGAATGTATCGACTTGGCGGCCGAGACCGGGTTTGATGCAGTCGAAATTCTGCATGTGCAAATGCAAGACACGTCCAATTCCGCGTTACAACGGATCAAGCAGCGCGCGTTTCGTCACGGCCTGGGATTGTGCGGTTTGTCTACGCACCAATCATTTGTCTCGCCCGACGCTGCCAAACGACAAGCGAACGTCGATCACACGATCAAGTGTATCGAACTGGCCTACTCGCTTGGTATCCCGACGATTCGTGTCAACACCGGACGATGGGGCACGTCCAAGAACTTTGATGAACTGATGGCCAACAAGGGAATCGAACCACGACTAGAAGGATACACCGACGACCAAGGATTTGATTGGGTCTACGAAGGATTAGAAAAATGCTTGGCGGCTGCCGAGAAATGTGGCGTAGTGATGGGACTGGAAAACCACTGGGGTTTGGGACGCACTGCCGCTGGCGTGTTGCGTTGTATCAACCACATCAATTCACCGTGGTTGCGAGCAACACTGGACACCGGCAATTTTTTGGAAAACCAGTACGAACAGTACAAAGAGCTGGCGCCCGAAGCGGTTTTTGTTCAAGCCAAAACGTACTTTGGGGGCGGAACTTGGTACACGTTGGATATCGATTACGACAAAGTCGCAAACGTTCTTCGTGACGTCGATTACCGAGGATACATCTCATTGGAATTCGAGGGCAAGGAAAAGCACGAGACTGCGATTCCAAAGAGTTTGGCAATGCTACGCAAAGCGTTTAGTTAGCCACATCAATCGGCCCGCTTGCCGCGCAGATGATCCAATCGCACGTTTGAGCAGTTTAACGAGAGCTCGCTTTCCTAAAATCACCGCGTCGATGTCGATGAAGATGGCACAGCATTTGTTCCGGTCAACAAAGGAATTCCCGCGGACGGTTTTGTTGTGTTTGGTTCTTTGAGAAACTCTAACGCCTTTGCCGCCGTCATTGGTCTTGCGTATCCGAAGCCCTGAACCTGCTGGCAATCTACTTCTTTCAAAATGGCCTCCTGAGACGCAGTTTCGACTCCCTCGGCAACGACTTCGAGATCCAAAAGATCGGCTAGGCCAACAATTGTCTTCACAATCGCCATGCTGCTACGATCCGTTTCGATCGCGCTAATAAAAGATCGATCGATCTTCAACCCGTCCACTTGGAATCGGTGAAGATAGCTCAACGAACTGTAACCTGTGCCAAAGTCATCCAGCATTAGCTTGTGGCCACGCTCGCGCAGAATCCGCAACTGTTGTTCGTTGCTACCGCATTCATCAAGCAACATGCTCTCGGTAATTTCCAAATCGATATCCTGTGGCAGCATTTGGTATGCAGCAAGAGTTGCGTCGATGAAGTGAACGAATTTGTCAGATCGAATTTGCCAGGCCGACAAGTTGACTCCGATCGAAAGATTTTCGGTCAGACACGGGTGTGAACGGCGCCACTGCGAAAGCTGTTTGCACACTTGCACCAAAACCTGTTCACCAATGTCGCAGATGAGCCCCGTCGATTCGGCGACTCCTAAAAATTGATCGGGCATGATCAATCCTTGGCTGGGGCTTTCCCAACGAACCAGCGCCTCGAAGGACCGAACGGCACCGGTTTCAAGATCGAGGATAGGTTGATAAACCACGAAAAATTCTTCGTTCTGCAACCCTGAGCGGATTAAGTTTTCCATCGTCAGTTGCTCCTTCACTTTGTGGAGCATGTGTTCGCGAAAGATCTGATGACAGGCCTTTCCAGCACGCTTGGCCTCGTACATCGCGATATCGGCATCACGCAAAACGTCGCTGGTAGCGTGATAATCGCCATTCCTATCGATCACGATTCCAATACTTGCCGTCACGATCATGGGCGAGTTGTCAACAATGACGCTCGATCGCAGCGCATCTTGAATCCGGTTGCTCGCATCAACCGCCGACTGGTCCGAATGTAACCCCGAAAGCAAAACAGTGAATTCGTCTCCACCAAAACGCCCCGCAATGCTGCCTGGTATGCATTGCTTTAGGATTGAACTGACTTGCACCAGCAGTTCATCGCCGACGCCATGTCCCAAACTATCGTTAACCGACTTGAAACGATCCAAGTCAATAAACAAAAATGCAAACGGTGTCTTTGAGGCAATCACATCAGCCAATTTCGCTTTGAATTGGTGACGATTGAGAAGATTCGTAAGGCTATCGTGCTGTGCAATGTAGCGAAGTTCTTTTGTGCGTTCCTGGACAGAACGCTCAAGCTGTTCGTTGGACCGTTGTAGCGATTGTTCCGCCTCTTTGATGGCGGTGATGTCATGATAGGAACCGAGAATACCAATCACACTCCCCGATGCATCCAATAGCGGATGTTTGCTGGTTTCAAGCCAAGTCAGTTTGCCATTGGAATTTGTTTGTGATTCGATGATACCAATTTCAGGTTCATTGTTGTCAATGACCCGACGATCACAGTCGCGGTAGAACTGAGCTTGCTCCTTCGTCCAGGGTAGATCAAAGTCGGTAAGCCCAACGATGCTGTCAGGCGAATCAAGGCCAGCGACTAATGCGAACTTTTGATTACATCCTAGGTAGACCGAGTCAGTGTCTTTCCAGAACACTTTTGGTTGGATCGTATCGAGAACCAACTGCAGCAATTGTGCGGGAAGCAAACCCACTGTTCCGCCAAATTTCCTTTGGTCACTTGTACTCATAGCCAACCTTACGTATCGCAAGCCCAGCGGCTTAGAAAGCCAGCCTGTTTTTTCCCAACGAAAAGACTGCCTACGCGAAACCCCGTTCGCGTGTTGCTGGGCACCATCCAAACGCTAGCTCTCCAACTCCCACAACGCCCGCAAAGGGAATCAATGCAAACCAAGTATCTTGGGCGGTTGAACCAGATCAAACGACTGTGCCGATTCTGTGGCCAACCTTGCAGGAGGATGCTCACTTGAGGTGCGACGGACCACTACTCGCACGCCATCAGGGCCAGGATCGCGTAGGCCGTTGCTGTGTTGGCGATGTAATGTCGGCCGACGTCATTGAGCGAGCGAGTGAACCAGCGGCCCGACTCGCGTTGATTCGCCTTCAGCCAGCCGACCGCGCGCTGCATCGGCTTCTCGGTGGCCGCCACCCCGGCCTGGCGCAGGACGTAGACCACTAGGCCTGTCGCGTAACCATCACTGGGAGCGCCCTTGTCCTGCGGCTCGCCGACGAGCGACGGGAGGCTCCAACCACCGTCCGCGCGCTGCTGGGCAAGCAGGGCCTTGACCGTGCGCTCACGCTCGGCCTTGTCCATCAGGCCATCCAGTTCCAGCGACGCCCACAACAGGTAGGTCTTGTGGTGGAAGTCCGGGGCCGGCGTCTTGGCAAAGTAGCGGCGCAGTCGGGTGACCCCTTCGCGGGCGTCCTCGCTCTGGGCGTAGCCTTCCGGGGCCTGGCCGACGCCCAGCGCCGCGTACACGGCGCCGTAATAGTCATCGTGTTCCAGCGGCGCGAGCTCTTCTTTATTCCAAGTCCAAGAGCCGTCGGGCTGTTGAAGCTCCCACATCCGGGCCAACGCGGTCCGCGTTTTCGGCTGGAGCTTGCCGGTGCTTTGGCGGTCGTGCAGGGCCAGTGTTGCGGCAATGGCGACGACCTCCGTCACGCCTTCGGTGAACTCGATAATCCCCTCCGCCTTGAGATAGCCCTTCCCTTTTCCGCCCTTGTCCCAGGCCACAACCCGCTGCTCCAAAAACTTCCGCGCTTCCAGTAGGCCGGCTGCTTTGGGATCGCCGACGCTCGTTCGGGCAAGCAGGTACGGGTAGCCGGTGTGGCAACTGAAGCACTGATGGCGCCGCACCCAGGAAAGCGTAGCGGTGTCGAGGAATTCAACGCCTTTGTCCAGCGAGAACGTCTTGGCCACCGGTTCGTCAGGCCAGGCGTCTGGGGCCTTGCGTGGTTGCTGGGCTGCGGCGGGGCCGGAGGCAACCAGGAAAGCGAGCAGGCTTAAGGCCGCGAAAATCTGCGAAGCCAACCGACAAAGCGGTGCGATCTGTCGTAGGTCCATTCGTTTTCTCCTGACGTGCCGAACTTGTAAGGTTGTCCGTTTTGTTTTGCCGCGTCCATCCATCTTAATGCATCTAATGTGCCAATGCATCTAAATGTACAATCGTCGCATCGAGCCAATGATCTGCTCTATTCGCTGGGGGCGTTTAGCAACCGATTGCTGTAATGTCATTGTTGCGACGCGTTCAATCGCATTTGCCCATCTGTCGTCGCCAAAATCAGCTTGCGCTGTTGGCCGGTTTGATTGGTTCACTGTATCTGACAAAGTGCTCGCAATCGAATCTTGCGCTGTATTGTGTTGATGCGGTGCACGTCCGAACAGGAACCAGTAAGCAAGTCCGCCGACGGCATAAATGTCGGTCGCTGGTCCAATCTTGCCAAACGAGGATGAGATCTGTTCTGGTGCGGCGAATCCCAAAGTGCCTCCCGGTGGTGTTTTGTCTTCTCTACTCTCACGTGACGTCGTTGATTGGGAGAAACCGAAGTCGGTGATCGTGATCTGGTTTGCGGCTGAGACAAGAATATTGCTGGGTGTCAGGTCCCCGTGAACCAGTGAGTGTTCGTGAATCGATTTCAGTGCGTCGCAAATTTGCAATAAGAAATCCACGAACTGACGAGGTGACACATCACGACGCTCTGTCAACGTGACTGCCTCAATCCACTGCGAAACGACGTAGGGGCCGCCGTGGGGTGACTGCCCCCAGCCAAAGTAGTCGATGACGCCAGGATGTTTGACCTGAGCAGCTAAATCAATCTCTCGCAAAAAACATGCTTGGGCCTCTTCGTTCTTCCAGAATCCTTTTCTCAAGAATTTGACCGCAACCAGAGACGCATCCGACTGCAATCTTGCCCGATAGACTTTTCCAAAACCTCCGGCGCCAATCATTTTGCCAAGCACGAATTCGCGATAGTCGATGCGTGGCAGGTTTGGTTGCCGCGTTTGGGCCAACAGGTTGGTGTCTGGCTTCTTTGCGTTTTTCGTCGAAAGCAATTCGCGGATTTGGGTAACGCGTCGGCGCACCGTTCTTTCGCTGATGCCGAGGGCAACCGCGATGTCGTGATGCGTTTGTCCAGCAACCAGTCGGTCCACGACAACGTTCAGTTCGCCAAATGCAACGGCGCCATATTGTTCACGAATTTCGCCACGTATTGCGTCAAGCAGATCTTCGGTGGTCGATTCTGTATCGGCTATCAAGTCGTTGGGAAGATCGGTTCGTTGAAAATCACCGCCTCGTTTTTCGGTGGATAGCCGTTCGATTCTGCGCATCATTTTGCGTTTCGCAAAGGCGGCCAGCAGATTCCAGAACGAAACATTTTGACTGACTTGCAGCTTACTACGCTGGGCCGCATAGAAAAAACTGCCCAACGCAGACTGAACGATCTCTTCGGGATCAACCGTGTCGCGAAAGCGGCGATTCAGTCGACCAGCGATAAACGCAACCATTCGCAAACTGTATCGATCCGACAAAATCCGTGCCGCTTGCTCATCTCCCTGTTTCCAAAGTCCCAGCAATTCAGGGCTTGAAAGATCTTGCAAAGAAATTTCCTGATAATTTTTGCGATTGTTGTCCGGATCCAAGATCGATTCCTCACTTCCTTAGTGAAACAAGACACAAAACCAACAATGCGTTGATTTCTAAGGAGACACAAGTATGACCATGGTGGTTACTGAGCCGTGCATCGGCTGCAAGGACAAAGCGTGCATGACCGTCTGTCCGGTCGAGTGCTTTTACGAAGATATCAAGATGCTGTACATCGACCCCGATGAGTGTATTCATTGCGGAGCGTGCGTGCCAGAATGTCCCGTCGAAGCGATTTTTTACATCGACGATGTGCCCAGCAAGTGGAGTGACTACATCCAGCTTAACGCAACCAAATCGAAGGAGTGTCCGCCTGCAGAGTGAAACGTGGGCATCACAAAAGGCCTCTGCGTAAGGCGATGCTTACATGAAATTCGCAACGAAAAGGTTTCGTAATCGCCAGAGAGCGAGCGCGACGACTGCCAGCGTGACTAGCCAGCCGAACAGCAAAATTGTTTTGCTTTGACGTTGATTCGCTTCGACCATCTGACTGTTTCTGTTTTTGTTCAATCTGGAAAAGATCACCATCAAACAGATCGCAACGATTGGCAACAGGATGCCGTTGGCCAGTTGCGCAAACAAAATGACCTGGATTGGGCTCTTGCCAAATCCGATCGCGAATAACGCGCCAACAACCAAGACGGTCATCGCAATCAACCGAAACCGAGTACTGTTTGTCTCACTGCTCCAGTTCATGATGCCGCATACGGCATAAGCGGTAGCGAGCGGCGCGGTGATGCTGCTGGTCACGCCGGCGGCAAACAAACCAATGCCAAACGCGATTCCAGATAGCCGCCCCATCGCCGGTTGAAGCTGCTGGGCAATGTCTGCGGTCCCCGACAATGCTGTTCTTCCATCTGCAAACGCTGCACTCGCTGACAACAGGATCGCGGCGGTGACGAATCCGCCCAGGCCGATCGAGAAAACCGTGTCCCACCACGATTGCCGCAGCGCGGTTTCGCCGCTGGAGTCTTTCCAATTTTCAGCAGCCGTGCTGGCGTGCAAAAAGAGGTTGTACGGAACGATCGTCGTTCCAATCAACGCTAACACCAATGTCAAATTTTCGGCGTTCACTTTTGGAATCAATCCGCTCGCGATCTCTGCCGTAGGCGGCATCATCATCAACGCGGCAGAAACAAAACAGAGACTCAGCAAGACAACCAGACCAATCAAAACCGATTGCAAAACGCGATATCGCCCAATCAACAAAAGACCGGCGGTCACCACCGCAATCGCTCCAACCCAAAAAGCACTGGTTCCACCAGCGATCGATTCAATCCCGGTTGCCGCGCCAGTCAGGTTGCCGGTTTGATAAGCCGCATTGCCCACGCCGATCGCACTGATCACCAGCACGATCGCAGGCATCAACCAAGATGAATTTGCGAGCGAACTGCGTATGGATTCGCCCAATCCTTTGCCGTTCAAAATTCCAAGTCTCGCCGCGATCGACTGCAATACGATCGTGCCTACCGATGCAAACAAAACCGTCCAAAGCAATTCACATCCATATTGAGCGCCGGCTTTGCTGGCAGTCACAACGGTTCCCGGTCCAATGAAGGCCGCAGTGACCAACATGGCTGGGCCGATCCGCAATCGTTTCGGTTTGCCTTCTGATTCGTTCATTGGGCTATCTGCATTTTCGGTCAGAGAATGCAGATTTGTAGCGTGCTGTGATTGCACATGCAACAGCACGGGAAAAGCTCTCAGGGTAGGGGCTACTAGCACGCAGAGGCTATGAGTTTTTTAGGCCGGAGGCCGGCATAACCCTAGCCCATGGCGCGAGCCATGGGACCGCATCCAGAACAAACGCAAAAGGC
>CAZZDZ010000162.1:0-2927 GCA_964652675.1 uncultured Pirellulaceae bacterium
ATCGGTTCAGTCCGGTCGGCTGGATTTGTGTATTTTAGACCGCTGGTATTGTAGTCCGCGTATTTCCGCGGAACGGTTCGACCGTGGTTGTGTTGGTCGGCTGGCAGATCTTCTGTCAACACAATCTGAACAACGACGACTTCGTAATCGTCGACGGGCAGTTCAGGATCGCCATCTTCATTTCGCAGCGTAAAATGGCCGGTTTTGTTGATTCGACCCGCATACTGAGCTCGTGTCTGGATCGAACGCAATTCGATGCTGCCAGACTGAACTCGCTCGCCGTCTTCGAATTTCACAATGCCCTTAGGTAAAGGGCCTGGTTGCGAGCAACCTCCAACGAACGCCAAAAAGACGACAGCGATCAAGGGGAGAGCAAAACGATGTTTCAGCGCCATCGTTAGTTTTCAAGTTCCACGAATTTTGCGTCGCGTCGGTTTGCAAGCGAACCAAGAATCTTTGTGTCGGTTTGCGGGCTGAAAATTTGCACGCTGCCGTCAACTAGCGCGAAGTGTACTCCAGCAGGGTGCCAGCTTCCGAACGAAAACATGTCAGCCAAAACGTCACTGGGACTGCTTGCTAATCTTAATCCTGGACCAGCCAAGCGACTGGATGCAGGTAGGTGATCACCATCGTAGGCGGGTGAATCTTCAGGGAACACGCCGAGTCCTCCGCCAGGTACAAATTTCTCACCAAACAAAAACGTGTTGGATGTTCCGTCGCTGACCGATGCCATGCGAACTCGGTCCGATGCTGCAACCGCTGTGCCATCTTTGCATACGGGTCGAACGCTGATGATGACGCCCGTTCCATTACCACCGAAGTAAAAATCGGTTGAGGCACCAACCGCACCAGGACTTAAGTCGCCATGGTTGCCTGCGTAGTCACTTAAAGCTCCTTCGATGTCCAACCTGGCGGTGGATGGTCGAGGGATCGTTGGACAGCCACATGGTAAGGTTGTTGCACTACCGGCGAGTGTCGTTCGTAGATTTCGGGTACCGATTGGTCGCGTACCGGATCGACGCGACGGACACAAAAAGATATCTGGCACAACAGTGCGAACTTGGGCAGGATGCTCGTGCCAGGGCGTCGAATAATCCCATTGAGAACCCAATGCCGATTGCTCGATGTAGGGCATCACGCGAGCGAGCCAAGTCGGCGTTTCCAAACCACATTTGTCCTCCAGATCCGCATCTGGCCGTGATTCGTATCTAGCTGGCGGAAAGTACCGAAGCGCGTCGTGGTGCAATTGCGTCGCAAGGGCGAGTTGGCGAACACGATTTTTGCAATCTGTGCTACGTGCTGCTTCGCGTGACGCTTGAACCGCAGGTAGTAACATGCCGATCAAAATTCCAATGATCGCAATCACTACAAGCAGTTCAATCAATGTAAACCCAAAGCGGGAACGGCCAAAGCAGCAACGTTGGTCAGTTATCATAAAACGGGTCGTCCGCAAAACAGTCTGTCAGAATGGTATAGGCGCGTTTGTGCTATTCGATAGTTTAGTTTCCGCTTAAGTTCCCGCCAATTCAAAACTCAATATACAAAGGGACGATTTGGAGTCCCGTTTCTGGCGTTTTCGTGGCTATTTCGGGTCTCGCCGCTCGCCCGATTGATTTCTATGTAGATGCAACTAATTGGCTTGTCGTCGGCTACTGATCAAAACGACAGGTAATGGGGCCGACTCGCCAGAATCCAGGTTAGTCGTTTTCACAGCACCAATGGCGGATAGCGGCCGCGTACAACTGGATGCCTTTGCTTAACTGATCCATCTCTAGGAATTCGTCGGTCGTGTGAGCCTGGGCTATGTCACCCGGACCGCAAACTACCAATTGATCGAGTTCAGTGAATTCACCACCGTCGGTTCCATAACAAACGGTTTTGGGTTGGCCGCCTGCCAGTTGGCACATGGATTCAACGCCATCGGCATCGGCATCGATCCAAAGTGGGCTGCCTCCAGAAAACCGTTTGAACTCTAATCCCAGCTCATCAGCTTTTGATCGCACTTCTGCAATCAAGTCTTCTCCGTCGATGTTCGGCATCGATCGCAGGCTGACCCAAGCGACGCTCTTGTGTGGAGTAATGTTTACCGCGGTGCTGCCATCGTTGACGCCAAAATTCCACGAAAGCACGGGCGGGTCAAACCGATCGTCGTGATAACGGGTGTCGTCTTTGGTCCGCTGACCAATCTCAAGCAGGGTTTGCAACATCGGTACCATCGCTTCGTTGGCGTTGATCCCCGATGCAAGACTGCTGTGTGCGGCGCGTCCATGACTCGTGATTTGAAAACCCGTTATCCCTTTGTGGGCATGAACCACAGACAGTCGCGTGGGTTCGCCGATGATGCCCATCGGCTGAGCGTTAACGAGTTCACGATAGGCGGTAGAGTTGTTGACAACACATTTCGCTCCTTCAAACCCGACTTCTTCATCAGCCGTACAAACGATCCACAGTGGTGACGATTGCTGCGCGACGTCGACTTGCTGTGCTGCAGCCAACATTGCAACCAGCGAACCTTTCATGTCACAAGAACCGCGTCCGTAGATTCGATCATCTTGGGTGACGGGCGAAAAGGGATCACCGCCTGGTCCGGTCCACCCATCAGCCGGGACAACATCTGTGTGACAAAAGTAGGCTAGACCGCCGGTTGAATTTTTTGTGCCATTGCGGCGTGCAACCAAGTTGACTTTGGGAGTTCCAGCATCGTCGAGATATTCACTGCTTTCGACCTCAAACCCTAGTGATTTGAGTTGCCCGGTGACACATTCAGATATTTGAACGTTGCTGGTCGAACTAACTGACGCAAAAGAGATCAGTTGTTTGAGGGTTTCGATGCTGTTTTGAATCGTGGACATCGATCGGCGTCAGTGAGTTGAATGCGAGAAACATTCATTGTGACGTCCAGATCAGCTCTGTGATAGTGCTGAGTT
>CAZZDZ010000162.1:3027-12499 GCA_964652675.1 uncultured Pirellulaceae bacterium
CGTCTCTTGCGGTGGCGAAAATTGATTCACAGGCAGTCCCGTCTCGGTGTACGATTTTGGCGGCAGAACATCGCCGGCCATGTCACCCATCACCGGATCGGTTGGCTTCTTTTTGCGTGGACGTTGTTTTCTAGGCTGAGTTGTCGTCTTCTTAACCGGTGCCGTTGAGACAGCCGGTTTGGTGATCGCCATATCACCGTCCTTCGTGATCGAAACGCCAGGACCATACATTTTGAACAGAGCGAGTCCGGCGATCACCAGACCAAGAACTGCTGCACTGATAACAAATAAACCGGCTCCGCTTTTCTTGCGGCGTTTTTTTGATTTCTTTGTTTTGAATACCGGACCGACTGGTGCAACCGGCGCTGCACTCGGTTGCATTGGTTGTCCGTGGTTCGCAAGATTTCCGTTCGCAAGTTGTCCGTTCGCTAGGTGTCCGTTCACCGAATTTGCGTTCGGTACAGCTTGCTGTGGATAAGCAGTCGTCTGTTGGGGATAGCCAGGTTGTTGCGGATAGCCAGGTTGTTGATACCCCGGCGGGACCACATTGGGTTGCGGCTGCTGTTGAGCGGGATACTGTTGAATAGGATGTTGGGGATACCCTTGTTGCATCGTTTGCGGATGAACTGGATTGGGTGATGCAGTTTGCGGATGCGAAGGCATTTGTGGTGCCGGTGCCATTGGGACCTGAGCTCCCATTGGAACTTGGGCTCCCATCGGATTGGCCGCCGCCATCGGATTGGCCTGCATTGGATTCGTTGGGGGCAACATTCCAGCAAGTGGGTCGGCTGACGGAAGCATGCCTGACAGCGGATCAACCGTCGCGGCCGCACCAGCAGCAGGCGCGCCTGTTGGTGGAACGCCGGTGGTTGGGGCGCCGGTTGGAGGTACGCCCATCGGTGGAACACCGGCTGGAGGCAACCCGGAAGGCGCATTTGCCTGAGACTTCAGCTGAGAATTCAACTCGGACTTCAACTGAGCGCGGGTTTTAGGATCGGCCAACGCGGCCTTGGCATCTTCGGCAAGCTTCGCCGCTTGCTTCCAGAGTTTCGGATCGGTTTGCGACTTGGTCGCTTTTAAAGTCGCGTAAACCTGTTTGACGGCAGACTTGATGGCAGCCGAATTCTCCCCACCGTCCAAACCAAAAACCTGGAGTGCGTTGGGTTCCTCGACCCCTTGGGGGATCGGTAGCAAGTCGGACAGCTTCGATGCAGCCATTTTGTTGAATTACCTTAGTGAATCGAAGTAACTGTGACGTGCGAACTGTGACGCGCGATCCAGCCCCAGGTTCCTTCTATCTGTTATTCATTCAAGTTCAAGCTGCAAAAACACAACCAAAACTCTGAACTCGAACGCGACGGTTACACGGTTGTACACACGCGACCCGTCAGGAGATATCTGCCCAAACAACTCATTATAGAGACTTTCTTCATTGTACGTTTTCATTGTACGTTGTGATCACGATCGCGGCTGGGAGATCTGCCGACCGTCTCAGGACGTGGATTTTGTCAAATCCAGCAAACCACGACAAACCAGATTGGGCAATTGTTTATGGTCAACCCGTAAATAACGTGATAATGGGGCCGCGTCACCGCCAGTCAGGACAATGGTGGGCGGCTCATCACCGCCCGAAGGGGGCCGATTTGCGTCCTTCTTATATTGGATCGCCAATCGATCAATTCCGGCTGCCAATCCGGTTAGGACACCTAGGCGGATTGCATCGACGGTGTTTGCCCCGGGTCCATCTTGCCCGGTCGCGGCTTCCCACGAAATATCAGGCAGTGCGTCAGTCCCCGATGCCAAAGCTTTGCTTTGCAGTCTTAAGCCTGGCATGATCGCACCGCCGCAAAACACGCCATCGGCGTTCACCCAGTCGACCGTTACTGCAGAACCAGCGTCAACCACCACCAACGGCGCCCCAAACCTTTGTGCCGCCGCGAACGCTCCAATCAAACGATCGATACCAAGTCGATCCGGCTGGTCAACGCGAACCGGCATCGGAACATCGTGTCGTGAAATTCGATCAATCACATCGTCGCTCGAAACATCACGATCAGATGCACGCAAGTCTTTGATGGTTCGTTCTAACTGATCCGCTGCAGCCCGGTGAACGGTCGCGATTCGCCAAGCCGTTTTTCGACAGCCCACTTGTTCGCGCACCCACTGGACTGCTTCTTGCGACCAATTCGCTTTCGATGTCGCGATCGCGTAATCCACCAATGTCGCGTCGTCGCGATTCGATTCATTGCATTGGTGATTGACTTGTTGCACACAAAGCTTGACAGCCGAATTACCCACATCAACCGCGACGATGCAAGTGCCAATCTTCTTCTTTGCGTTGACTGAATTGGCGTCAGCGTTCACGGTTGACCCTTGGGATTCGCAGCAGGGTCGTTGGTCGAGTCAAAGTCCTTTGCTTGTTGTTCATTGGACAACTTAGCCGTCTGGCCTGCCAAGTGCGGTGGGACTCGTTTCTTGGAATTCTTTGCCGACTCCACCCTATCTGATCTTCGCAAGATCGGTACGTCTTCGCCGTCTTCAAGCAACTGGGCTCGTCGAGCATCCACGCGACGCATGATTTCGGAGAGCAATTCCGGTAAACCTTCACCAGTCATCGCACTGATCATGAAGATGTCGTCTTTGGAAGTTAGCTCGCGCATGGCTTGTCGAACATCCGCAGCACCGTCCATTTCAGACTTCGTGATCACGATGATCTCGTCACGCTCGGCAAGAAGTTCATCGTACTGAGCTAGTTCGTCACGAATCCCCCGATAGTTTTCAATCGGATCGGTCGCATCGACGGGAGCCGGTTCGACTAAGTGAACCAGGACGCCGGCACGTTCGACGTGGCGCAAAAATTCATGTCCCAACCCAATTCCTTCGCTGGCGCCTTCGATCAATCCGGGGATATCGGCCAGTACAAACGAACGTTCGTCACCAACATCCACGATGCCCAAGTTGGGATGCTTGGTTGTAAAGGGATAGTCTGCAATCTCGGGTCTCGCACTGCTGATACGACTCAGCAGCGTGCTTTTGCCCGCGTTGGGTTTTCCGATCAAACCAACGTCTGCGATCGATTTCAATTCCAAGACAACCCGGCGGACTTCACCCAACTCGCCATCGGTGCACTCACGTGGGGCGCGATTGGTAGCAGATTTGAACGAAGCATTTCCGCGACCGCCACGACCACCTTTGGCGATCACAAATTGGTCGCCAGGTTGTTTCAGGTCCTTGATCACGAATCCGTGTTCGGCATCGATCACGGTGGTGCCCGGCGGCACGTAAAGCGTTTGGTTTTTGCCGTTACGGCCGTGTCGCATTGCCCCTTGGCCCTGCGTGCCCTTGGGGGCGCGAAAGAACCGCTGGTGTGCGTACTGGGCCAACGAATTCACACCCAACTTGGCTTCAAAGATAATGCTGGCTCCCTTGCCGCCATCACCACCATCGGGGCCGCCTCGGGGAACCCATTTTTCGCGGCGCATGCTGGAGCATCCATCGCCGCCTTTGCCGGCCTGCAATTCGATTTGGACGCGATCAACAAACATGTCAGTAAGAAATCAGTGATTGAAAAGGAAACGATTGAAGGTGTTGGGACCGTTCGAGAAAAAAGAAGTCTCACCTTCCCAAGACGCTTCTGGTTGACGCGGCTGGTTGCTGGAAGGTTCGATCGAGCAGGTCTCAATAACCGGGTCGCTGATAAAAAAGCAAGTCGCAATAACCGGCCGATGAAAGCGAAACGCACCCCGAAACGAATAACGGCTGGCCCGATTGATCCGGGTCAGCCGCTTATCATCATGATGTGAGGTTTCGCTCGAACGAATCGAACGTGTAATCCTACTCTATTCCTTAGGTGACATAAAGAGCCACTTGTAGTTAAGCCGTTCTGCCAAATCGTACTGCTTCAAGATGTACGACTGCTGTTCTTCGTCGTCGAACGCTGGCACCCCAAATCGGATGTCATCAGCGGTCTGATTGATGGCGTCACCGGGGCGGTAGAAATTCAGCTTCAGAGCTTTCCGCCGATAAGGTGCCGATTCACCCTCACCATCTTGCTCGAACGCGTTCGTCAAACCCGATACGGTGATCGACAAGAAGTCGATTTTCGGATCGATGTCTTCCCAAGTCACAACGCCCCAAACTCCCGGTGCCTTCTCGTCTGCACTGCGAGGAATCTTGACTCGGGAAATCTCGACGCTGTTGTGTAGCGGAGCCGAAATCTGTTCGCGATTTGCAATCTTCTGCTTTGTCGACGGCAAAATGCGGTCCAAGTACTTTTGTCCGGTCACGTTGTTGACCAGATACATCAGCGGAAAGAAACGGCGTGATTCGTAGCCGATCGCTTCGACGCGTTTGTAAATTTCTGCCCCACCAACCTCGTCGGCGGCTGGCCGCAAATCACCGCCTCGATAGCGAACGCGATAAACCATGTACCAAATCAGTTTGCGCTGCGAGCGACCATCGATCCGTGGCACGTCCACGTAGATGTGCCGAAGCGGTTTAAACGAAAATTCCAAGCAGTAAATTTCGCGTCTCAAAATCACCTGCTTGGCCATTTCCACGATCGTGCGAGAGCGCGGATCAAAGTGCGGCCTATTATTTGGAAAGTCCGGTGCCTTCCATTCCAGTTCTGGATGCGAATCCAAAAACGTTTTCAAGGTGATCGGACCATCAAAGGTCTCGCTTGGATCGGCTGCAGGAGGAATCACCGTTACAACACCGGGCGCAAACTCGGTCTGCTCCAAAGTCGACGGGTCCTTCTTTTCCTTCTTTGCCATTTCCTGCGCCGACGCGCGCGAAGCGGTGCCAACGCACAGAACGCCAAACGTCATCGCGCCAAATGCCATCACTGCGACAAAAGTAAAAACAGATTTCATGGTTAGTCGCGTGACGGACATATCAAACGTTCCGCTCTGTTGGTAAGTAATGTTGAATGAACTAAATGAATCGGGAAAGCAATTCGCTGAAAGAAACGAAATTCCTGACTAACGCAAGTCACTAGGTGATTGTACTGCAGGGCGAGTGGCAACTTCCGCTTTCGGCTCAGATTCCGCGATTTCGTCGTCTAAGTCGGCGTCTCTGGCGTTGGACACTTTCAGTAATCGCATTGAATTGGCAAGTTGCGTGTCTGCACCCGCGAACGACTCCACCCGGTCTTCGCTCATCGTGAACGTCGCCAATACACGTCGACCACTGTCGTCAGAAAAATGCATCATGATCCAACGGATCGGCACGCCTTCAACGGCACCGTCGGCAACCACGCGTAGAACTCGCAGTCCAGTCTCGCTAAGCAACTGGTCAGCTTCGACCAATGTCTGCAGTTCTTCGCCCAACGTTCGTTTGACGTCTTCTTGAAAAGCGTCCAAGGTCCACTGCTTGCCAGCTTTCAGTTCGGCCAACGGTCGCAAGTTACATTGAGCGATGCTGCGGTCGTTGTCGATCATTCGCATCATCGCATTGCCTGTAAGGTCGATCATCATTCGCCAACGACGATCCATGATGGCGGCAACGCCAACACGCTCACTTTGCAAATCAATGAACAGGCGATCTTGCGGGATTGGTTTGGTGATCGCAATTTTCGCAGGCTGTTTGGGCAACGCGATCGCGCTGGGCAACGGTTGTCGAACCATTTTGATCGTCGCAGCAACATCGAATCCAGGTTCTGCTTTGCCGATCTCGCGAATTTCGTGAACCGCGATCGCCAACCAAGAACAGGCACCAAATTTGCGATCAAACGTTAACTTGCCAACCGCGTTGATTGTTGTCGGAACACCCTCGACGGAGCCGTGAACTTTGCCGCGCAGTTGAAGCCTGACGTTCGCTTCATCAATCGCCATCACTTCGATACTGATGTCCGTTTTCTCTACCACGCTCAAATTCAACACGGATGCCACCGTGTCTTTGGAGGGCTGGTAAACCGATCCAACCGAGATCGCAGTGGTTGGTAGCAGTTCGTCCAAGGCGACACTGCAAACCGGGACACGCAACAAACCAAGTTCTTCGTTGGTAAAGAAATCATCGACGCTGTAGACCGATTCTGGCAGCGAATCGCGTCGTACTTGCGTTTGCCGAACACTGTCACGCAGCACGATCTCTGTTTCTTTGCGATTGAGCGTCGTCGTGCGTTTCGCTTCGTGGTAGTAGCGTTCGGCCGCGGTCACCGCCGAGTTGGGATCGGCATCAACGGGCAGACGATAGCGTTCTTCATAATCCAGAACCGCCTCGCTTTCGATCGGCAGCGACAAGTCGCTCTTGCGAGACACCAATGGATCGCTGGGAACATTGACGTTGCCCTTTACATCCATTTCGATGCGAACCCGCATCACACTCTTGCTGGGCGAACGCTCAATCGTGATCGGATCACCCGCCAGAGCAACAGCAGGAACAGCCGTCGCGGCGAAACCAGATGCAGCCAAAGCCAGCAGAAAGCGTCGTCGCTGCAAACCGGTTTTGGATTGAGAAGTATTGTGTTGAGAACGGATTAGATTAGAAGCAAACATTGTCAATTCTTCGTCACGAAAAAGGCAATCAAAGGGAGCGCAACGACACATCGGCCGCGCGATCAACCGTTTTGGTTTGATCGGTCTGTTGACTACAACCATTCAGCTCAAATCAGACGCTCAGGTCACAACGGCGAAGCCCAGCGCACCGGTGCCCGAAAAGTTTTCCTGTTTTGTCGCGATGAAAGCAAAAGCGCGACATTTTGTTGGGCGACTAATGCCTAAGAAAAGGAACAGCCAATCGTCCTTTTTAATGTCGGGACTGCCAAATGACGTGGTTTGATAGCTGCCAAGTTGAACAAAACGTCACGATGGTTCTCATTATGCGACGGTCAAATGTTCAAACTTAGGAAATTTTTACAACGCTGATGGACTGTTTGGAAATCGGGACGGGTGGGGTGAAAGAGGTTTTTTGCAGCTAAACCGTTGGTTTAAAACGGTTTAGGACGCAAATCCGACCAAAATCCGGTCCGATTCGTTCTGTTTGGCGTGGGATTCCTACTAAGTACCTTTCAACCGAAAGTGGGGCTGCCACCTTGGTCCAAACGTGTCACACGATTATCCGATATTCATGGAGATCGAGTGCGGTTTAGCACCAAGATTTTCGCATCAGGTCGAATTCACTTGTGAATTTGGTTGCGAACTTGGCAATCCGATATTCGGTCCTATATCTGGAACCAGTGCTGCGTCTGACGCGTACTAGTTTTAGAGGTCAGCGGCAAGGAGTCGCTGGTCGAGCCAGGCACACAGTATTGAGACAAGGATCGTGATTTCGCGAAAATTGTTCCACTGCAAAGGGCTCTGGTAACCACAGGAGGATGTCGTTCCGAGGATTGGAGCGATCACCCGGGCAAACCCGGTACCTTGCTGAGCGACCCGCCGGGGTCGCAGGGAATCAAGTCAGCGAATTGGTACCAAAGTGCTGGGAGAGAGATGTTATGAACACACAATACCGCGACAACCAAATCAAAGAACTGCGAGATCAACTGACTCGATTTGCGCCTAAAGCAAAGAAGGTCGAACAGGCTGAGCTGGCAGAGAAGCTATATGGGGAAATCGAATCGGACCGAACGTATACATTCAGTTACCTTTGTTTCCGAATCACCAATTACCGACCCGAAAAACCATCGCGTCATAACATCGCATCAAGCGACCTGAAACACGATTTGCGTCTTCTGATCGAAGACCTCAGTGATTCGGCCGATTTGGCGGTGACCGAGATCAACGAACAGGTACACACCGTCGAAGAACTCAGTCGGATGTTCAACGTTTCGACCAAGACCATCAGTCGCTGGCGAAACTCCGGATTGGTCAGCCGTCGCCTGTTGTTTGGCGGTCGCAAACGAGTCGGATTTTTGCGCAGCAGTGTCGACAATTTCGTCAACAACAACCGCGAAAAAATCCGCCGTGGCGAGCGATTCAGTCAGCTCAGCGACGACGAAAAAACAGAGATGATCGAACGAGCCCGCCAATTGGTCGAAGGGGGCGCAAGCCTTTCCGAAGTCACTCGGCAACTTGCTCAGCACATGAATCGTAGTCCTGAAACGATTCGTTATACGCTCAAGAACTTTGACGCTGACAATCAAGCCTTGGCGATTTTCCCAAATCATCGTGGCACGTTGAACGAAGACGATCGACGTTCGATTTTCAAGCTGCATCTACATGGTGCAACGGTCGCCCAGTTGTGCAAACGATTTAAGCGAACACGTACCAGCATCCAACGCATTTTGTTGGACATGCGAATGCAACGTGTGATGGAGTTGCCGCTGGACTACATGTTCAACGACGATTTCGACCAAGTCAGCCGCGAAGAGGAATACCTTGGACCGGTTCCACAATCGGCAGTGGCCCCGCGAAAAGTCCGGGTGCCTTCAGGATTGCCAAGTTACTTGGCTGCTTTGTACGAAGTGCCTTTGTTGACTCGCGAACAGGAATACCATCTGTTCCGAAAAATGAACTACCTCAAACACAAAGCCAGTCGCCTGCGAGAGACTTTGGAGTCGACCGTTGGCAGCAAAACGGCTGTGATGGATCAAATCGACGCCTTGTACGAAGACGCTGTGCGTGTGAAGAACAAGATTGTGCAAAGCAACTTGCGATTGGTGGTCTCGATCGCCAAACGACACGTCGCCAGCACAGACGATTTCTTCTCGCTAGTCAGCGACGGCAACATGTCGCTGATCCGTGCGGTCGAAAAATTCGATTACTCACGCGGCAACAAGTTCAGTACTTACGCATCATGGGCGATCATGAAGAACTTTGCTCGAACGATTCCAAATGAGTTCAAGCATCGTGATCGATTCCGTACGACGACCGAAGAATTGTTCTTGTCCCGACAAGACGATCGACGTGATCCGTACACCGAAGAAACGATGCAACGATCGCGTCAGCGAGAGCTGTCGAAAATCTTGAATCGTCTGGATGAACGAGAGCAAAAGATCATCACAGCGAGATTCGGACTCGGCCGCGGCAACGAACCGTTGACGTTAAAGCAAGTTGGCGAAGAATTGGGTGTGACCAAAGAGCGAATCCGCCAATTGGAAGCCCGCGCCTTGGCCAAGCTTCGTGACGCAGCGGACGAAGCCAAAATCGACGTCGAACTCGGTTCCTAAATTGAACTAGCTAAATTTCCAAAGCCGCTCAGCAAAATGGTTGAGCGGCTTTTTTTTGTGCAATCGTGGCTGGAGACTTTGGCCGCAGGATCGAGGCTTTTTCGCGATTTTCTCTGATTGGATAGACTACAGTCACGCTGGAAGCTGGCAAATCCGATTTGAATAGATGGAACCGGACATCGATTCGTTGCGTAGATCAACGTTCATAACTGCCCTCGCTTTAGCCTTTTGGAGTTGCGCTTTTCGGGAGTGATGAATGGTTCAACACGACAAATTACGGCATTACCACAAGAAGAGTGACCGTTCACGAAATGATATTGCACCGCAATTCGCCAGCCACGAAGTGGCGACAGCATATAGCCT
>CAZZDZ010000163.1:0-12498 GCA_964652675.1 uncultured Pirellulaceae bacterium
GCCGTCAAGCGACCTGCTGGCGCCCTTCAGAGCCATTTTGCAATTGCCGCAAGAGTACGATGCGACCGCAGACGAGATGAAGGATCTTGTGCTTCAAAACGCAGGTCTCGTGGGTTTGGCAGATACCCCACTTGTATCGACCAACTAAGCGCCGACCAGTTGGAGCTGAACTACCAAGTTATCAGAGCGGTTCAAGCCGAAGCGGATTCCGGAGAAAATATCTCGGAACAATTTGCCAGATATATCGACGCGTCCTTGGAATCGTATCTGGATTCCCAAGAGTAAAATAGAAATAGCTGCGAGCTAACTATGCATGCGTTCGAAATACCAGCACGCAGCGCCAGCAAGTGAATCCTCGGCGCTTGCTGGCGACTTACTTACTGTTGACCTACTTACTGGCGCTGCGTGCCAGTAGTAAACTCTCTCGCGGTTTGCCGAAAGTCTTGACGATTTTCGCTGCGGTTACGCCACGCGATCTTTCTGCTTGGCAGCCTGTTGGGCCAGCAAGTTCTTTTGAAACTTTGCTTGCACCACATCGACAACGATCAAGATGGCTAGCACAAAGTAGAACGTACTTTTGCTCATCACCTGGACTTCGTGGCCAAACAAATGCACATGCGCCAGATGCCCACCTTCGCTCACCAGCATCACGCCGACGATGAATAGCACAAACAAACCCAGAACTTCATACAAACGATTCTTTTTCAAAAACTCGGCGACGTGATCGGCTAACCAGATCATCAACGCGCCACTAATCACAATCGCCACCGCCATGATGTAAAAGTCCTTCGTCAACGCCATCGCGCTCAAAATCGAATCGAATGAAAAGACCAAGTTCATGATGACGATCATCGTGACCGCTTTGCCAACCGAATTGCCTTTGTTGTCTTCGCCTTCGTGCTCAATGTCCGGCACCTGCAGCAAGTGATGGATCTCTTTCAACGCCGTCCACAGAATGAACGCACCGCCGAACAAAACGATCAAACTGTGACCGGAAATCTTGGCAGAAATGAAGGTCGTATCAATGTCGAAAAATGAATCCTGTAAAGCTGCGATCAGATTCACAACGACAAACAGCAAGATGATTCGAAAAATGATCGCCAGCCCGATTCCCGTTTTTCGCACAAACGATTGACGGTCTTCCGCAACTCGCTTGCTCTCGATCGAGATGTACAGCAAGTTGTCAAAGCCCAGAACGACTTGCAACAAAATCAGCATCAGCAAGGTGAAAATCCCACCAACCGACAACAACGTCTCTTCTGATGGTCCAGCTCCATGAGCCGCGTCGGCCCCATGCGCGGCGTCGGCTCCGTGCGCGGCGGCTTCCGCCGCAATATCACCAGTTGCTTGTGCCAATAGCATCAAAGCGGGCTCAATGTGACTGGAAATCGACAGGAGTGTGTCTGCTATCTCGATCATCGCTTAGGTCCGTCGTGTTGGAAGCAATTTTGATTTTGACGCGTTGTCATTGTTGCCCATCCGCGCCGTCGTGCTGGAGATTATGATATCGTCACTCCATTTCGACCACACCAGACTGAATCACGCCCACAGACCGAAAAAGACTCCCCATGAAACGCCTTTTTTCCAGCTTTCTCTGCCTCGCAGTCCTTAGCTGCATGCAAACTTCTACCACTTCTGCTGCGGATGGCGGAAAACAGTTTTACGAAATCCGCAGCTACGTGCTGGGCGAAAAAGGCGACGCAGACGCGATCGACCAATACCTCAACAAGGCACTCGTGCCGGCATTGAATCGAAACGGCGTCAGCACCGTCGGCGTCTTTGCCAATGCCGAAAACGACAAGTCAGACAGCCCGCGGATCGTCGTCGTGATCCCTTACGATTCGCCCGACCAAATCGTCAGCGTACAAAAAGCCGTCGAAGCAGACGAGCAGTTCAAGACAGACGCATCCGAATACTTGGCATTGGGCAAAGGCCCGTACCAGCGAATCCAAAGCGAGCTGATTTCGGCGATGGATTGTTGGCCCGCTTTGAAAGTCGCCGAGGGTTCGCTGCAAAACGACAAACGTGTTTACGAACTGCGGACCTACGAAAGCTCCAACGAACGACTTGGTCATTTGAAAGTCGACATGTTTAACAACGGCGAAGTCCCCATTTTCTTGGACTGCAAGATCACGCCCATTTTCATCGGCCAAGCCGTCGTCGGCCCCCAGACGCCCAACCTGACTTACCTGACCGTTTATGAAAACGACCAAGCACGCCAAAAAGCTTGGGTGGACTTTCGAGCCCACCCCGATTGGCAAGTGCTCAAGAAAGTCGCGAAATACAAAGGCACGGTCAGCCATATCGACACCTACATCATGGTGCCCAAGGCCTACTCGCAGATGTAGCAGAGCCTACTCACAGATGTAGCAGCCCGGCAATATCGCTTAAAGTCACCCTAAACGGCACGTTTTGAATCGGCTTTGTCGCGTCCAGCCAAAACTGGCAATCAGTGACTGTCCTACGCCCCGTCATGGCGGTAATATTTCCGTCATGACACCAATGATGAAACAATATCACGAGGCGAAATCGGCGTGCGGCGACGCACTGCTGTTTTTTCGCATGGGCGATTTCTATGAACTGTTTTTGGAGGATGCCAAAGTCGCATCCCGGATACTTGGGCTGAATCTAACCAGCCGAGACAAAGACAGCGAGAACCCAACAGCGATGGCGGGATTCCCTCATCACCAGTTGGATTCGTATCTGCAAAAGTTGATCAAAGCCGGTTACCGCGCCGCGGTCTGCGAACAAGTCGAAGACCCCAAGCAGGCCAAGGGACTCGTCAAACGCGAAATCACACGCGTGGTCAGCGCTGGCACCTTAACCGACGACGGGTTGTTGGACCCGCGCGAAGCCAACTATCTGGCCGCTGTGTATTTGATGCACGACAGAAAAGCGGAAAAAGAAAACCGCGAACAAATGGTCGGCATCGCTTGGGCCGAACTTTCCAGCGGCCGTTTTGAAGCGGGCACGTTCCCAAAATCGCGAATCGAAGACGAACTGGAACGGATTGGTCCAGCCGAAGTGATCTATCGTGAAGACGACGCGAGGTTCAGCCCCGATACTTCGGCGCCATGGTCCTGGACGTCGCGGCCTGCTTGGTCGTTTGCCGAAGACGCGGCCACAGAAGTGTTATGCAAACAATTTTCTGTTCACAACTTAGAAGGCTACGGGTTTACCGATGACGATGCGCCAGCCATTCGCGCGGCGGGTGGCGCACTGACTTATTTACAAGAAACCCAGCGTGGCGATTTGGATCACTTTCGGTCGATCACTGCTCATCGCCAAACACCTGTCTTGCAGATTGACGCATCGACCCGACGATCGTTGGAAATCACACGCACGCTGCGAACCGCTTCGCGATCGGGTTCGTTACTCGATGTGATCGATGAAACTCGCACCCCGATGGGTTCGCGAATGTTGTCTGATTGGATTGCCGCGCCGCTGGTCGACCAAGTCGCCATCGAAGCCCGCCATGATGCGGTTGCAGAATTGGTCGGCGATCAGTCTTTACGAACCGACATCCGAAAAACGCTGGGAGAAACCTACGACCTCAGTCGTCTGATGGCACGCATTGCCACCGGCAGAACCGGACCACGCGATTTGCAACAAGTTGCAACCACCTTGGCAAGCTTACCGGCCTTGAAAGCAAGATTGACCGATCGCAAATCCCAACGACTGGGGTTCGTCGAGGCGCATTTGCATCTGTGTCCGCGATTGCGATCCCAGCTTGAGTCAGCGCTGGCAGACGAGTGCCCGCTGAACGCTGGCGATGGCAATTTCATACGAACTGGTTTCGATGAAGAACTCGATCAGCTTCGTGACCTGGCTCGAGGTGGCAAGGAATGGATTGCCGCTTATCAGCAAAAACAGATGGACGAGACCGGCATTGCGAACTTGAAAGTCGGCTACAACAAAGTGTTTGGCTACTATCTGGAAGTCACCAACGCGCACAAAGACAAAGTGCCCGATTTCTTTATCCGCAAACAAACGCTGAAAAATTGCGAGCGATACATCACGCCGGAATTAAAAGAGTATGAAGAAAAAGTGCTCGCGGCCGACGAGAAAGCTTCGTCGCGAGAGCAATTGATTTTCCAAGACCTGCGTGCTCAAACCCATCGCGAGTTGTCAACTTTGCAAGAAGTCGCAATGGCAACTGCGGAATTAGATGTGCTGGCATCCTTGGCGGAAACGTCGGCGACGCGCGGTTGGATTCGCCCCGAATTGACGAGCGATTCTGTTTTGCGAATCGAACAGGGACGTCACCCCGTTTTGGACGTCACGATGCCACAAGGCGAATTCGTTCCCAATGATTGCGTGATGTCACCCGAGTCCGGCATGATCCACTTGATCACTGGTCCGAACATGGCCGGCAAAAGTACTTACATTCGTCAGGTCGCCCTGATCACCTTATTGGCTCAAGCCGGATCGTTTGTGCCCGCTCAAAACGCAGTGATCGGACTCTCGGATCGCATTTTTGCACGAGTCGGAGCAAGTGACGAATTGAGTCGCGGGCAAAGTACGTTTATGGTCGAGATGGTCGAAACGGCACGGATCCTGAACACAGCGACTTCTCGCAGCCTAGTCATTTTGGATGAAATCGGTCGCGGAACGAGCACTTATGATGGGCTCTCGTTGGCTTGGGCGATCACCGAACACTTGCACGAACAAATCGGCAGTCGCACTCTTTTCGCGACACACTATCACGAACTGACTCAGCTAGAAGAATCCTTGCCACGTGTCGCAAATATGAATGTGGCGGTCAAGGAATGGGACGAGCAAGTTGTCTTTTTGCACCGAATCGTCGCTGGCGGAGCCGACAAGAGCTACGGAATCCACGTGGCTCGCTTGGCGGGCATACCGTCTTCGGTAAATGAACGAGCCAAAGACGTCTTGGCTCAATTAGAATCAGATCATCGCGACGCGCTCGATCGGCCAACCGTTTCACCACCAGAAGGTAATTCAGGCGGTGGGAATTATCAATTGACACTTTTCGGTTACGCAGACCATCCTTTGTTGGACGAAGTGCAAAAGTTAGACGTCAACGCCATGACGCCCATCGACGCGTTGCAATTCCTGCAAGCAGCCAAAGAGAAACTGGCGCAACCCACCAAGTGAACCGAGACCATTGTTCCCCGAAATTCGATTCACCGGTGAACTTCGCCCATCACAACGCGATGTAGCGACCATCGCGCAAGAGCAACTCGCAGCCGGTAATCGTCGGCTGCACATTGTCGCCCCGCCCGGCAGCGGCAAAACCATCGTGGGTCTCTATCTTTGGTCGCAACTCGTGCAAGCTCCAGCACTGGTGCTTTCGCCCAACTCGGCCATCCAAGCCCAATGGGTCGCCCGAATGAATCTGTTTCAACGAACGGATGGCAAAGAGCTGGCCGAATCAATCAGCACTTCGACAAAATCACCGGGGCTACTAACTTCGTTGACCTATCAAAGCGTCACGCTGCCAGCGCGGGCTACCGAAACACTTGACCGACGCGCGCGTGAGCTTTGGATTCATACATTGCTAAGTGATGACGAAGCCGCAAACCGTCCCGAAGCAGAGGTTTGGATTGATGATCTGCAGAATAACAACACCGAGTACTTTGAAAGTCGACTGAGCAAGTATCGCAAAAAAGTCCGCGACGATGACATCTTAAGCGGACAAGCGATGAGCCAGTTGCACGATTCTTCGCTGGACACGCTCACGCGCATTCGTGATGTCGGCGTGGGCCTGTTGATCTTGGACGAGTGTCACCATTTGATGGGCCATTGGGGACGCGTGCTAAGTGAAGTCGGAGAGTATTTAAGTGATCCAGTGGTACTGGGCCTGACCGCCACGCCACCGGAGCGTGCTGGGCATTTGATTGCGGACACGCAGCGGTATGACAAATTTTTTGGCCAGATCGACTATCAAATCCCAGTGCCTGCGATCGTCAAAGACGGCTACTTGGCACCCTATCAAGACCTTGCCTATTTCGTTCAGCCCACTGACAAGGAATTGAAGTTCATCGCAGATGTCGACGAGCAGTTCACGGCCTTGATGGAAGAAATGTGTCGTCCGCGCCGAGAACATCGCAGCGCAGACAACAGTGACAGAGCGAACGCAAGTGAACCTGAACGTGAATCGATTCTGGAATGGCTTTGGCGACTGCTGCGAGACGCTTCGGGGTCGTCTGATCAGTGGAGCAAGTTTTACAATCGCGAACCCGATTTCGCTGCGACGGCCGTGCATTTCTTGGATTCACGGCTCGGCCAGTTGCCCGACGGTGTGCCTCCCATTGCACCCGATGCCTGCGACACAGCCGTGTCGGGACAACTGACCACACTGATGGATCGCTACACGCGGCATTGTTTGCGGCGATCACCGCACCAAGCGGATCATGAACTGGCCAAACAGGCGACCCAACGGCTACGCATGCTGGGTGTGCAAATCACCGAAACAGGTAGCCGCCGGTGCGCTTCACCCGTGTCGCGATTGATCGCCTACACAAAAAGCAAAACGGAAGCCTTGGTGCCAATCCTGCACGCAGAACAAAAGAACCTGGGCAGTCGAATGCGGGCAGTCGTGATCGCAGACTATGAAAAAACGTCCGCTATCGCCGACAGCGTCAAACACTTGTTGAGTGACGAAGCGGGTGGGGCAATGGCTGCATTTCGATCCATCCTGGGTGACGCATCCACCAACGAATTGGATCCCGTTTTGCTAACGGGATCCAGCGTCCTGGTCGATGCTGATCTCGCGAGCGTTTTTCTGGACGCAGCACACACTTGGCTGCAAAAGGAATCCATCAATGTACAGCTCAGTTCGCAACGGAGCGATAATTTTTGTGTTGTCAAAGGTCGCGGAACGCATTGGTGCCCGCGAGTTTACGTTGAATTGATCACAGAGCTGTTTCAGCGCGGGGTCACCCGATGTTTAGTCGGCACACGCGGACTGTTAGGCGAAGGCTGGGACGCGGACACGATCAATGTATTGGTTGATTTATCGACGTTCACTACATCGACCACGGTGAACCAGCTACGTGGTCGATCGATACGGTTAAACCCACGTGCCCCCAAAAAGCTTGCCAACAACTGGGACGTCGTTTGCATTGCGCCAGAATTCAGCAAAGGCTTGGACGATTACCACCGGTTCATCCGCAAGCACAAAACGGTTTTTGGAATCTGTGATGACGGCGCAATTGAAAAAGGCGTTGGCCACGTCCACGCCGCGTTCACCGATCTAAAACCCGAGCTATTAGCAAATAACATCGCTGACCTGAACGCCGAAATGCTCAAGCGATCCGAATCACGAGCCAGGGTTTACGATCAATGGAAAATAGGCCAGCCGTATTCAGCGTCGCCGATTCGATGCGTGGAAATCCGCGACCAGGTTGGCCCAAACGGATTCGGGTGGCCACCGTTCGAAACGCAGACGACGCCGTGGAACCAAAACACACTTGTCTTGGCGTTCGGCCATGCGATACGCGCGGCGCTGCATGAGACGCGACAGATCCAACAAGGCACCGTTCGCACAACGAATCGCGACGGTGGATTTGCTCGCGTATTCTTAGACGACACATCCCCTGAAGACTCCGCTACGTTTGCCGCGGCGCTGAGCCAAGCGATCGGACCCATTGGCGAATCTCGCTATGTGATTCCCAGATCGGTAGACGATTTGACGATCCCATCGTGGACCAATTGGATCCCCATGGTGATCGGTCGCTTCTTTCATAAAAAAGAACGCCGCCAACCAACGCTTCATGGCGTTCCCGAATCCCTCGGTCGCAAACGCGAGCTCGTTGATGTTTACCAGAAGTGGTGGAACACCCATGTCAGTCCAGGCGAAGCGGTTTTCGCCAAAAACTCACAAGGTGAAAAAATGATTCAAGACGCCATCACAACACAGCGGCTGCCAAACGCAACCGTGCACGAGAAAGAGATCTTTATCTAAACGCTCATGCCCGCACATCGAAGTTTAGCTCACCGGTCGCGTCTACGTCGCTCGGAGATCGACGGCTACTTTGAAATGGCGTTACGCCATTTCGGGTCTTGGGTACTTTTTGATTGGCAGGCGGGATTGAATTTCTTTTAATTCTGCCGCTCGCTGACCCATGGGCAGAACGTTGAAATTCTTGGCGTAAATCCCCAGCATTCGGCTGCAGAATTTTCGCTTGAATTCGCCGTCCAAATCCATTCCCGGGAAAAAACTCAGCTCTTCGATTTCATCGCCGCCCAAGAAATCAAGCGGGTGCAACAGAAGCGATGGGCTGGTCCGTGTCAGTTTGCACATCAAAAGCGCAAATCGAAAATACATGGTTGCCAGCGTCTCGGAATATTTTGCCAAGAACAACAAGTAGCTGAAATGAAACGGCGACCGAATCAACGGAATCGTCGACACGGGAATTTCAATGATCTCGCCTTTGGCCGTTTTCCATTTGTATGGTTTCAACCGCCGAAATCCATCCGCAAACGAACCAAACAAATTCGCTCGGTCTTCGCTCTGTTCTTTAGACAACTTGGACTGAAAAAAGTAATAGGTTCGCGCCAGCGGTCCCAGAAAAGTTGGCAATGTGCTGCCATCAAACTGGTAGCCGCGTTCACAAAGGACTTCCAAAACGTCGTCGGACAAGCTGTAGCCGGGGCCTCGAAATCCAATCAGTTTCTGCTGCGAAATATTGGCGATCGCTTGCTCTGCTTTTTCCAGTTCCGCGACCAGTTGTTCGCGCGTGTACCGCTGCAACCAAGGTTCGTGGTTAAACGAATGATTTCCGATTTCGTGGCCACGCTTGGAGATCATTCGTAATGCGTCTTGATTCTCCTCGATGACTGCGTCTTGCCCTACAACGAACACGGTGATTTTAAGATCGTGTTCGTCCAGGATGTCCAAGAAATACGGGATGACCAGATTCAAGTACGAGGGATAAGAGCTCCACTCAGGATCGCCATGCGTTTTCATGTAGGACCATTTGTTGTCCAAGTCCAATGAAAGATCGGCGGAGAGACGTTTAAACATCGGCTGCGAAGTATTAGGTGAAGAGAATCGGTTGCGGGTGTGTTTTTTACGCTTCGGCTACTACACCATCGGCGTAAATGTACTCCCGCTGACATGCATCGCATTGGAGTGGTCCAGGTGACACTTCGGCGATGTCTTGAAATCTTGCAGTAGGTTCACCACAACGACATACAAAGCCGCGTACTCTGGCGGGGTTCCCGACGACAAGGCAAAAATCGCCCACGGATTTTGTCACGATTGAGCCCATTCCGATCATCGAAAAACGCCCAAGTTCCAAATCGCAACCGATGATCGCGCCCGCACCAATGGTGCAGCCTTCGCGAACCAGTGTTTGCAACGTATGTTCGTCCGGTTCGCTACCACGCAGTTCACTCAAATCAGGAACGGTCGCGCGTGGAAATCGATCGTTCGTAAAAATCACACCAGCGCTAACCATCACGCCGTCTTCGATCGTGACCGCGTTGCAGATGTATGCGTTTGAGTTGATTTTGACGCGGTTACCGATCTGAACGTCGTACGCGATACAGGATTTTCCGCCAACGATGCATGACTCGCCCAGCGTCGCACCATGGCGGACGTGGGCGTTGTCCCAGATTGATGTACCATCTCCCAGATGGACGTTGTCTTCTACAATCGCCGTTGGATGGACGCGAACGGTCATGAAGCGTTAGCTGGGCTAGCGTCTTGCATCGGTTCAATCGAATGCCACTTGGCATCATTCAATGCAGCGTAAGCCGTTTCGATAACAGCCACCGATGCCAGTGCGTCCTCAGGTTTGACGATCAATTCTTCGTCGTGTCGGATCGCGCCGACAAAATTATCGATTTGATCGACAAACGATTGAACTTTGTCGTATCCGCTACCGAATACGGTCCAGTCTTCATCGTCGTTGCATCGATACTTAGACTCGCCCCAACCAACGTGGAGCGTTCCGTTGCTGCCGTAAAGGTTGATAAAGTTAGGCTGGTCCTTATTGATGCTCCAGGAGAGATCGATATCGCCCATCACTCCTGCTGCGCTACGGACAAAGATCTTAACGGTGTCTTCGACTTGCATGTCCTGCACTCGTTTTCCTTCGACGACCTGTAGGTCGATCAACGGGCCAAGTAGAAAACGCATGATGTCGACACTGTGCGTGCCGTTGTCAATCAAAACACCGCCACCTGAAATCGCGCGGTCGCTATTCCAACGTTTTGTCATGTCGACGTTGCACGTAAACATGTTCTCGAACAGCACAACATCGCCGATCGTCCCGTCTTCGATTAGCTGTTTGGCCTTTTGGACGTCTTTGACGAAGCGGAATTTTGACGCCATCGTCAGGATGGCATCACCTTGTTCGGCAGCATCGAACATGCGTTGGGCGATCACGGAACTGACCGTAATCGGTTTTTCGCAAAGCACGTGGATGCCACGTCGGAGTAATTCACAGCAAATATCGCCATGCGAATTAGGCGGCGTGCAAACAATTGCTGCATCGATCGTGTCACCAGCAAGAAGGGATTCGACATCCTCAAAAACACTTGCGCCGTGTTTCTCTGCCATTGCGACCGCTGCGGCCTTATTGACGTCCACCACCGCGACAAGCTGTGCTTTGTCAGTTGCGGCAAACGCGTCCGAGTGGGTGTTTGCAATGGCTCCAGCGCCGATCAAAGCGAATCGCATTGGTTGTTTTTCTTGGCTAATCATGCTGCGGCTCCGTTTTCAACGCATAAACGTAAACAAGTACTAAGGTATTCGACGTGTTCTGGCGTGTAGCGTTCGTTCCACGGCAAAACCAAGATTCGCTCAAGGCCTTCGTAGGTTCCTGGGAAGAGATCTTTGTTGTAGTCAACCGCTTCGGGGCGAGCGAGCGTGAAGGGGAACCGGCTGTTACCAAACGTTCGTTGCTCCGAGAAAACTTGGCAGCAGAACGCAGGTTTTTGAATGTATCGCGGTGCCGAGAAAATCCCGTGCTCCTTTAACGCGGTTGCCAAACCGACCGCACCGTCTTTGATCACGGCGGGATCGATCGTCAGGCAGTATTTCCAATAAGTGTGAGTCGCGTTTGGCAAGATGTCAGGCGTTTGAATGCCTGGGATATCAGCAATCTTTGCGGTGAACAAATCTGCCATCTCTTGTCGCTGATTGGCAGAGAATTCAATTTTCTGCAACTGAGCAGCGGCTACGGCACCGGTCAATTCGTTCATCCGATAATTAGGAGCCAAGAAATAGTGATCCGGTTTGGCATCACCGTATCCCCAAGCTTTGTTGATGAACAAGAACATGCGTCGTGCAAGTTCGTCGTTGTTGGTAACACACAAACCGCCTTCGCCAGTCGTGATGTGCTTGCCTTGCTGCATACTGAAACAACCGATGTCTCCGAGCACGCCAACCTTTTTGCCGTGATACGTCGCCTCGAAAGCTTGAGCACAATCTTCGATGACCGGAATGTTCTTGCTGCGAGCCAGATCCATGATCGGACCCATGTCGCAGGGATTGCCGAACAAGTGCGTGACGATGATGGCTTTGGTTCGTTCGCTGATACGCGCTTCGATTGTTTCTGCCGTCACGTTGCAAGATCGGAAATCTACGTCGGCGAACACAGGAATGGCACCTTGGTAGATAATCGGGGTCAGTGCGCCCATGTCGGTGATCGATGTCGTAATGAACTCGTCACCCGGCTCAGGATCAATCGCCGCATACGCAGTGTGCAATGCTGCTGAACCAGACGCTGACGCGTGGCAGTGCTTTGCTCCCATTAGCGATGCAAAGTCTGCTTCTAGTTTCTTAACGAACTGACCTTTTGTGCTGGTCAACGTGCCGCTTTCGATGACCGTCTTTAGGTTGGCCAACTCTTCAGCCCCAAGTGTTCGGCCTTCAGCGACTTGGTCTGATGGTAAAGTGATTTTTGACACGGCTTGTGTGTTGCTCATTACAAAAAGGTTCCATTGCTAACTTCGAATCGTTTACCCGTTCCCATGCTATTCCCAACTCAGACTAGATGCCACCTTTCTGAGTTCAACGATTTAGTCAACTGTTTCTGTATGCTTAAGCGCAATCGCGCCTGTGCGACCGCTACAATCCGTCCCCCAATCTGGTATCAACTGAAAATCCAGCTTCTGCACGCTCAAATCGATGAAACAATGGCTTATTGTTTCGCCTTCTGGATTATTATTTCGAATTCATGGAACTTCGAATGAAAAGGGCGAACCGGTTTGGCGATTGCCGCAGCCAGTCGTCGACCTTGATTGAAAGGTAGCGGAAGTCGCCAAGACTTTCGGTTTTATGTGGTTGCCGAAAGTCTTGGCGATTTCTGCTACGTGTTTTTCAAGGTTTAAGTGATCAACGCTATTTGCCGACAACAGCGTTAGTAACGACAATTTGTGAATAAACAAGTTGTTACCAGACACTCGGTAACAATAGAAAATAGTTACAGCTTTATTACCTCCTCTGTTCTCTCGCACAACAGTTCAAAAAATGGATGAAACGATTACCAAGTCACTTTTGCTTGGCTTGGAAGCAGAAGG
>CAZZDZ010000164.1:0-5491 GCA_964652675.1 uncultured Pirellulaceae bacterium
GCGTGCTGGTATTTCCTGCCGTCTTGCTTTGGAGCGTTACAAGTCCTGGAAGTTGCTTTCCTGTTAGCTGAACAGTTGCTCGATGACTTTGCCGTCGCGAACCAATGTGATGGGTCGGCCTGTGTTGGTGTCGTACTCCAGCGTTGGATCGATCCCAAGGTTGTGGTAGAAGCTTGCCGCGACGTCGTCTGGCGAGATGCCTTCGTGACGAGGGCCAGCAGCCGTGTCATCGCTTTCGCCGATCACTTGGCCGCCACGAACGCCACCACCCGCCATTAGCATGAACATACAACGTGGATAGTGATCACGACCACCTTCGGCAGTTCGGGTGTTGATCTTTGGTGTTCGACCAAATTCGCCTGTTACATAAACGGCCGTTGACTCTAGTAACCCTCGTTGCTCCAAGCCAACCAGCAAGCCGCTCAGACCAGCGTCCAATTTTGGCAGGTTCGTTCCCGATAGTTTCGACCAGTTGTCTTTGTGTGTGTCCCAGCCACCCAATTGAACGCTGACCAAGCTGACACCCGATTCGACCAAACGCAACGCAAGCAAACAGCTTTGGCCAAACGACTCTTTGCCGAACTGTTTTGCAAAGCTCTCGGGCTCTTTACCGATATCGAATGCTTCGCGAGCACGCGGTGACGTGATCATCGAATACGCTTGATCGCCAAACTGATCCAGGCCATCAAGCAACTGGTCGTCTTTGGACAGTTCGTTGAACCGACGGTCTAATTTTTTCAGCAAGCTTTGTCGACGTTTGACTTCGTCGACGCCAATTCCGCCTGCCAGCGAAATGCCACGAACGCTGTAGGGCTGTCCGAACTGAGGCGATGAATTGGTTTCTAAAGCGGCGTGGCGAATGCCCAAGAATCCCGCTCCGTGGCCCGCACGAGGTACGGCGACTTGTGCTGGAATATTGGCTTCGGATGGACGTTCTTTGGCCATCACGGCACCGTAGCTGGGATACTCCAGGGCGGGGATTGGCTTGCTGCCGGTGTTCACATATTCGCGGCCCAAGCGGTGAGCGGCCAAAGTGTGACTGACGCCGCGCAGGATGGCGAACTTGTCTTGGCACTTAGCCAGCTTGGGGAGGTGTTCGGAAATTTGAATTCCGGGCACGTTTGTGTTGATGGGCTTGAATTTGCCACGGACTTCGTTGGGAGCATCTGGTTTCAAGTCAAACGTATCCATGTGTGATGGACCACCGTTGAGTTCGATAAAGATGGCTCGTTTGGCGCGACCTGGTGCGACTTGTCCTGCCGCTGCCATTCGGTTGAAATTGGTCAGCGTTAGACCACCTGCGGTCAATGCACCCACTTTGAGCATGTCGCGGCGTTTGACGCCGTCGCAAGTTCGATGAAGTTTCATGGCTATCTCTTGATTAAGGTAATCGTGTTTTGTGTTTGACGCAGATGCGTCCCGTTACGGTTCGCCATCGCCTAGTGGGAAATGATGAACTCTTTTGTATTGACCAATGCCCAAAGCAACGATTGAATTCCTTTGGCAGGTGTTTCTGACTCTTCAATAAACGCGACAGATATCTTTTGTTCCTCTTTGTCCGGGAATCGGCTGAGGGTTCGTAGATAAACGTCTTCAACGAGCATGTCGACGGTTTTGGTTTCGATGCTACCGCCCGATTTTTTCTTGCTCTTTGCAATGGCCGGCTTCAAGTCTTCTTTCAGCCACGGCTTTGGGTCTTCCAAAAGCGTTTTGAGCGGCGGGATGCTGTAGCCATATTTTTTCATTTTGGACGACGCATTTGCGTATTGCTTTTGGACCGCTCCACGCATCTTCTTTTGACGTTCTTCGGGCGTCTTTTTGAACTGAGTTATGCGTAGGACGATTTGTTTTCTCATGGCAATTGCTTGCCGCAAATTGTTCGCTTGCTTGGGGTTGTTTTTACCGGCGATGATTGGCCCCGGAACGCCCAGTGATTTACAGGCTTGGGCAACCCAGCCGTCTTTGTCCGACAAACGTTTGTGCATTTCGGTGTCGTTTCGCAAGTAGATTGACTGCAACAAGCTTGGGGAATCGCTTCGATCACAATCGCAGTTGGTTTCGCGAATAGATTGCCCGAAAACTTCCAACGCATAATCTTGTTTGTTACGTTCGCGCGGTTTGCCTTCGGCAATCGCCATCGCATCGACTTCGTCACGCATCGCAATCGTTTTGCGATCCGATCCCGTCGCCAAAACCACCGAATCGTAAACGACTTCGGCTGGTAAGCGACGTGGAATGTGACGGGCGAAGTTCACACGGTCTGATTTATTGGTTTCATTGGTGTCAGCACTTCGCTGATAAGCGGCGCTGGCCGTGATTTCGCGGTGAAGCCATTTCAGATCGAAATCATGAGCGATGAACTCCTTGGCCAAGTGCTCCAGCAGCGGAGCGTTACTGGGCGGGTTGGCCAAATTCATGTCGTCGGTTGGATCGACGATACCGATGCCAAAGTAGTTGCTCCAAACTCGGTTGACGATCGCTTTGGCAAAGTAAGGATTGTCTTTGCTACGCAACCACTGCATCAACGCTGGCCGAGGGTCTTTGTCTAAGTTCAATGGTTCGCCTCCAAGAATCGTTCCTTTGGCAATCTTTAGCTCAGGAACTTTACGGCCTTTCTTTTTGGCTACTGCGCGAGCCTTTTTGACTTTGTCGCTGATTCCACGAGTGTTGACCAGTAGTTCGCCAAAGGGGACGGTTTTGCCACTTTGAGCCGCTTTGTAAACGGCTTTGCGAAGATCGCCACCTTTTAATTTCTTGCCATCGGTGACGTCAGCGATCAGTTCCTTTTGGGTGGCTTTTGCGTCAGGGGCAACTAAGTTCTGGCTGTAACGCATTGGAGCGAAAAGTTTCGCAAACTGGTCAAAGTCGTCTTTGGACCATTGGTCGAACGGATGTTTGTGGCACTGGGCACATTCAATTCGGACGCCCAAGAAAGTGTAGGCAAAACCGATCGCACGTTCTTCTGGTTTGGCAAAGTTGCGGCGTGCCCAGTAAAGCGGCATGCCGTTACGTTTTGCGAACACGCCTTCTTTGCCAGGCTTACAAGCCTCTGTCATTTGCTCGCAGTATTCAAGATAACTTTCGCCTTCGTCGCGGTTCTTGGCTTCGACGATGCCTTCGATGATTTCATCGTAAGGCGCGTTTTTGTCCAAGCGAACGCGAAGCCATTCGTGCCAAATTCGTGATCCAGCGCCGCGAACGGGCAGGGCATTGTTCAATTGTTCTTCGCTGTTGCCGGTCCAATCGCTGAACCGGGTTGCCCACCAGGCTGCGTAACCAGGCGAGTCCAGCAGTTCTTTGACCAGGGCGTTTCGTTTGTTGGGCGATTTGTCGGCCAAGAAAGAACGGACGCGATCGGCCGTTGGCAAAATACCTGTGATGTCCAAACTGGCACGACGTACAAATTCCGAATCCGTGCAAAGCTCTGAAGGCGTGACGCCCAGTTTATCTAGCTTTTGTTGAATCAAACGATCAATTGGTTTTTTAGCCTTGGACGTTTGCGATGCTGGTCCGATCGGACGCAAAACGGGAACGGGAACCACTGCGTTGTCGTAATACACGACGACATGAGTGTCCCCTTGTTCGCCGGAATCAACCCGGCCAAGTTCGTCGATGTCTGCGATCGAATCGTCGTTACTGCTGAATCGACAGATCGCAGTAACGTCTTCGACAGTGCCGTCTTCCCAGTGCGCAAACGCTTTCAACTGCACGTCTTCGTCGGCACCAAAAAACAGGACTTCGTTTGGAACGACATCCAATTTTTGCAGCTTCAGTGGTTTTGGATGATCAAACTTTGCACCACCTTCGACCCAACGACGCAGGACATGGTGTTGCCAAGAACCGACATCGAAACGTTTGCCGCCTTCATGCATATCCGCATCGGATGGTTTGGCCAACATCAGACTTTCGTCGACATCGTCCAGGTCCACCCGGCCGGTGTCTTCGTCCAACAATGCCACGTGATCGCCTTTGAAGTCGTAGCCGAACAACGAAAGTTGGAACCCGCCGCGACCTTGGAATGAACCGTGACACGCACGTCCGTTACACCCAAGTCGGCCGAGCAGCGGCACAACATGTTTTTGGAAATCCGGCACCGCTTTGGTGTCGGCTTTCGCAAAACGTTTACTGAGCGGCGCGACACGCGTCTTGCCGGCTTTGGCGTTATTGGTGATCGAAGCGTTGGCGGGTTCAGCGTTAGTTGACGGCGCAGAAAACGCAATCAAACAAACGGTGATAAGCAGAAAGGCTATGATTCGATTCATAATTGAATACCATCGGTGGGAAAATGTTTCGTAGCAGCGGACTTTCGTCGTTTACCACATTGGTGTTTTGTGTGCAGCAGACTTGTCCGCTACGGTTTCTTTTGACGACCAGCGTCTTTTAGAAAGTTGAGGTAGGTTTTTTCGAGGCGGGATTCGCTTTGCCCTTCGATGCTTTCGAGTCGCTTGTTGGCAACGTCCAGTTGCTGTTTTGCTTTCTCGAATCGTTGTTTGGTGTAGCGAACGTGGTATTTTGCTTTGGCCAGTTCGGCGTCATGCAGACGCTTGGCCGCTTGGCGAAGTAAGTCGCGGTCGGACTGGCTGTCGCGGACCTTCAACTTCGCAGTTAAAAGTTTGACGTTGGATTTGGTTTGAAGCAATTCGACTTCGATCTCGAACAATTCTTCGTCGCGATTCTTGACCGATTGCAGTCTTTTAGCGGATTTGGCTAAGTCGCGAATCGCCGCGTCAAACTGACGTGGATTGTCTTTCCTTAGATTTTCCAGCAGCTTTTTCAGTTCCGGCAGGTGTGCGTTGACCAGCTGCATCGCGTTGCGTTCGAGCACGGGATCGGACTTGGCTGATTGCTTTGCCGGCTTGGCTTTCTTTTTGCCAGGCCCGTTCGCGTCGGCAATCGATTTGGAATTGGTCGTCGTTGGCTTCACCGCGTGGGCAGGCAGCGCCAGTATTGCCATCAGAGTCGTTAAGGCGATTAGTCTAGCCATCAATGGAGACTCCTGATTCGACGGCCGTGACAACCCAAGAAAGCGAATCGTCAACATCTGATTCGAGCTCGAAATCGCTGTCCATTTCCAATTCGATTTCGTCGACACTGGAAAGCTCCAATGCGATCGTGTCGGTGTCAGCCCAAGCTTGTGCGATCAAAACGTCTTCTTGAATCGCGGATGCGTTTGATTTGCTAACTAGGTTCCATCCGATAAAAGCGACCAACAAACAGGCGGCCAGGGCAACTGCCGCTTCGGTCCATTTCGCAAACGAATCCGACGTGGCTTGAGAAGTCAATTGTGGTGGATCGAAAGTCGCCTGCGAGACCATACAAAGCAACTCGCTTTGCCGCTGCAGTTCGTCGCCTAACTCAGGGGAACTGCCAAGGCTTTGTTCGAACGTTGCCGCCTCGTCGGCCGAAAGTTCACCGAGCAAGTACCGCATGCAGCGTTCGCTGGTTGCTTCGTCCGGTTTGGCGTTTTGAGATTGGTGATTCATGATTCGAT
>CAZZDZ010000164.1:5591-12453 GCA_964652675.1 uncultured Pirellulaceae bacterium
TTTCTTAGTTTTTCCAGGGCACGTCGCATTCGTGTCAGTGCGGTGCCGATGGGGATGTTCAGTTGGTCTGCGATCTGTTGAAACGTCAGGTCATCGTGGATCCGCATGCGGATGATTTGCTGTGTCGTTTCGGGAAAGCGTCCGATGGCTTGGGTCAGTTTTTCGTTTGTTTCGTTTAGGATGACAGTGCCGGTTGCGTCGTCTTGCGTGGTCTCGTCAAGATTACTGGCTTGTTTCTCCATGACTCGATCGGTCGTCGATTTGCGACGCCACATTCGAGCCGATTCGTTCGCAGCAACTCGGAATAACCAAGCACGGCGGGCGGCAGGAGCAACATTGGACCCCTTTTGGATCATTTTGATGCAAACCACTTGCAAGCAATCATCAATGTCAGCTTCCTGGCCTAATCTACCCCTCAGAAACGCCCTGAGCCCCGATTCACAAGCAGAATAGACATCGTGCCATTGGTTGGCAGTATTGTCTTGTTCATTGCGATTTGCGCTAGATTCGGGGGAATTCCGGCTCATTCTGAGGTGTCTTGTATCAAGATGCGCGGGGGTGGGGGGTTATTTCACGCTGGTGGCTGGATTTGGCTAGTATGGCCAAAAAACGCGGGTCTTGATGAAGGGCGGGGGTTGGAGTCTGCTTTGCCTGCCGAAGAACGTTTGTTTACCGCGTAAACGAAGCAAATCGGCTCATGGGCGAGTTGGCAAGGATATCCGCTCGCAGAACAGGATTCATCATTTGTTGACGGTATTATGCCCTCGAATTCAAAAAACGTTTGGATCGGATTCGATCTGGGCGGCACCAAAATGCTTACGGTCGCCTACGACGACAAATGGAAAGAACTCGGTCGTAAGCGTCGCA
Organism: uncultured Pirellulaceae bacterium; assembly: GCA_964652675.1. Classification (GTDB taxonomy): domain Bacteria; phylum Planctomycetota; class Planctomycetia; order Pirellulales; family Pirellulaceae; genus K23-9. Next base: position 6,459 of record CAZZDZ010000164.1, read on the forward strand.
AGACACGTAGCCGTAACGAAGATGCGGATGCGGGAATCGACCGAATCGCGTCAACTATCGACCGATTGTTGGACGAAAACAAAATCGATCAAGATTCCATCGCTGGCATCGGCATCGGTTGTCCTGGACCGATCGACTTGGAAAAAGGACGTTTGTTGTCGACGCCAAATTTGGGCTGGGAAGATATCGAAGTCGCAAGCGTTCTGAAGAAGCGTTTTGATTGCCGTGTCGTTGTCTTGAACGATGTCGATGCAGGAATCTATGGCGAGTATCTGTTTGGCGCTGCAAAAGATTCACGTTGCGCGGTAGGGATTTTTCCGGGCACCGGTGTCGGTGGTGGCTGTGTCTACGAAGGCAATATCTTGCAAGGCGCTGGGATCAGTTGCATGGAGATTGGTCACACGCGAATCAGCGGCAGCAACAAATCAAGCGGCTCGGCGTTTCCGGGATCGCTAGAAGCCGAAGCGAGTCGGTTGACGATCGCCGCCGAAGCAGCCAAGGCGGCACATCGCGGTGACGCGCCGCACTTATTCAAAGAGACCGGCACAGATTTGGCCGACATCCGCAGCGGGGCGCTGTCCGCGTCAGTGGAGAAAGGTGACAAGGTCGTCAAGCGATTGGTCGAACAGGCCGCCGAGACGATCGGCTATGCAGTCGCCAACGTTGTCCACATTCTCGCGCCAGACAAAATCGTACTGGGCGGCGGTCTAGTCGAAGCGATGGAAGATTTGATTGTCGGAACCGTTCGCAAAACCGCACGAAGCAACGTGATGTCTGTCTACAAAGATCGCTTCGAGGTGGTAGCAGCAAAACTGGGCGACGACGCTGGCGTCAAAGGAGCCGCAGCGTGGGCAAAACGAAAGCTTGATTCGTAGGCAAACCAAATCAGGCGGCGAACAGATCCAAGATCCGATGTCTTTTTGACCGAAGACCGCAACAACCAGCTTGGCTTTCTGAAACGGGTGCCTCCATTGCAAACAGGCTGAATCAGGCCGCGCAAGGAAGTTAGAGCTTGGAAAACCAGTTCACCAACGCTTGACCGATTTCGTCGGGACTGTCTTCTTGGATAAAGTGAGCGCCAGCGACCGTCACCTCTTGCAGGTTGGGCCATGTTCGTACGAACTCCCGAGCCCCTTCGACAAGGAACGCGCCGGGTTCAGCATTGATAAAGAGCTTTGGGAGGTCGTGAGAATTTGTGAGATAGTTGCCGTATGCGTTGATGATGTCGATCGATGATTGAGGCGAACCGTCGATAGGAAGATTGCGAGGTCCATCGAGCGTTGGGCGACGCCCCTCACCTGGTTCAAGGAAGGGGCGACGGTACTCGGCGTGCTCTTGGTCTGTCAGGTCGCGTAGAATCGCGCTCGGGAGAAGCGTTTCGATGAAGAAGTTGTCTTGGAGCGCCATCTTCTCGCCAGCCGGTGAGCGGAGGGTGCCGATTATTTCTTGGATGCCAGTGGGAAAGTCGGCCATCGTCGGGAACACGGCCGGGATTCCTTCCATGAACGCAATCCCCTTGATGGCGTCCCGGTGTGTGTCGGCGTAGTGAAACCCAAGGCTTGATCCCCAATCGTGTAGCACGAAGGTCACATTGCTGGTGCACCCAAGTTCTTCCAGCAAGGGAAACAGGTAGGACACATGTGTGGGAATCGAATACGAACGATCGCCGGAATTGTCAAGTTTGTCGGAGTCGCCCATGCCTATGAGGTCGGGCGCGATGAGTCGGCCCATGCCTTCGAGGTGCGGCATGATATTTCGCCACAGGTACGACGATGTCGGCACGCCATGCAGGAAAACAATTGGATCGCCTTCGCCGACCTCCACATACGACATCTTCTTGCCGTTGATTGTCTTTGACTTTTTAGGCGGTAACGCATTGGGTGGAAAAGCAGACATGTCGTGGCCTATGTTTTCAAAGCGGATAACTTGTTGGCCGGATTAGACGCGGTCCAAATACTTGTTGACGACGTTTTCTAGCAGCTCTTGTCGGCCACTGATGTTTTTGTCCGCTTCGCCTTTGTCCAACATGTACTGCTCGAGCTCTTTGAAACCGACTTCGCCCGCTTCGATCTTTGCACCGATGCCTTCGTCCCAACTGCTGTAGCGTGTGGTGATGAAGTCTTCGATGCCACGCTCGGCACGGATCTTGGCAGCCACTTTCAGGCCTTTGGCATACGCGTCCATCGATCCGATGTGTGCGTAGAACAAATCCACAGGCTCGAACGATTCGCGTCGTACTTTGGCGTCAAAGTTCACGCCGCCACTGCCGATACCACCGTGTTTCAAGATGTAATACATCGTTTGCGTCGTCAGGTAGTAATCGGTTCCAAACTGGTCGGTGTCCCAACCCAGCAGCATGTCACCGGTGTTGGCATCAATGCTGCCAAGTGCACCTTGGATGCCGGCGTAATCCAATTCGTGCATCATCGTGTGACCAGCCAACGTGGCGTGGTTGGTTTCCAAGTTCAACTTGAAGTGATCTTTCAAGTCATAAGCACGCAAGAAGTTCAAGCAAGCCGCGGCGTCACTGTCGTATTGGTGCTTGGTTGGCTCTTTGGGTTTGGGTTCGATCAAGAACTGACCGGTGAAACCAATTTCCTTTGCATAGTCGACCGCCATGTGAAAGAACTTGGCCAAGTGATCCAGTTCACGTTTCATGTCGGTGTTGTACAGATTCTGGTAGCCTTCGCGGCCGCCCCAGAAAACGTAGTTCTCCCCACCAAGCCGCTTGGTGACTTCCATCGCTTTTTTAACTTGACCAGCACAGTAGGCAAACACGTCCGCGTTGCTGCTGGTCGCTGCACCATGCATGAATCGCGGGTTGGAGAACATGTTGGCTGTGCCCCACAGCAGTTTCACTCCGCTGCGATTTTGTTCTTCTTCCAAGACATCGGCGACGGCGTCGAAATTGCTGTGTGATTCAGCAAGCGAACTGCCTTCGGGAGCCACGTCGCGATCATGAAACGCGTAGTAAGGAGCTTGCAGTTTCTCGAACAACTCGAACGCAACCCGCGCGCGGTTCTGCGCGTTGGCCACTGAGTCGCTGCCGTCTTCCCAAGGTCGGTCTGCGGTTCCCGGTCCGAATGGATCTGCGCCCATTCCGCGAAACGTATGCCAATAGACGATGGAGAACCGCAAATGGTCCTTCATCGATTTGCCTTCGATCATTTCGTCAGGGTTGTACCAGCGAAACGCAAGTGGATTATCGCTGTCGGGGCCTTCGTACTGGATCGTGGGGACGTCTGGGAAAGCAGTCATATTTGCGTCGCTTGGGGCCAATTTGGGAGCCGGTTGTTCAAGCTAACAATATCCCGGTCTGCGAACCAATCTTCAAGTAGGCATGCAGATCCGAGCCAGACACTCTGCAACGGCGAAAAAGTGAGTTCCTGCGTAGACCTCATCGCCTTCGTAGGGTATCAGCAAATCTTGTTTGGCCACGATATTTAAGAAGTGAATTTTAGTAACAACCAATCACCCAAGCGTGGACTTGCGTGGCCAACTGCAATCAAAATTCGTAAGTAGCCAGGCAGCACGATGTCCGGTTTGCGTTTCTTGACGCACTTCATAATGGCGGCGGCGACTTTCTCTGGCGGCAATCCTTTCACGCGCGTTCCTCCGCCTGGCTTGGATGCTTGATCTGGCAGTCCCGCTGTTTTTTCGTTGTACCGATCACCTGCGTCGTCGCGTCGAATGGGGCCCGGATTGACTAGGCCAACATGGACCCCTTTGGGTTTCAGCTCCAAACGCATTTGTTGTGTCATTCCCGCAAGGGCGTGTTTGGCTGCCGCGTAACCGCCGATATATCGCGCGCCCACTTTGGCAGCCAGCGATCCGATGTTGACGATCACGCCACCGGATTCTTCCAGCATCGGGAGCGCCGCTTGGCTGCAGAGCAGGGAAGTGGTGACATTTTGATTTACCAACGACACAAGTGTTTCCGGTTCCAAGTCTGCGATCAAGCCGCGATCGCTTGCACCAACACAGTTCACCAAAACATCCAGTCGACCTGACTGTGATTGGACGGTGCTGATCATTTGGGCAACCTCAGCGGGTGAGCTCAAATCAGCGCTGATGCTGTTGATGCGTTCGTTGGAGACTTGCTTGATGACTGCGTCCAGTTTGGTTTGATCGCGTCCAACGATCCAAACATGGTAGCCGTCACTCAGAAAACGCTCCGCCACCACGCGACCAAGGCCCGCAGAACCTCCGGTGATGATCGCGACGGGAGCGACAGAATCGGACATGACCAGCGTTTCAAGAGAGCAGGGAAGGGGAGAGTTAGGGAAGAATCTACGCCTAGAATGATGTGCCTGCGATGAAACTGCAACGACTGGTCTCGCATCTTGACGCATAGCCCTTAAATTGTCGCGTGAAGGATCTGGGTGTCGGTCTGTTTTTGGCCTGCCCACCATCGGTTTCAAGCACGAAAGGCTCCCATGTCGCGACCATCACTTGACGAAGCCCGCACGAAAATCGTTGCCACCGTCGGCCCAGCTTGCAGCAAGATTGAACAGTTGATGGAGTTGATTCAGGCTGGCGTGGATGTCTTTCGTATCAACACGGCCCATGGTTCTCGCGAACAGCATCAGGAGGTCCTTGAAAGTATCCGCGAAGCATCTCGGCGATCCCAGTTTCAGGCAGGTGTTTTGCTGGATCTTGCCGGACCCAAATTGCGACTAGGTCAACTTCACCAAGATCCCTACGAATGCAAAACCGGGTCAACGGTGACTTTTATTCGCGGTGAGCAGCCCGGGGCGGCTGACGAATTGACCAGTTCCTATCAGAAGTTGGTTGATGAACTGGACGTCGGCGATCGTGTCATGTTGGCTGATGGCATCGTCGCGTTAAAAGTAGAAGAGGCCACAGCGGACAAAGCCGTCTGTCGGGTCGTCGCGGGAGGAATGATCCGCAGTCGACAAGGAATCAATTTGCCCGGCGTAAAATTGAGTGTTTCGGCGTTGCTGCCGCGTGATATCGATAATGCAATCTGGGGAGCTCAGAACGAAGTCGACCTGATCAGTTTGTCATTTGTTCGCTCCGCAGAAGACATCCAATCGCTCCATCAAGTCTTGAAGACTCATGGCTCCAGCGCGCTGGTGATTGCGAAAATCGAAAAGCCCGAGGCGCTGGAAAATTTGTCCAGCATTGTGGACGCTGCTGACGGGGTGATGGTCGCGCGCGGTGACTTGGGCGTCGAAATTGATGTGGCCGAAACACCGATCGCACAGAAACGGATCATTCGTGTGTGTCGTGAAAAGAACAAACCGGTGATCGTCGCGACACAGATGTTGGAATCGATGCACCATAGTTCACGTCCCACACGGGCCGAAGCCAGCGATATCGCCAACGCCATTTTGGATGGCACCGATGCGTGCATGCTAAGCGGCGAGACCGCCATTGGTGATCATCCTGCGAAGGCCGTTGAGATGATGAATCGAATTATGTTGGCTACTGAACAGGAGCTGATTCATGAAATTTCCGCAGCCACTGTCACCGATCGTGTTCACCCGATCACGTCCGCTGTCACTCATGCAGCGACCAACATTGCCGAGTCGATTGACGCAAAACTAATTGTGATCGCAACCAAGAGCGGATCGACAGCATGGGTCAAAAGTAAAAGCCGTTCGCAAATCCCTACCCTTGGGGCCAGCGACAGCGTTGCCACATTGCGGCGTATGAATCTGTTGTGGGGAATCGAGCCATTTGCTGCTTCGCAGATCAACGATACCCAAGCGTTTATCGACGAAGTGATTCGATGGGGACGACAAAACGCAGAATTAGCATCGGGCGATCAAGTCGTTTTTGTCACGGGAACCGGCGTCGTAAAGCAAGCTCACAACCAATTGTTGGTTCATACCGTCAAATAATCGGCAAAGCACTTTTTGAATCTGGGCATGCGTTCGAAATACCAGCACGCACAGGTTGTTGTTTTTAGGCCGGAGGCCGGCACAACCCTAGCTGGTGGCGTAAGCCACCAGAATGAATCCGAATTCAG
>CAZZDZ010000165.1:0-6188 GCA_964652675.1 uncultured Pirellulaceae bacterium
TGACTTTGCCGATCTGGGCTCCTTGGGTCAAGGAACATCTTGCGATGGAACGGATGATGTTGGCGATCCCGTTTTTTGTGATTCTGGTGATCTCGATTATGTACATTTCATTTTCGTTTCCGACCAAGTCGATCAGGCGCAAACGAAAACAGAAAAAATGAAATCCGCTCTCGCGATAAACGTTTCGGCAGTCGGAATCTCAATGCACTAAAGCCTTCTCAAGCCGTCTTCGGTCATCGGTGTTGGGATTTCGATATCTATCTGGTCGATCCGCATCATCGTTTCGTCATCCAGAATCAAATCCCGTGCTTGTAGTGATTCATTCAATTGATCGATGCTGGTCGCACCGATGATGGTCGACGCCACAAAATCATGTTGTCGACTCCAAGCAACCGCCAACGCGGTGACCGTCGTCCCGATCGAATCTGCGATCTCCATCAAACGTCGAGTGGTTTCCAAAGTCCGATCGTTCACAAAACGCTTGGCCATCGCCAATTGACGTTCGCCGTCGCCGTTTAAATACGCCGTGAATCGTGCGCCTTCGGGGGTTCCGTCTTGGTATTTACCCGTCAGCACTCCGCCGCCCAAGGGTGAATACGGCAGCAAACTAATTCCTTCCTGTCGACAAACTTGAGCCAGTTCGCTTTCGCAACGTCGATTGATCAAGCTGAAATTGTTCTGCACCGTTTCATACCGGTCGACTTCGCAGACATCCGCTGCCCAACAAGCTTTCATCATGCCCCAACAGGTTTCGTTGCTCGCGCCGATCACACGGACCTTTCCTTCATCGCGCAGTTCGCTCAGCACGCCAAGGACTTCTTCGTAGGGCATTCCGTGATCGGGCCAGTGAGTCTGATAGAGGTCGATGTAGTCGGTGTCCAAGCGACGCAACGAATCTTCACAAGCTTTGATGATTTGGTGTCGATCTAGCGCCGTGTGTCCGTGCCGCACCGGTGGCGTGAACCATCCGTGACCGGGACCGGTGACCTTCGTCGCCACAATCACGGCTTCGCGAGGCTTGGTTTTCAGCCAGCGACCAAATATCTCCTCGGTCACACCGAACTTCTCCGCACTCGGTGGAACGGGGTATAGTTCGGCAGCGTCGAAGAAATCGATCCCTCCGTCCCAGGCGCGATCGCATATTTCGTGGCTCAGTTTCTCGTCACACTGCTGGCCAAAGGTCATTGTTCCCATGCAAATATCGGTGACCGCCACACCACTACTGCCTAAACGTCTTCGTTGCATTGATTCGTATTCTCGGGCTATCGGTAAAAATTCTCAGGCAGGTTAGAATACACGTTCCCGCCTCCCCTCCCCACGAAGGTCACCGCTGATGCGACCGATTTGCCTCGTTTTTTACGCTGTTTTTTTCCTGACAGCCTTTTGTCTGAATCTGCCAGCGGTGTATTGCCAAGATGCCAAGGCAGACCAATACAGCCATGGGTCCGATTCGCTGCCAAACGATGCTGTCCCTCAAGGCAAGGTCACGCAGCACGAATGGACCAACAGCAAGGTTTTTCCGGGAACGAAGCGACGTTACAGCGTCTATGTGCCAAAGCAATATGACGGATCACAGAAAGCCGCGCTGATGGTCTTTCAAGATGGTCACGCATTCGAGGGGCGAAGCGGTGATTTTCGGCTTCCCGTGGTGTTCGATAATTTGATTGCCAAAGGGGATATGCCCATCACGATTGCCGTCATGATCGATCCAGGCCACAAAGGTGAACTACCTGAGAAACGGGGTTGGAATCCCCGGCCCGCAAACCGAAGTTTTGAATACGACAGCGTGACGGGTGACTACGCTGAATTCTTGTTGAGCGAAATTTTGCCCGCAGTAAGCAAGGATTATCAAATCACCGAGAATCCCGAACTGCGAGCGATTTGTGGAAACAGTTCCGGTGGCATTTGCGCGTGGAGCGTCGCATGGTTTCGCCCAGATAGTTTTCGCAAAGTGCTCAGCCACATTGGTAGCTTTGTAGATTTACGAGGCGGCCATGCGTATCCGCCTATGATTCGCAAATCGGAAAAGAAACCCATTCGTGTGTTACTGCAAGATGGCGAAAACGACTTAGACAACAAATTTGGAAACTGGCCGCTGGCAAACAAGCAAATGGCCAAGGCATTGGCCTTCAAAGACTACGACTACAAGTTCGTTTTTGGCAACGGAGCGCACAACGGCAAACACGGCGGAGCGATTTTCCCCGATTCGCTTCGCTGGCTATGGCGTGGCTGGAAATCAGAAAAACCTTAACACTGCACGGTAGCCCGACGTGTTGCCAACCGGACGCGTTGCCAAAAATCATGGCAAGAACAAATGATTCTTGTTGATACCAAAACTAAATAGACTCATGCCTGACGGCGATAACCAATCCATCGACATTTCATTCGCCGTGCCTTTCGTGCACCGGCTAAGAGTGAGTCACGAAATTGCGGGCGCAGATTTTGCGCAGCTACTGGATTTGCTGCAAAGCAGTAACGCGGGGCCAGCCAAAGTGCTTGTGGTGGCCGAAAAACCTGTTGCCACTTCAAGCGATCGAGTGCAGCGAATCGCTCAGCAACTTGGTAGCGCCGAAAGCATCAACCTGGTCGGTCCGGTCGAATTGGTGGACGGAGGCGAAAGCGTCAAGAATTCCACGGACGTCGCAAAGCAGGTTTTGGGCAAGATCAACCAGCACGATTTGGATCGCCGCAGCTACGTCATTGCGATCGGGGGCGGCGCGATGCTGGACGCTGTCGGTTACGCCGCCGCGGTCGCGCATCGTGGTGTGCGATTGGTTCGTTTGCCCACCACCACGCTCGCCCAAGGCGATTCGGGTGTCGGGGTCAAAAACGCCATCAACTATTTTGACAAAAAAAACTGGGTGGGCACATTTGCGGTGCCCTGGGCGGTCGTCAACGATGCGGGCCTGTTGACGACATTGTCGGACCGCGATTTTCAAAGCGGGTTCAGCGAAAGCGTGAAGGTTTCGCTTCTAAAAGATCGCAGCGAATTTGAATGGTTATGCGAAAATGCATCCGCGATTCGTGATCGCGATATGACGTTGGCGACACGAGCGATCCATCGTTCTTGTATGCTGCATTTGAAACATATCACTGATGGTGGCGACCCATTTGAAATGCTAGAAGCTCGCCCGCTGGACTTTGGGCATTGGTCAGCACATCGGCTGGAACCGATCACTAACTACAGCATCCGTCACGGCGAAGCTGTTGCGATTGGTGTCGCAATCGATTGCATCTATTCGTCCATCAAGCTTGGTTTCCCCGAATCTGATGCCGCGAAAGTTTGCGAGTGTTTGACTCAGATGGGAATGAGCCTTTGGCATGACGCGTTGAATCCGGTTGATCGACTGATGCAAGGCCTGGAAGAATTCCGACAGCACCTAGGAGGTCGGCTGACGATCACGATGCTAAAAGCCGTCGGAGAACCCGTGAACGTTCACGAGATCGATCACGCCGCGATGAAACAAGCCATCAAAAAACTAAAAACAATGTAGGCGGGAACGTGTAGGCCGAAGCAACCAGCCTTCACCGCCTACAGCTTCGCTCGATTACGTCTCAGTTGCCCGCAAGCTGCATCGATCTCGTCGCCTTTGCGTTGGCGGAACATGACGTTGATTCCTCCGGTCTCCAGCACTTGTCGAAAATTCGCGATCGCTTTCTTGCTGGGCGTCTCGTAAGGCAACCCTTCGACTTTGTTGTAGGGGATCACGTTCAGCATCACCGTGCGATGGCGCAAAACGCCAACCAACTCTTTCGCCTGTTCGGTCGAATCGTTCAATCCTCCCAGCAAAACATACTCAAACGTTAGCCGCCGCCCGTTTGCCTCAAAATACCTGTCGGCAGCATCCAGCACCGCATCGATACCGATCTTACGATTCACGGGCACCAATTCACTTCGCAGTTCGTTATTGGGAGCGTGCAAACTGACGGCCAAATTGTAGGGCACACCACTCTTGGCCAACCGGTCGATTGCCGCAGGTAGCCCGACTGTGCTGATCGTGATCCGCCGCGGGCTGATGCCCAGCCCCTCGGTCGCCTTTGCCATCGATAGGGCGCCCAGGACGTTGTCCAAATTGGCGAGCGGTTCACCCATTCCCATCATCACGATGTGACTTAACCTTTCGCCTTCGTCCAAACGTAACTGCAGTCGCAGCATTTGTTCCAGGATTTCACCGCGAGTCAAATTGCGATCAACGCCATCCAAACCGCTGGCACAAAAAACGCAACCCATCGCGCAACCCACTTGGCTGCTGACACAGATACTGCGTCGAGTCCCATCGCGTAGCAAAACGCATTCGACTTCACCCCCGTCGGCCAATCGCACCAGCAATTTTTCGGTGCCATCGTTCGATTCAACCGCTTCGGACTCAGTCGCACAGAACACGACAAACGATTGTTCCAGCAAGTCACGCAGGGTGGCTGGCAAATTGGTCATTTTCTGAAAGTCGAATACTCGACGCTGGTACAACCACTCTTGGATTTGTTTGGCGCGAAACGCAGGCTGACTGTGTTCGCTGAGCCATTGTTTCAACTGGTCCGAGTCCAGATTCAACAAGTGAACCCGAGAATCGGGTTCGCCAGAGCTGTTTTCAGAAGAATTCGTTTCGACAACGGGCAAGTTCACGATCAGTCGAGTCGGCAAAAGTCAGGAAATGCGTTAATTTATGTAGGTGGCGTAGCGAACGTTTTAACGACTTCCGCTACGTGAAACCTTTTTGGTTTTAAAATCAATCAAACTAAAAACGTCCCTCTGAAGTGTACCCATACGATGCCAGTTTCCCAAACCGACGCGCCCGACATCAACAAAGACTCGGCCCTGGAACGCTTCCTCGCGATCACGCAGATCCCTGGACTGAGCGGTGACGAAGCTGCGGTCGCCAAAGCAATCGAGGATACCCTGGTCGCCGCTGGCGTCGATCCATCCAACATCCAGTACGATAGCGCCGGAACGCGAACCGATCCTAAAGGAAACTGTGGCAACCTAATCGTGTCGCTTCCTGGAAACGGCGATGGCCCGCGAACCATGCTGTCGGCGCACATGGATACGGTCCCGATTTGCTCCGGCGCTCAGCCAGTCGTGGATGGTGACGAAGTCAAAAGCAGTGTGGCGACGGGACTTGGAGCCGATGACCGTGGCGGTTGCTGCGCGATTCTGACCGCCGTTGTGGAACGAATGAAACTTGGCGACGAGAACTTTCCGCCAGCAGTCGTCGGTTTTTTCGTTCAAGAAGAAATCGGCCTGCACGGTGCTCGTAATCTGGATATCGACATGGTTGGCAAAGTCGACCGTGCGTTCAACTTTGACGGTGGCGATGTCGAAAAAATTGTGACCGGCGCCATCGGTGGCGAGCGAATCATGATCAAAGTTACAGGAATTCCATCGCACGCCGGTGCAGCACCCGAAAAAGGAGCCAGCGCGATCGTGATGGCGTCGCGTGCCATCGCCGACTTGGACGCACGCGGTTGGCACGGCAAGATCGAAAAAGATGGCAAGTTTGGAACGTCCAACGTGGGTGTCTTTAACGGCGGTGAAGCAACAAATGTGGTGACCCCAGAAGTCACGCTGCGAGCGGAAGCACGCAGTCACGACGCCGAACTGCGAACGAAAATCGTTGCCGAAATCCGCGACGCATTCGAGAAAGCAGCCAGCGAAGTTAAGAATCACGAAGGCAATTGCGGGAGCGTCGAGTTTACTTCGCGCGTTGACTATGAAGCATTTCGACTGGAAGACGATCATCCATCGATCGCGGCCGCCAAGCAAGCGATTCAAGTTGTCGGTCGCGAGCCGATCGCAGAAGTCTGCAACGGAGGGCTGGATGCGAACTGGTTGTTTCGGCACGGAATCGCAGCGGTTACGCTGGGTTGCGGCCAGCGGAATATTCACACAGCCGACGAGCGACTGGACATTCCCCATTATTTAGATGCCTGCGTCCTTGCGACTTGGTTGATAACCAACGGATCGGGTCAGTGAAAGACGACGACAACGTATGCCTGTGCTTTCACGTTTCGCGACGTAAAATCATTCAGTTCATCCGCGCCGAAAAGCCAAAGGTCACCAGCCAACTTTCGGAGTGCTATGGTGCTGGCACCGGTTGCGGATGGTGCCGACCGTTCCTAGAACGTCTAATGAAAGGGGCGGACCCAGAGCAAGTCGATTTGCCGGATCCAGACGCCTACGCAGCGGAGCG
>CAZZDZ010000165.1:6288-12402 GCA_964652675.1 uncultured Pirellulaceae bacterium
CGAGTACGAGTACGAAAGTCGTGAAACTTGGTTTCCAAAGAGCAACTACTCTAAGGTGATGATTCTAAATCGACTTAAACTGACGTCGTGATGTTAGGAAGTCGGCGTCATGGACGAGATACCTGCGGCGCCCACCGCTGAATCTATAGCGGGTGCAATTACAACCGGTGATTGCACGTCAGGATCGCTTGATTTGATGTCGGCATTCTTTGCCATGTAAACGATGTTGGTCGTTACATCACGTACCAACTGTTCTCGGTCGTCGCAGAGCATCGCGACATGATCCATGTGCGGAAAGAACGTCGTTGATGCGTTTTCGTTCCAGCGGACATTTTGGAACATGTCAAAGAACTGATCTGCATAGTTGTAGTATTCTGCAACGCCGCCAGTGTAGACAAAGTGCATTCGGACATCGCGGTCCGCCAAAGACTGAAATACAGATTCGGCGACATCGCAGTCCGGGAACTCACGAACGTCCGTTCCCATTTGCAGTGAATTAGGCGTACCATCCGATGTCCCGATAGAACGCTTTATTAGTGCAGTCTATTTCGACAGCATCATCAAACGTGGTGCGTAGTGTGAAACCAATCGATGCCAATAAAAACGCTTGGTGCGATAGCCGCAGCCATCTAAAGCCACAACCCCGACGACTCGTTTGTCGGTCAACGCTGTGTGGACGCTGTCATCGGCGCCACTGCACAGCCCGAATAAGACGAACTTTTTGATCCCATACTTCTCGCTCAAGTAGTCCATCGCTTGGGCGGTTTCGTTTGCGGCGCGATCAATCGATCGACCGCCCTGGCCCACACCCAGGCTCTCGCCAATTCCCGATAGATCGAAACGGATCGAGAGAATGTTGGACTTGGAAACTTCATGAGCCAGATCCACGTGCAAGCGATAGGGGCCCGCATGGTGCAACATGCCTGCTGTCAAAAAGATAGCGGCGACCGATGACGGTTCTCCGATTGGTTCGGTCACGGTACCCACTAAGTTCTGGTACTTTCCGAAAACGACTGCATGGTCCATTAGGCTTGGTCTCCGGTCAGAAATTGAATCATTTCGCGATAGATATTGGGCGACGAAAATGCGCTGTTGGCATGTTGTAGGTCGTGCCACAGAATCGCATCGGTTGTTTCGCAAACCACGGCTTCGCTGGTGATCGAATCAAAGCCGGTTTCGGCATCGCGATATCCTGCGCTAGTGACGACCAGTTGATTTGGATTTTTCGATAGGCTTGGCAATGCCAGTTGAGCGAATGAATGGCGTTTGGCTGAGTTCATTTTGTGACCAAACAACTGGTCGACAGCCGAACGACGCCGGGGACGATTAAAATTGACCAAATTGCTAAGTGATTGGGAATGAAAATCCTCCAGCATTTCCAAATACGCATTCCCGTCGATGATTGGATCCCACAAGATCGTCTTTTCGACGTCATGGACGTCAGTCAGCTCAGTGAGGGTGGCGCCGATGCGTATTCCAACGATACTCAGACGCTTGTACCCGACTTGTTCGCGAAGGTAGTTCGCTGCGTCAGCAATATTGGTTTTGAATCGTTCACAGGTAGCAGAGTCGCAGCTGCCTTGGGAGTTACCGGTTGACGCGTAGTCGAAACGCAGGACATCAAAGCCCGCCTGACACAATTGAACCGCGAACTGCTGCAAATTGCGATAGGAACGCTGGTATTCGCTGCCATAGGCTGGGCAAATCAAAACAGCGTGCTCTTTTCGTTCGGTCTGTGGCTGGTATCGCATCGAAAACAGACGGCTGCCAGCGCTTTCGAAATAGTCGGCGTGGATGTGCGGCAGTCGTGAACGTTGAGCGACGATATCCGAATCATCATCGGCCAGTTCATCCGTGTCGGATCCGTCCGAATTCATCAGCGAACGAATGTGCTTTGCAGCCGTTGCAACAGTCGGGTTTGCAAAAAAGTCACGAACTGGTAATTGCAGTTTCAGTTTGGTGGTCAGTCGCGTGACGACTTGGGTGACCAATAGCGAACTGCCGCCCATCAAAAAGAAGTCATCGTGAATCCCGATTTCGGGAACGTTCAAAACGTCTTGGAATAATGTGGCAAGTGTCGTTTCCAGTTCGCTTCTTGGTGCAACGTACCCCGAATCACGTGCGACCAAACTGGTGCTTGGATCTGGGAGCGCCTTGCGGTCGATTTTGCCGTTAATCGTTTTGGGGAACGCGTCCACAAAAACGTAGCGAGCTGGAATCATGTAGGGAGGCAATCGATCACGCAGAAAATTCGCTAGCTCGGCCGCCGTGTTTTTTCGTCCGCCCGTCGCCACGTATGCGATCAGAAACTTTTTGTTTTCGATTTGGTCGTAGCTAACCAAGGATTCCAGAACGCCATCGTGTTGGTCCAACGCGGCTTCGATTTCGCCGGGTTCGATTCGATACGATCCAAGTTTAATTTGGTGGTCGATGCGGCCGCCAAAGTCGATGTCGCCGTTGGCAAGCCAGCGGGCTAGGTCACCGGTGCAGTACAGTTTTTGCGTTTCACCACCAAGTTCCACGTCCACGAACGCCTTTTCGGTCAAATCCGGGCGATTCAAGTAACCCAGTGCAAGAGCGGGGCCGCCAACAAACAGTTGGCCCGTTTCGCCATCTGCGACTTCTTGCATTTTGTCGTTCAAAATGAATGCGTCGTAGCGTTTCATCGGTTTGCCGATGGGCATATTTGGTGCGTCGAACGAATCATCTGGGATGAATACGGTCGCGCTAACGGTCGCTTCGGTCGGTCCATACGCATTGCACCACAGCACTTCGTGGTCGCAGATACTTTGCCAGCGACGATAGTGTTCGACGGAGACTTTTTCGCCAGTCACGATCATCAGGCGGATCGTTTCGGGGATTTTGTCGCCTGCTGCGATCATCAAATCCACCCACTCGTGCCAGTAGGCGGTTGCCAAGTGAATCGCCGTGACACCATGTTGGTTGACGATATCGGAAAGTTCGTTTTGCCGATCGCTGCGGCCCAAGGGACGAACGACGATGCAACTGCCGGTCAGTAGCGGAGGAAAAATCTCTTCGATTGCGATGTCGAAATTCAGAGTGCTGAACTGCAGCGTTCTATCGTCCGGGACGACTTCGTAGATATCGATGTCGGCGAAACAGTAGGTGGCCAACGCACGGTGTTGGATTTGAACGCCTTTTGGTTTGCCGGTCGAACCGGACGTGTACATGACGTAAGCCATGTCATCTGGCGCGATGTCGATCGGCTGGAACGTTGATTTCGGCTCGGCCGGAGTGTCTTGGATCCAATGGATATCATGTTCGATCGTTTCGGAGGCTTGCGCCAAACCGGTCTCAAGCAGTTGCCGATAGTTGCCTTGTGCGATGACGACACTGATCGAAGCGTCCGATACCATGTAGGCGAGTCGGTCGACGGGGTATTCGGGATCCAGCGGGACGAACGCCGCGCCGCAAGCGAGTACGCCCAACATCGCCGCGATCGCTTCTGGAGAACGGTCCATGCAAAGGCCAACGTACGATCCTTTGCCGATGCCGCGAGAGCGCAATTCGCTGGCGAAACGCATCGTCAACGCATGCAAGTCTGCATAAGTCAGTTCGCGGTTCTCGTGTACGACGGCGAGACGATCTGGCGTCAAGTCGTCTTGTTTTTGAAACAAGATTGGAAAAGCAATCAGCTCTTCGCCTTGATCAACGACACACGGAACAGCAGTTGGGCGATGGTCTGCAGCGTCAGTATTCATAGAAATTTACTGAGGGACGATGTTGGATGGATCGAGCACGTAGAACGAGCTGACAGGAGCCGCCGGAGTAGCTGCATTTGAAAGAACCGACCCAAGAGCCAATTCTAAAATCAGTAGGCCTTCGTCCAACGTTGTCATGTCGATGGTTAGCGCGGCCATCACCTTCAGGACTTCGTCATCCGCCCCAGATGATTCGATCAGCAGGCCATTTTGAAAGCACTGTCCGATGACTTTTTTGGCGGTTTCCCCGCTGCCAACATCCAAGCCCCAGATCATGCCTCGGCCACGGACGTCGAAATTGCGCTGCGAAAACTTGTCTTTTAACTGCAACAACCGTTCGCGAACGACATTGCCACGCAACGCGATTTGTTTCTCGAAATTGCTATCGCCCCAATGGCTCAACACCGCTTCGGCAGCGACAAATGCAAGATTGTTTCCACGGAAAGTGCCTGTGTGTTCGCCTGGTTGCCAGGCATCGCAATCGGGGCGAATCAGAACCAGTGAAAGCGGAAGCCCACCGCCCAGCGACTTTGACAAGCAGACGATGTCGGGAGTGATAGCTGCATGTTCAAAGCTAAAGAATTTGCCGGTGCGGCCATTACCAACTTGGATGTCATCGACAATCAGCAAGATGTCGTGCTTCTTGCAGACTTCTGAAACGCGTTTCAGCCATTGATCGCTTGCGACGTTAATGCCGCCTTCGCCTTGAATGGTTTCCAAAATGATTGCGGCGGGAACTGGCACACCACTGCTTGGGTCTTCGATCATTTTTTCCAGCAAAATGCTGGTGTCGACGTCGCCCATGTACCCATCAAACGGCAGGTGCGAAACATTGTTTCGGTCACCGTAAAATTCGTTGTGATAATAATCGTTACCAGTCAGTGATAGCGAACCGAGCGTGTGGCCATGGTAGGCGTGCGTGAACGCAATGATGTGTGAACGCTTCTTGTGTTTGCGAGCGAGCTTCACGGCGGCTTCGACCGCATTGGTGCCAGTGGGGCCGGTGAACTGAAGTTTGTAGTCGAGTCCGCGTGGTGCGAGGATCAACTGTTCAAAACGGTTGATGAATTTGACTTTTGCCGACGTGACGGTGTCAAGCGAGTGCTGGATGCCATCGGATTCGATGTACCGCATCAGTGCGTCTTTGGCACGATCGTTATTGTGGCCGTAGTTCAGTGTGCCGGCGCCGCAGAAAAAATCGATGTAGCAACGACCATCCGCGTCGTAAAGGTGCGAACCTTTTGCTGATTGAAAGACAGCGGGAAACAGGCGGGCGTATCCGCGTACGGATGATTCGATATTTTGAATCGGATCGTTCATTGGTTGATTTGTCATAGCTTGATACTCCAGTTGGCTCACGAGAACGTGCGAAACGAGCGCCAAGAGGATGCAGTAGAAAGCCCAACTAATCCCACGCGGTCGCGTATTCCGACGCAATAAACGTGGGATCAAAGTTGGTTGAGGTCAAAAGCTTGCGGTGAGTAGTGTTCAAAAGATCGCTAAGCTTATGACGAGATTCACAATTTGCGCGATTATGTCGAGCAGGCGGCAATTGCGGGCAATCGATGATGCGTTTTGGCAACACCAAAATTCGCTTTTGGTCAACATTTTCCCCGCATATTGCGGGTGTTCGCGTGGTCCGAGGCGGTAAAGATCTGGGGAATGACATTCAATCGGAGGCATACTGCGTCATGGCGGCGACGCGTCTATATTGTTGGTCGCTCTTCAGGCACACGAGTGTTTGGAGTTACGAGTTTTCAGGTCCTACCGCCAAACAACCAAACGTCATTGGAGTTTCAAATGTATCGAACATTACTTGCCGTTGCCCTGCTTTGTACGACTGCCACGTTCGCGATGGCTCACTGCCAAGTTCCTTGTGGAATCTATGGTGATCAGCTTCGTTTTGAGCAAATGCTTGAAGACGAGCACACGATTTCTAAAAGCCAATTACAACTCGCTGAACTTTCTGGCGGCGCTGCCGACGCGCAAGCGGTGAACCAAATGACTCGTTGGGTTGTGACCAAGGAAGAGCACGCAACAAAAATTCAGAACACCATTTCAGCCTACTTCTTGGCTCAGCGAATCAAGCCTGACAATCCAAAGTACATGGAACAGTTGGTCGCCGCACACAAAGTGATCATCGCGGCGATGAAGTGCAAACAATCTGCAGATCCTGAGACGGCGGCAGCGCTGGAAAAAGCGATTTTCGCTCTCTACAAAGCGTACGAAGGCAAGGAACCAGATTTTGACCACAAACACTGATTTCGATCAGTTGATAAGTTAAGCAGACCTCTTCCGCTTTTGCGGAAGAGGTTTTTTTGTGGGATCGCGCTGATTGCTTAGATCGTTTGAAGCTAGAAGGTTTATTAGCACGCAGCGCCAGCAAGTGAAT
>CAZZDZ010000166.1:0-12322 GCA_964652675.1 uncultured Pirellulaceae bacterium
GGTATGCGACGTTCGGGTACGCGAAGTTCCGGTTTCGCTTGAACGCTTTGCAGCGGCTTTAGATTGGGCGATTCGGTTGTGGGAGTCGTTAGCTTTGTGGTTGCTAGCTCTGGCGCAGGAACGTTTTGCTGCAACGTTATCTTTGGTCGCCGAATGATTTTGACATCAGGTTCGTTCGGCGATTGGGCATGCGCAGCAGAGTTGCCGAGCACTGCACATGCGGCGAATTGCAACGCCGCGAACGAGAGCAACATCAATGTTGCCCACGCCTTTCGTGGGTTGGTAATCATGATGACATAAGTTCGCATCGCCCGCCGTAAACCCCCTGGTGTTGGCGCAGATTGCCGGTTCGTACTGTTTCCTAAAAATCGGAAAATCCGTGCAGACCGGCGCAACCGACAAAGTCGCTAGGTGGAGACATCGGCTAACCAAGAGCGGCTGCCCGATAGAAATAGACAGAAATTCAGGCATTCGAACGAAATCCGCTTCGTTCGTTGGTAGTCAAACGAATCAAGCGTGTTTCATCAAACGTTTCACACCGTCGCAACCGTGCTTCTACTGCTGCTGCAGTTCGACGCCTGAGTCCGTTACGCTGAGAACTTTGCGGCCGTCTGGCAAAATATCGCCAGCTCGTACCAGCTTGTCATCAACCAATGCTGCTTTGTTGGCGTCAGAACCGTAAATCGCCTGAACTCTCAGTGGTTGAAATTCAGGCTCTTCGGATTCTGGGTCAACTCTATCAGCTTCACGAACCGCAAAAAGATCTTCGACGATGATCGTGTTTAACTCCGCCTCGGGCAATTTGGTGACTTTGGCATAGTCTTGCGCAAGTTGCTTTTTCTCTGGCTTCTTTTTGGCGCTCGTTGTCTTGACGTTCGTAATCTGCAATTCGGTAGTGTTTGATTTCGCTGGCGAATCGTCAGGTTGAGTCACAATTGCAATCAGCAAACCAATTAGCAGCAAAACCACAATCACGTGTTGCTTCGTTTTCTTTGCGTTTGCGGCTGGGTCTGTTTTAGATGGCATGGACGGGCTCTCCATGAAACAATTTTTCAGCAGCGGTATTGTCGCCAACAAACGGCATTCGCAGAGTCAACGTTGCGTCGCATCGAATTGCTTCGCCTGGCTTTGAAACTCTTTCATTGCGTTTCAACTGAACACTGTCGCACCAAACCGGCTCGGACGACTCTGTGAGGGAATGGATGAATTTGCAAATCTGCGAGTAAGTGCCATTCATTTCGCACTTTGCGGATAGAACGTGCACGCGACTGCCCAAGTGGCTTGATTTGCGTTCAGCGGAGAGCATTTGAACTCCAGATTTTTCCGCCAAATCTTTGATCATCTGCTTGGAGGTTTTCCAATCGACTGACTCGGGTAACCACTGTCTGATTTCCGCGAGTTCGGTTTCGTAGCGTTTGGAAAGATTCAGTTCCAATTCATGCTCAGACCTCAGGCTGGACGCCTGAGATATCAACTGTGTCGACTCGGTGATTTTGTACTGGGAGTGCTTGCGGTCTCGAAACACTTCGCGGCCTTTGGCACTCATCCATACCGACGCGACGATCAGCGAACATGCGATCACACCGCCGACAACGTGGCATCGACTGGGAGTAGAGAACAAATTCATCAGCCAATTGGATGCGAAATTGTTTTTGCTGGAGTTCGTGTTCACGGCAGGACCCTTGTCGCGGTGGGTTCACCTATCAATTGAATCGTTCCGTCAACCCATTTGCCAGCTGCTGACAATTGTATTTCGACGCCGCTTGTACGCTCCGATGCGTTGATGCGATCGACCCACTCTTGGGCCGTTTGTTGTCCGACGACATCCGCTGTAATTTGCAACTGTGACTTTGCCCATGTTGGTGTCACGGTGACGGTTTCTGGGGTTTCGAGTGCCAGTTTGATGTGGACCGTCTTGATGTCAATTTCGTTTACATCAGAAGCCGTTGCCGAGCAGACGGCGGCAAGTGTTTGTAGCAAGCTATCGTCGGGCCGGGCCGATGCAACCGAGCGACTCCAGTTTCCAATTTTCAAATTCTGTTGCTTCAGCTTGGTCGTCTCATTCTTTAATCGCAACAGCGGCGTGGCTTGGGCGACGATGGCTTCGTTACTGCGGATGGCTTTTTTTCCATGCACATAGAACGTGGCCGTGACACCGCAGAAAAGCGAGAACAAGGCAAACAGAATACAAGACCAAGCGTACATAACACGTTTCGCCCGACGTTGTACGGAGAACCGTTTGGGCAGCATTTGAAATGATTGCCACTTCGGATCTACGGCCGGATGGTCGACAGCAATTTCGTGTTCGCCGTCACGTCCATTTCCGACGCCCGGAGTTACCGTGCTGGATTGGCTCTGTGCGTCATTATGTGATTGAGTGTGATTCGTTGTCGTAGTACTCATGCTTGGGCCTCTCTGGCAAGGCTGCTTGCATGGTAGGCTAGCGACAGCGGGAGCGCGCACAGCGAATCACCGGCCACCTTCGCAGTGGTTTGTGTGCCAGGGCCGCCGCTGCGTCGGTTCGGGCGTTTGCGACCGCGATAAGTCCACGTTGCGATCGGCTGGTTGGTTAGTTTGGCCAAAACAACATCGACCCCGGGAATGCTGACGATGTCACCGCAAATCAGAATCGGTTCACTGGCATCTTTTTGCATGTTCGCGCGATTGGAATATCGGATGGTCGCATTTATTTCGGCCGCAATATCAGACAACCATGGTCGAACATCGTGTAGTGCGAGTCGGTTTTCGTCGATGTCTCTGATGACTTGAGCCGGAACGGCTGGCAAGACGCGACAAAGTCCGCAGCTAGATCCGTTGTTCATGGCGACGATGCCACCGGTGCGGTTGCAGTAGACGACGCATTGAGCCTGGACCGAAGTAAGTGGCACAGCTGCTTGGACGAGCGCAACGCCGTGAGGAAGGATACTTTCTACGCGATACCCCACCTCTTGGATCGCCTGAGCGATTTGGCAAGCGGCTTGTTCGGCTGTTGCCGCGACAACATATTGATCATCTTGGTTTGGCTGACCGTGCTGTAGTCCAACGACGGGCCAGTGGCTCAAGTGAGCATCGCTTTGGAACATGGAATTGCCAAACATGGCATCGCATTGCGATTGGCTGGACTCCAATTCCGTACCCAGCACGACTTGGTGATGAACCCAAGGCAGCGGGAGTGAAATGGCGGCAATGTTTTCGTTGCCTTCTACGCATCTCGGCAATCGGGAAACCAAGGCATCGATGGTGCGGGAGATCCACTGCGGGCTTGGGGCTGACAGTGGATCGATGCCGGTAGAAAAGCGATAGTCTGTTCGCCATTGCAGAGAACCAGATTCACGTTTGCCTTTCAAGGTAGGTTTCAAGGCAAGCGCGGCAACGGAAACGGTGTCGACGCCAATTTCGATCCCTACGAAACTACTTTTCGCGTGCGCAAACGGAGAGCGCAGCCGGGCGATCCGGTTAGCGAAAGTCGATTGGGATTTAGTAGATGTCATTGAGTTTGGATGGAATCTATTTTCTACAGTGATTTAGGTCACTGGCACCGTCTATTCAACTGACAAGCACAGGAGTCCAGTCGTGGCGTGGGTTGCGGCAGCGTTTGCTCGTTGCAAGCCGCGTAATCGTTATCTTCCGACGGTCGAAACGTCCAACAGTGGAAGCATGACCGACATCACAATTCCAGCGACGACGACGCCCATGCATAAAATGATGATTGGCTCGAACGCGACAACGAGGCGTTTGATTTTTCGGCCGCCTTCTTGTTCGTAAAACGACCCAATGTCCTCAAGGACTTCGCCCACGCGCCCGGTACGCTCTCCTGTCGCCATCATTTGCGTTGCCTCGGGTGGCAAAAAATCGTAGTCCCCCATCGCGTTGCTTGCCGTGAGACCGTCGATCAAGTTGGTTTCGACATTTACCAGGAGACTTTGCCAGTAGTGATCCGCCGTGGCTTTTCTGGCCAACCGGACACTTTGCAGCAACGGAACGCCGCCACGCACCATGGAGGCGATGGTTCGAAAGGTTCGGCCAGCGACAAGCGGTCGATAGGCGTTGCGAATCATGGGCCCATACATCAGCAGCCACCCAATCGGACGACGAATCCAATCGTGCTTGCGTAAACAAAATAACGCGATCATTCCGCCAACGATACAAGGGATGATCCAAAACCAGTTGGCGCGACAGAGATCGCCGAACGACAACAAATACTGAGTGGTCGCGGGAACAGGCCGCCCCATTGATGTAAACACTTTGCTGAATTGTGGTAGCACACCGATCACCAAGGCGCTCATGACGACCGCACTGGCGCCGATCAGGATGACGGGATAGATTAACGCGCCGATAATCGTTCCGCGCATCTCCAGTTCGCCGCGCATTCGTACGCTGACTTTGGCAAGCGTGCTTGGGATTTCGCCTGTTTCTTCGGCCGCCGCAATCATGGGGGCAAGAGTGTCCGGGAAAAAGTGACCGTAGGTGGCGATCGCTCCCGAAAAAGTACTGCCGCTGCTGACGGCGTGATAGATTTTTTCGAGCGAACTGGCGAGTCGTTTGTCGATGCAGTTGGTTGTAACGCTTGCCAATGCTTCTGCCAGCTCCACGCCGTTTTGGGTCATCACTGCAAGCTGGTTCAAAACCAACAGCACTCGAGAACCTGGAACGGGAAGGCCTTTGAATGAATCTGAGCGCGATCCGCTAACGTTAGATAGATTCTGCGATTTTAGCGCACCGGTCGACGAAACGACCACGGGCACGTCGTCATCTGAGCTGGAATCGTAGGGTGCGAAGGCAGAAATCATTTTTCAGCGGATCTTTTTGTTTTGCTAATCCAGGTTTTTGTGAAACGTTTTGTGGCCGGAGCGATATCAGTCAGTCAGCGTGACTCGCCCGACTTCTTCCAGGCTGGTTGTGCAAGATTCTGCCAAACGCAGGCCTTCCGACAACAACGTCGGGCCGACATGTGCGGCACGCAGTTGATCGAGATTTGAATCCGAGTTAATGAGAGCTCGGATTTCGGGCGTGCACTCGAATAATTCGTAAATACCACTACGGCCTTTGTAGCCAGATTCGTAACACGCCGAACAACCGCGACTGCGCGCGAAAGCGGTCCGCGAATCACCTTTGAAATGCAATTCTTCGAGCAGCTTTGAGGATGGGTAGTAGTTCTCGCGGCAGTTTTCGCAAAGGTTTCGCATTAACCGTTGGGCGATGACGCCGACCAGTGCGGCCGCGATCTTGAACCGTTCGACACCCATGTCCAACAAGCGAGTGATTGCCGATGCGCTGTCGTTGGTGTGCAGCGTGCTGAGCACCAGGTGGCCTGTCAGGGCGGCTTGGATGGCAGTTTCAGCGGTCTCGCGGTCACGGATTTCGCCGACCATGATCACATCGGGGTCCTGACGCAAAATGCTTCTTAAAGCGTGGGCGAAACTAACGCCCGTTTCGTTTTGCACTTGGACTTGGTTGATCAGTTCAAGTTGGTATTCCACGGGGTCTTCGACCGTGATCACATTTCGTTCGACGCCTTTGATCAGCTCGATCGCGCTGTAAAGGGTTGTGGTTTTTCCGCTACCGGTTGGACCAGTCACAAGAACTAGACCGTGTGGCCGCGAGAGCATTCGCCTGGCCTTTCCCAGCGACTCGGTTGGCAGCCCCAATCGATTCAGGTCAAAAGTAATGTTCTGGCGATCCAGAACACGCATCACGACTTTTTCGCCCAAGACGGTTGGTAGCGTGCTGACTCGCAAGTCAACGTCGCGTCGTGCGATTCGAACATGCAAGCGACCGTCTTGTGGTTGACGGTGTTCGGCGATGTCAAGTTTGGCCATCACTTTGACACGCGAGACGATTGCGGCGTGCATGTCTTTGCGCGGTTTCATGACTTCGCGAAGTGAGCCGTCGATTCGAAAACGAATAGAAGTGAACTTTTGGCCGGCTTCGATGTGGATATCGCTTGCGCCCTGGCGAACCGCTTGAATGATGGCGTAGTTCACCAAGTTGATAACCGGACTGCCTTCGGCCAACTGCTGCGTGCCGTGCAGATCCAGGTCGATCGTATCGGCTTCCAGTTCCAGCTGTTCGACGTCCAGGTCTGCCGTAACACTATCGACTGTAAAGTCTTCTTCGTAACATCGCGGCAACAGTCGTTCGATGCCAGCGACCAGTGTGAACACGGGGCGAATACGACAACCGCTTAGTCGGCTGATCGTGTCGATTGCCGCCAAGTCTTGGGGGTCGGCCATCGCGACGGTCAATTCGTCGCGAATCCGCATCAGCGGAAGCACTTTTAGCCGTTCGGCATAGTCGCGGGGAATCAGACGCACGGCGTTGGGATCGATTAGACCTTCGCGTAATCGAACGCCTTCGACGCCAAGTTGCTCGCCCAGCAACGGCAGCAAGTCGGCTTCGTCTACCAGGCCAAGTTCCGCAACGATTTCACCAAGTCGCTTAAAGCGGATTCGTTTTGTTCTGCCTTGTGATGCGGTTCCCTGTTGTTGCGACAGGGCGCGCAGACGGTCTTCTTCGGCTCGCTGGTGTTCAAGAGCGGTTTCCAATTGATCTTCGCGGATCAATCCAGCACCGACCAGCCTTTGGCCCAACTGCACCTTGGCCGTCTCGGTCGCCGGGTCACGATCGGATGGCACAACGAAAACAGGTTTGACCTGATCATCGGCATCGATAGGAATCATTTTGCTCATTTTGATATCCCGGTTTACCTATGCGTAGCTGCCAAGGGCAGCTGTCAGGTCTTTGAACTGTTGGACGCGAGAGCCGACGCAAGTGATTCGCAAGAGATCGCGACACAATTCACCAACGCTACAAAGACGAACGCTTCCACCGCGGCGGCAGCATTCTTCGTCCAGATCAAGGATCCATTCCAGGCCCGCGCCGTCAATCAACGGTGTCTCGGTTAAATCGACCACGACACGTGGAACGCCGCCGGTTAATTGCGGCCGAAAATCCTCGTCCAATATCTCAAGGTTTTCTTCACGCAATGGGCCTTGGGGTCGCAACACGGTGATCGATCCGTGGCGTTGAATGGTAGTCATGATGTTTCCCCGTGAAATTTTTGCGTTTTTGGATTAGATTCCGGATCGAGACTGGCCGCCGATGGGCAACCGGACCGTGAACGTGGAGCCTTCGCCAATCTTGCTTTCCAATTCGACTTCGCCACCGTGCATGCGGACGACTTCGCGAGTGAACGCCAGTCCCAGTCCGTTGCCGCGCTCGTCGGAGTCCGTCGCGTTGCTGCCACGGTAAAACTTGTCGAACACTTTTGCTTGTTCTTCGGGTGCGATCCCTGGACCGTTGTCTTGGATATCGATGCGAACAAAATCGCCGTCGACGCCGCTGCGAACGATCACTTCACCGCCATTGGGTGTGTACTTGACCGCGTTGCCGACCAAGTTGACCAAGGCGGCTTGAAGTTTGTCGCGGTCGCCGAAGATGGTGGGCAACTTCGGGGCAAAATCGGTTAACAGTTTTTGCTCTTTTTTCGCCGCCATCGCGATCATTTGCTCGGTCGCGTATTCGACCATTGGCAACATCTCCAACTCGTGTCGGTTGGCGACCATCGATCCGGCTTCCATCTGGCCAACCGTCAGCAGTTGATCGACCAAGCGGCCCAATCGATGCGATTCTGACACGATGACGTTGCAGAATTCTCGTTGCTTGTCGACTTCCAAGTCGTCTTCTTCCTGCAGTGCTTCGGCATACGCCTGCAGATTGTTCAGCGGAGTGCGCAGTTCGTGCGTTGCCGTCATCAAGAACTGGTCACGTGCTTTAGTAGCGATTTGCTGTTGGGTGACATCGTCAATGATCCAGGCAAGGCCTTGGCCGTCACCACTGCGTCCTTCAAGGATCGATCGGCGGATTTGGACATGCAGTGTTCGAGAGCCGATGGTGATCGATATGCGTTCGCGAACCATTCGCAAATCACTTAGCAAACGATTCAGAATGTCCGTGGCGTTTTCGTCTTGGTTGTCACGCAGCCCCAGCAAAACAGGCAAATCGCGTCCAACATGTTCCTCGTCCGAAATGCCAAACAGCCCGCAAGCGGGGGAGCTAATCTGACGGACTCGCCCTTCGCGGTCAGTGATAACCCATGAGACAGGCAGTCCGCGCATGGCACGTGCGAGCGTGACGACTTCTTGATTCAACGCCGCCGTTGAACGATCGGGAATTTCAGTTTGGTGACTGCGGCTGACTTCGTGAAGCAGTTCGTTCCAGCCATCGGTGATGGGGTCGTTGCCAATGATCGGCCGAGCTGATTTCCATTGCTCAGGTTGACCGGTCACACGATGCAACTCGCTTTCGATTGTTTGCAACGTCCGAACGGACCGCATCGAAACCATCGCTGCCAAAGAACAGACCGCTACCGCGGCAACCCAAAGGACGCTGTGCAATGCAGCAGCGCCAGGCGTAGCGTGACTGATGAGTGCACAACCAAGCGTGGACACCGCGGAAATGATAAAGAGAGCCCCAATGCGGGTCGTCACCATCGGGTGTTTTTGTTTCGCCGTATCCTGAATCGTTGACGATGCCGATGGCATTGACGACTTTGTGGAGTTCGGCGCAGCAGTGTTGGGCGCTATCCCACAGGATGCACCAGCAGTGCTCTGATCTTTTTCACTTCTCGCATCACGCGAAATGATTGTGTTGTTCATCGTTTCCTACCGTGCCTCGATTTGCGTTGTCGGCATGGTTGGGAATGTGATCGAAGGCGCCAGAGAAGGCTCGCGAGTGATCCCAATATGATCTGCAATCACGTCGCTCAGCTTTCGTGGGCTGAACGGTTTGTGCATGACCGTCACCAGGTCCCAGCGTTGGATCAACTGCTGCGTGTCCAGTTCCATTCCTTTTGCAGTGCAAAGGATCGTGCTTGGTCGCTCGACGCCGGGGGTATCTTGGAGTCGCTCAAGCAATTCCAATCCAGAGCAAATCGGCATCTGAAGGTCGGTGACCAAAAAATCGATGCCTCCTTGAACCAAACGTTCGTAGCCAAGCTGACCGTGGTTGGCCGTTTCGACTATGAATCCAGCTCTAGCGACCGTAAAGCTCATGACCCGCCGAAAGACGGGGTCGTCTTCTACGATCAAAATGGTAGGAGTGGATGACATCAGACAATTACCGCCGCGCTATCGCTCGTCCATGCTAGGACGAGATCAGTTGTTAAATACTTCCAAGGGATACTTGAATCGTTTTGAAACGAAGTATGGCCCCGAAAAAAAACGGGACCAAACTTGCGAAATTCTTGTTGCGTTATTCGACTGGGGTTTACCAGTTGATGTATTCGCCGCCGCCGTCGGTCGCACTGACATTCAATTTCAAGCTGCCGTTGATTGGCTTGTACGCCCAGCCACCGCCGCTTGAGGGACTGGGGACAACAGCGATATCGGGATTGCTATCGACGTCGATGTAAACGCCCACGTCGTCACGGACGCTACCAACCGTTGGAGCTGGGAACGGGCCGTTGAGCATCGTTGCCATTACGGCTTCCAAATCAGTGCCTGGGTAAACGCCATCACGGGCACGAGCCATTTCGATCGCATTACGAAGTACTTGCAGTTGCTGACGAGTGGTGTTCTCTTCTGCCGTCGCCGCGGTATCGAACATTCGCGGAGCCGCAACAGCGGCGATGATGCCCAAAATAAGGATCACGATGACCATTTCAATCAGCGAAAAACCCTTCTTTGCATGACGGTACATAATTGGAAGCCTTCAGTTTCTTGGTTCAGGTTGTTTGATAAATTGTGGAAATGAGTTCAG
The DNA here is from genome assembly GCA_964652675.1 of uncultured Pirellulaceae bacterium. Taxonomy (GTDB): domain Bacteria; phylum Planctomycetota; class Planctomycetia; order Pirellulales; family Pirellulaceae; genus K23-9. The sequence goes on from CAZZDZ010000166.1 coordinate 9,760, forward strand.
TGACCACGCTCTATAAGTAGGTCCGTATTCTCAAAAGAGAAAATCCTTGTCTCTCTAGACTCATAAAAACGTACGACGAATTTTCCCCGTAGAGGCGTCAAACCGTTTTGTAGGGATACTTTGTCCACATCTTTTTGATTTCGTGATTGTTTGATCCGTTACGACCCGCACGACCGGCCCACTTTTTGCGTGAAGACAAGATTCGCAAAATCAACACGTGATGTAATTCGCGGACGTCCACGGTGCACCCGTGCATCGATCGATCCACGATCAATGCAAGCTGCGGCCGCGATCGAACTTTGCCACACCTGCAAAACCGCTTGCCAAGGCCGCGCAAACCTCGGTTTTTAGTTCAGTGGCGCCATCTTGCTTGCCCCCCGGCCGCTCTCTGCTGCTGAATTTTGGTGCGCCGTTTGCGATCTGTCTTGCTCAGGCACCGTTTGTGACTCCCCGTGGCGAGACCAATATGAATTCAGATAAAGCCCCAACAGACCAGACGCACACAATTGCAAAATCGATCAACAGCAAGCAGCAGGATCAACCGACAGAGGGGCCGGTTCAATCGCGTTACAAACCGTTAATCATTCTGTTGTTCGCAGCCATTTTATTGTGCGTTTCGGGCATCGCGAAATCTCAGGAACCACAGCCAAGATGGATAGACAATGAGGTAGGGCAATCGGTGATGGTAGATCAGGCAACGATTAGTGACGTCACGCCAATCCCAAACGCCGTACCGGTCCCAAGCATTGCACCAATCCCAAGCATTGAACCTATCCCAAGCGTTGCACCCATACAGAATGTCGGGCCGACGTCATTTATTTCAGGTAGCCCGAAGATGAAGATAGTGACGCAAGCCTCGTTTGAAGCAGCCCTGGCGAAACGGCAAAGTCTGATTCAGTATTCTCAGTCACGACCTAAGTACGCAGAGATTTCGGCGACGCTGGCTAACTTCGATGCAGATGCCGATCCCGATGGATGGCGAGTCCAGTTGGTGCTGCGTGATTCGCAGGATCGTCCTGTCGTCATGCGGTCGCGGGCGAACTTTGAATTGACCCCACGAATCCCCACCGCGGACTTTCATAGCCATGTCGATGCGGCACCGCCAATCAGTTGGTCCATGAACGTCGATTTTGACGCCGACGGTGTCGCTCGATTTAAGTTGCCGCTTCGCGAAAATTTGCGTCCTGCATTTGGCTGGAACTCATCGACTTATGCTGGTCCGACCAAATCGCGCAGAAGCAGCCGCGGATTGCACCGGCGTGTCAACAATGGTCACCGCTCTTCGGGCGCCACGGTTTTCGGCGATCTGGCGGTGACAAGCCTGCGGGCTTCGTTGGGACGTCCGACCACAGGAGAGTTGCGAGTCCGAGTGTCGGTTCCCACCGAAGGAGTTTTTAAGGCGGCAACGGCGGTACCTATCCGTCCCCCGAGCTTGGTTGACAGTACTTGGCCATATCGATAAAGTTTTAATACTACTGGTTCATGCAAATGCCCGGGCCCCCAAGGTTCGGGCAGATTTTTTAGCTAGACAGCATTCAGCTGGATGGCTCGCAGGCTGTGCAGTTATCTAACTGGACAGCCTTTTGCCTGAATAAGCAGTGCTTTTACTGAAAATCGAGCCAATTTGGAGGCAGATGCCAGAACGCCATGAATCCGCAAGACATTCTGCGCTACGTCGATTCGCTCCATCGTGAAAAGAACATCGATACGGAATTGGTTTTCGCAGCGATTGAGGCTGCACTTCAAACGGCTGCCAAACGCCAGTACGGTGAAGAAGCTGATATTGTGGTCCAACTGGATCGCGAAACCGGCAAAATCACCGCAACACTGAGCGGCGAATTGCTGGGCGAAGACCAAATCGGTCGAATCGGTGCCCAAACCGCCAAACAAGTCATCATCCAGAAGGTTAAAGAAGCCGAACGCGACTCGTTGATGATCGAGTACCGCGAACAGATCGGCGAAATCGTCGCTGGAATCATCGGCAGAGCCGATGGCGGCGTCGCGACCGTGAACCTTGGTAACGTGGAAGCCATCCTACCTCGTAGCGAACAGATTCCTGGCGAAACACTTCATGCCAGCGAGCGAGTTCGCTCCGTTGTTTTCGAGGTGCGTGCGACGGGCAACCGAGTACGAGTCGTCCTGAGCCGAACGCGACCCCAACTGGTGCAACGACTTTTCGAGCAGGAAATTCCCGAACTCGCAGAAGGCGTTATCGCTGTCAATTCAATCAGTCGTGAGCCTGGTTATCGCAGCAAAGTTGCCGTTAGCAGCGAAGACAGCCAGATTGATCCGATCGCGGTATGCGTTGGATATCGTGGCAGCCGAATCAAAGCGGTCCGCGAAGAATTGGCTGGCGAACACATTGATGTTGTGCGATTTAGCGAAGACCCCGAGGTCTTGATCCCCAACGCATTGCAGCCTGCCGAAGTCGAACAAGTATTGCTTTGTGACCTGATCGGTCGCGCGATTGTCTTGGTCCAAGAAGACCAGTTGTCGCTTGCGATTGGCCGTCGTGGCCAAAATGTTCGCTTGGCCAGCAAGCTTTGTGGCTGGGACATCGAAA
>CAZZDZ010000167.1:0-12301 GCA_964652675.1 uncultured Pirellulaceae bacterium
AAGCCACAAACCCGCTCGAAGCCACAAACCAGCCCAAGCCCAAAACCCAGCCCAAAGCCACAATCTACAGCACGACCGAAAAACCGTAGCGCCAACAAACAGAACCCGGATGCTTCTGGACGAAGATCTCGTCAGCAGGCAAATGGGCCCGCTGCGAAGCCGAAACCGAAAGCGAAAAAGGAATTGCCCTGGTACTCGTTTTTCGTTCGGCAACTTCCTTTGCAAAATGAAACGACGGTTTTCATTCTGGTCAACGTGCTGGACATTTTTATGACACACCGGCTGCTGAGTCTTGGCGGAATCGAAGCGAATCCGATCGCCAACTTTTTCATTCGCCGTTGGGGATTCAACGGAGCCATTGGGTTCAAACTTATTTTGGTTGCAACGGTATGTGTGATCGCTCAGATCGTTGCGACCAAGAAGTTGAATACTGCCAAGCGATTGTTGATCGTCGGCACGCTGATTGTGTCATGCGTCGTGATCTACAGTGTCGGGCTGTATATGAAGCACTTTTGAAACGGTTAACGTAGCGGATTGCCGGCGTTTGCGATTCGGTCTTTGTCGCTACGTAGTGTGTGGCGATAGTAAGTTTCTAAGCATAGTGTGGCCATGGCTGTCGAGTAGACTTTGCCGCCGTATCCGCCCCACACGCTACTGGTAGGCCAGCTACCATCGCTGTTTTGGGTAATCAACAGGCGTCGTTGAAGAGAGTGGTTCCAAGTTTCCCACGCGTCGTCTTGTAGTTGGTGCAGCGCCAAAGTCGCGTAGTACCAATAGTAATAATTGTCTTGGCCGGCACCAGGTAATTGCTGCAGCATGTACTTTTCGGCTTCGTCAATTTCCGCTTGAGGGACTGCGTCGCCGATGAGCAATCGTGTGGCCAGGGCTTCGGCGGTCATGGTCCGACTTGGTGCTTCGCCTGGACGATAGCTTGCTAGGCCGCCGGCTCTGCCAGTTCGAACACTTCGCACAAAGCGTTGCATTGCGGACACGGATCGTTGTTCGACGGAAAGCTTTGCACGATGTCCGGCGTCCAGCACCATGGCTTGCCATCCCAATTGGCTTAGGTCTCCCGGGTCGCCGGGTGTGTAGCGCCAGCCGCCTGTGGATGGGTGTTGCATGCGATGGGTGAATTGGATGGATCGCTGCGCGCCGGTCATGGCAGATGGATCTTTGGTGATCGCGGCGGCTTCGCACATTGCCAATGCTGCGATCCCGTGACAGTAAGTTGCTGCGTAGACAGACGAATCGCCGGACAAAGAACCATCACGTCGTTGTGTTTTGATCAGATAGGCCAGTCCCGCATAAACTTCGTCTGCATATTCGCCTCGCTGATGAGTGTTTCCCGCGCCCATCAGTGCTAACAACGCAAGCCCGGTGATGGCTGTTTCGCTGCGTCGTCCGGCTCCGCCACGATTTTCGCCCAGCGGTGATCGTTCTTCGCCTGCTCCGGTCGTGTTTGGGTCCCAGGCTCCGTCGGCTCTCTGCGACTGTGCCAAGTATCTTAAAGCCGCGTCCACTGCCGCTTCGGTTTTGACGCTACCGCCGGTGCGATTGAGCGCATAATCTTTTGCGGCTCCGACACGATTGGCAAAGTCATCTTGTTCTTTTCCGGGAACGTTTGCGTTGGGGGCACCGCTGGTCGATGCTGGTTGTACTTTCAGTGGTGGCTCTAGATCAGTCAGCGGTGCGTCAGTATCTGGCAGTGTCAGTTCGCTTTGCGCTGTGTTTTCCGGCATTGCCAAAACGACGGCTTCCGGAGCTTCTGGTGTTTGGATATCGGTTGCGAACAGTTCGCCCATCGCGCTGTCTAATGATTCGCTGATTTCGTCGGATAAGTCTGATGCTACCTCGGTCAAACTTTCTGGCACGGGTTGCGATTCAACAACAGACTCTTGTTCAACCAGCGATTGGACCGCAGGTTCTTGCTGAGGCAGTTCGATCGCTTGGGTGGCTTGGGCAACTGGCAACGGCGTCATGGGGACTTCTTCGTCTACCCCGGCAGCGTTGTCAGAAAAAAGGCTGTCGTCGAAAGTCGAAAATTCGACCGATGCCACTCCGACTTCGTCTTGTCTTGCGGAATCATCCACCGTGGTGGAACCGCCGCTGGAGCTGATTAGCAATGGCACCAGCAACAGCAGTGCAAGGTGGGCCAGGACGGATAGCATCAAGCAGATAATGCCGGCTTGGCGTCCGGTTCTCTGGGGGCGCCGAAACAACCAGATCGTGATGAACAACAACACGACGCCGGAGATGGCGACAAAATAGATCAGTCGTGGGTCAGCCCAAATGGTTCCAGCCAACTTGTCGCTAAGGCTCTCTGCAAGGATCATCGTCGCACTCCTCCACCGGGACTAACTCGGGCAGCGATTCCCATTTGTTCGACACCGCTGCTGCGAACGACATGCAGGACTTCGGCGATCCGCTGAAACGAGTTGCCGCCATCGCCGCGGACCGCAACTTTGAGCGCCGGATAGTTTTGGACTTGGTATTGAAGTGTTTGAGCAAGTTGTTCGACGGACACGATCGCGCCATCGAGCATGATCTGGCCATCCGCGGTGACTTCGACAACACGTTCGTCGGGTGTTCGCGACAGGCTACGCATTTCACCGACACTTGGCACTTGGACGTTGATGCGGCTTTCGGCTTCACTGAATTTGCTGCCGACCATAAAGAATATCACCAACAAAAACACAACATCGATCATCGGCGTCAAGTTGATCGTGACGTCTTCGGCTTTTTCGCGACGGTTGGCCATGGTGAATCTCGTTTGGTTTTTGTCTCAACTTGTCAGCGCCGTAGCGACATTGGCTCATTGGGTGTTGACTACGCGGCGCGACGTTTGCGTGAACGCGATCCGGAACTCTCCAGTGCTTCTGCGGAGATACTGTCGACCACGCGTTGGCAAAGTTTGTCTATCTCGTTTAGGTAGCGGTCTGATTTGCTGCTGAAATACATGTACGCCAAGTACGCGGGGATCGCGACGGTCAGTCCACCGGCTGTGGTCATCAATGCTGTACTGATTCCTGACGCCAGCATCTCGGGACGTCCGAGTGATTCTTGGGTGCTGATCACTTCGAACGCTTCGATCATTCCGATCACCGTTCCCAGCAATCCGATCAGAGGAGCTACGTTGCTGATCGCGTGGAAGACTCTTAAAAACCTTCGCAACCGATCGGCGACTCGATCGCCCGCATCCATGACGGCTTGTTCGATTTCTAGCATGGGGCGTCCCCATCGGCGCAAAGCTGCGCGGAAGACTTCGGAGACGGGGCAATCGAAATCTTTGCAGATCTCATTGGCTTCTTCAAAACTTAGCTGGCCGTCTTCGACGCATTCGGTGAAACGTCGCACGAATGGGCGAGGGATGACACGGCCGCGGCGCAGTGCTACGAGCCGTTCGAGCGAAAGGGCGAATACGATCAATGAACAAAATGCAAGTGGCAGCATGAGCCAACCGCCAGACATGATCTTTTGGACAAACGCAGGTAGTTCCCAGTTGGACCAGAATTTTGCGTTGGATTCTTCTGCAGTTGGTTCGGCGCTGACCTCTGCAACCGCCGTTCCAGGTACGTTGGGTTGCCCGAGTGGTTGGAGGCGCGATGCGGATGGAATCGCATTGGTTGTGGGGGCAAACCGGGGTTGGTTTTGATTTTGGGTGTTTGGAAAACGTTGTGGGAACTGCGCGTTGGCTGGCTGGATCGAAGTCATTAGCCAGGTCGCACCGATTACCAATACGATCAGCGGAATCAGTCGCGAAAGCAGACCAGCAGCGTGCGCGCGTTGGTTGGACGTGCGTCGAATCAAGTTGCCATTTTCACGAACGAGGTTCGCTTGTTCAGATTTGGTCATCTTTGAATCGGTCTGTTGTTTGGTGTACTTGAATCGGGGTTGATTGCAGCAAGACGCCGTCGAGCTAGCGGAGCATGAGGGCTGTCAGCAAACCGTCGCTGAAGTATCTGGTAGCAAACTTTGGCTTCTTGTGTCCGCCCCAATTGCTCGAACGATTTTCCGGCTTGGATGATCGACGCAGCGCTCCACTGCCCATCGGGAACGATTGAGTCCACTTTGCGGTACTCTTCAATTGCTTGCAAAAAATCGCGTTGCATAAAGAACGTTTCGCCGATCAGCCATTGGGCTCGAGCGCGAACCGTGGGGACTGCTCCAGGGTTTTCAACGACGCTGGCTAAAGTTGTTCGAGCGGCATCGAATTCCAATTTGCGAATAGAAAGTTCTGCCGACAACATTTGAACCATCGTGGCCTGGGGTGCATTGGCGGCAGCGAGTTGGGCCGCAGCGATTCGTTTGCCGGCCGTGGTCACGTCTGAATTTGCAGTCGCCGTTTCTGCGCAGCGCAGCTGGGTTGAAAAGGCAGTGTCGTTGCGAACATCCACTAGGTGATCCCACCAGATCTGCGCTTCGCTGACTCTTGCTGTTTGCATCAACGATTCCGCGAACAGCCGCTCGATCGCGATGGAGCGTGAATCCAGATTTTCGGACGGCTTGGAATGCTCTGACGCCAAAGCGATGATCTGCCATTGTTCTTCAGCGGCCGCCCAACGAAACACTGCTTCTTGTGCGGCGATCGTGGTGTTGGCATCCTTGCTGGTGAAGTTGGCCGCCAATCGCTGGGCTTCTGCGGACTGTCCATTTTCCGTGTGTTTTTTCAGGACGCTCAATGTGATATCGCCCTTTTGATCAGATTCGGCGATACGTTTTGCGAGCAGATCGACTCGGTCACTATTTCCGGCTTTGAATTCGATGAACAAAGCGACAGCGGCAATTGCGGGGTCCAGGCTTGCCGTTTTGTCGTCTTTTATTTGGTTTTCCAGCCATTGTTGAGCGGATTTGGGAAGGCGACTGTCGGGCAAGGAAATGTAATCTTGCATCAGATCCATCGCCTCGGATGAGTCTGGCCAGCGGCCGAAAACCAGCTCAGCTAGCTCGTCCGCCTTGTCGTTTCGGTAGGACTTTTGCCAGCAGCGAGCACAGACGACCGCGGCCCGCGCGGTATCGGGATGATCTGGATACTCTTGGACGAAGTCGTTCAGAACCTGGGCGGCGTTGGGATGATCTTTTCCGTCGGATGCAAGCGCCCATCCTTTGCCCAGCATCGCGGTTGCGCGAAGATCCTTGACGCCATTTTCGGCGGCATGACCGTAGGCTTGGGTCGCAAGTTCGACGTTCTTGTTTTTTATCGCTTTGCCACCGATTTGAATAAGCAGCTTGGTGGCAACTTTTTGTTGAGCGTTATTCAGTGCAGCGTCCGGATTGATCGAATCGGCCAGCGCCTCGGTTGCGTCACTCAGGTTTCCAGCTTTGAACAAAGTTGTTCCGGCTGCCAGTTGCACGAGGGCGTTTTGTTTGGCGGTCAGAGAATCCGCCGCTGGTCGTTTGCTCGCCTTGATGGCTCGCTTGCAAAGTTTAGCAGCGGTTTCATTGTCGCCAGATTTTTGGAATCCACGTGCGACTTGCATCAACATCAACGTCGTATCAACGTCCGATAATCGCGAACCGGCAGCATCGTCCAGTTCTATCGCTTGCTGCAACGCATCCGTGATCTCGCCCGAATTCAAAGTGTCGATGACGCTTGACGGAGTCAAATTCGAGTCGGTTTGGGCTGCCAGATCGCACGAAAACAGAAACGCAAACACACAAATCGCAAACGATCGTGTTAACAATCCGCGTTGTCTAGTTAAAATAAGTAGCCGTTGATGACGATGCGAAAACGTGATTTCTCGACGGCGCATTCCATGCATTCCTAGTATTGATTGCGCAATATGTATTGCCCTGGTCCGGATTGCCTTGGCAAAAGACGCTTTTGGTTTCTTGCAGATACCCCAAATTGCGACCGCAACGCAATCCCGCCTGCGGAACCAAAAGAGTCGACAAATAACGGGATTTGGGGCGAAAACAGAGCTAGGCTCCGCTAGATGTTTCATTTACTCTGTAATTTGATTTCGACTGACGCTGTTTCCCGATCATTTCTCGTTTTTGGTGGCCTAAACAACTTCGCATGCTAAAAGCACTCGAACTGGCCGGCTTCAAGAGTTTCGCAGATCGGACTCGTTTTGATTTTCCCGCTGGGATTACGGTCGTCGTTGGCCCCAACGGTTCGGGCAAGTCGAATATCGTTGACGCCATCAAATGGGTGCTTGGATCACAGAGCGCCAAGAGCCTACGGGGCAAGGAGATGGCCGACGTCATCTTCAAGGGATCGCAAACCCGAAAACCTGCCGCGGCGGCCGAAGCGACCATTATTTTTGACAACGTCGATGGCAACTTGCCCGTCGATACCGATGAAGTCCACGTGACGCGTCGTGTCTATCGCAGCGGCGAAGCGGAGTATCTGATCAACAAACAAGCCGTGCGTTTGAAAGACGTGCGTGATTTGATTCGCGGTACTGGAATCGGAATCGATGCGTACAGTTTGATCGAGCAGGGCAAAGTCGACCGGATGTTGCAAGCCAACGCCAAAGACCGTCGCGCGATATTCGAAGAAGCTGCCGGCATCAGTCGATTCAAAGCCAAAAAGATCGAAGCCGAACGCCGCCTGGCGCGCGTCCAAACCAATCTGACACGATTGGGTGATATCGTGGACGAAGTCGCCGCGAGGCTAAAAAGCATTCGTAGCCAAGCCAGCAAAGCGGAACGCTACCGCCAAGCGACTGATCGCATGAAGCAACTGCGCACACAGATTGCTTGGACCGATTGGCAAACGATGAGCACCGAGTTCGATGGTGCCGAGCTGGAGTTGGCCGCAGCCATTGCGACTTATACTGAACAAGAATCGCGGCGAGAGCAAATGACGCAGCAGCGTCAAGCTGCCGATATGCAGTTACAACAAATTGCCGAAGAAGCGCGAGCTGCAGAAGATTTGCGTGCACAAGGCATGCAGCGGATCGCAGAACTGGCCGGGCGGAAACAAGCCGACAAGGCAGCCATTGTCGATTTGCGAACCGGCGTCGCAAAATCGCTTCGTCGCGTGCGTCTGTTGCAGACTCAAGCCGGCACGGCAGCAGCCGAACTGCGCGGCGCGAATGAACGTTTGGAAAGTTACAAAAACGAACTTGATACGGTTCGCCAGCGCAGCGACTTAATCGAAACCGAACGAGACAAGTTCAAGGCCGAAGTTGACCAGGTGATCGCCAAACGCGACGAAGTGCAACGTAATCACTTGGCGGCAGTCCGAAGTGTCGCAGATTTGGATTCGACGCGACAAAGTACCGAAGCGCGGATTGCAGAAGTCGCGCGTTTGCTTTTGAGTTTGGGCAAACGGATCACATCTGCGAATTCGTTGTTGTCAAGCGCACAGATCGAATCCGAAAAATCACAGGCACGCGTCGACGAATTGAATTCAAGCATCGATTCTGCGGCCAAAGAAATCGAACTGGCCGAGGCAAAGGTCCAAGAGAGTCGCCGAACGTTGCAGCGGCGCAGCGACGAGCAAGCTGCTTTAAAGGTCAGCTTGGAGCGGGTCACCGAGCGGCTTAACGTGCTGGAAGATTTGAATCGCCGACAAGAAGGTGTCTCGGGCGGCGTTAAGACAATCTTGAGTAAACTGGGCGACGATTCGCACTCGCTTTCGCGCTGTTTGCACGGGATTGTTGCCGACCACATTGATGCCGATACGGCTCTTGCACCGCTGATCGATGCCGCCTTGGGTGAACGTTCGCAGTATGTGGTCGTCGAAGGCGGAGAGTTGCAAGACGCGATCATGTCTGGCAAATTGAAAATCAATAGCCGCGTCGGTCTGATCCGAATCGACGAATTGCCCCGACGCCGACCTGGCGACCGAATTCGCTTGGACGGATTAAAAGGCGTGATCGGACGCGGGGATCGAATGGTCAAATGCGATGAAAAGTACGAGCCGCTGGCAAAACACTTGCTAAGCAACACGTGGTTAGTCGATACGTTGGAAACCGCATTGGGTCTGCGCAAGCTTAGCGGTGCGGGATTGCGATTCGTTACTTCTGCTGGCGAACTTTTGGAAAGCGATGGGACGACCGTCGTCGGTCCCGCGGGAGCCGCTACCGGATTAGTCAGCCGCCGAAGCGAACTGGCATCGTCCGAAGAAGAAATCAACACGTATCGTTTCCAAGTTTCAGAAGGCGAAGCGGAAGTTCAGCGATTGGCGAAAGTCGTCGAAGAACAGGCCGCAGATTTGGGACGCCGCGAGCAAGCACACCGCGTCTTGATCACCGACCGTGCAGCGGCAGATGCGGAACGTCGTCACGCCCAAGAACGCGTGCAATCGCAACAGAATGTTTGCAGCGAAATCAATGCAGAAATCACAACGTCCACACACAGCCGCGACGCGGCGACCAGCGAAAACCGAATATTGCTGGCCAAGATCAATGATCAACGCCAGAGCGTCGAAACGCTTGAACTGAAAGCGGCCGAGTTTGACGAGATGTTGTCGGAAACACAAACCGCATTGCAGACCGCAACAAGCGATGTGATGTCGGTTTCCGTAGAAGTCGCTCGTGCAGAACAAAAGTACGAAGCCTTGCACGCGTCACTTGAACAACAACGACGCGATCAAGGGCAACGTGAATCGGCGGTTGCAGATGTTCGCAGTCAAGCCGATCAGGGCAAACAACGTATCGCAGAATTGACAGCCAGAATTCTGGATGCCGACAACCAGCTCGCTCAGTTGCAGTGGGACGCGCAGCAAAGCGAAAAACAAATCAACCAGTTCGCTCGACAGGCAGCCGATGTTCGTGAATCGAATCGCGAGATCATGAAGTCCAGCGAACTTGCGATCAAGGCAGCCAGCAAAGCCAGCGAAGCAGTCCATGCGATCACTGCGAATCGTGACAGTGTCAAACTGCGTCGAGATACCTTGGCCGATCGAATGGCCGAAGACTACGAGATCGATTTGCGTGGTGGGGAGGCCCCCGAAGATCTACAGGCGCCCGATGACCGCGAAGAGGTCGAAGCCGAAATCACAAAACTGCGAGGCCAGTTGCAACGTACCAGTAGCGTGAACATGGAAGCGCTCCAAGAGTTGGAAGGGCTGCAGCAGCGATACGACGAATTGCACGCCCAGTACCAAGATTTGACGGCAGCCAAAGATTCGTTGCAGCGAATTATAGGCCGGATCAATGCGGATAGCCGTCGCCTGTTCTTGGATACGCTTGAAGCGATCCGGCAGAACTTCCAAAAGCTGTATCGAAAGTCGTTTGGTGGTGGCCACGCGGATTTGGTTTTGGAAGAAAACGAAGATCCGCTCGAAGCCGGTGTCGAAATCGTTGCGACACCGCCTGGCAAACCAAGCTTCAGCAATTCACTGTTATCAGGTGGCGAAAAAGCTCTGACGGCGGTGGCGTTGTTGATGTCAATTTTCCAGTATCGCCCAAGTCCATTTTGTGTCTTGGACGAAGTCGATGCGCCGTTTGACGAAGCCAACATTGGGCGATTTGTTACGGTGCTGAATGAATTTTTGGACAACAGCAAGTTCGTCGTCGTCACACACAGCAAGAAAACGATGACCGCTGCGACGACGCTTTACGGCGTGACAATGCAAGAATCCGGAGTCAGCAAACAAGTCTCCATCCGATTCGAGGATGTCAGCGACGACGGAGAAATCACCGAAGGCGAAGCCGCGTAGCCACCTTCTGGCAACGGTGGCTTGATCGCGTTATTTCTGCGAAATGCAAAACAGGTGTTTTTTGCCGCGCAGATAGATTTTGCCGTCTGAAATTGCTGGCGACGCAAACACTTGCTCACCCAGTTTGTTCGTCTGCAAAATTTTTGCCTCACGCTTTGCTTCGATCACCAGCGTCTCTCCGTCATCGGTTGTCAGGTAAACCAAATCGTTGGCGGTTACCAGCGAAGCACTAAAATGTCGCCCCATTCGTTCGCGCCAAACGTGATCACCATTTTTTGTATCAAAGCAGTGCGCAATCCCGCGATCGTCGGCGACAAATAGCAAATCGTTTACAACGACCGGCGACGGAACGTAGCTCTTTGCGTCTTCGACATGCCACGTCACATGGCTCTCGCTCACATCACCGCGCCCATCGGGGCGAATCGCCATCACGTGATAGGTGGGAAAACCTGCCGTCAAATAAAAATCTTTGTTGTCATAAACCAACGACGCAACAAACTGCTCCGTTGGTCCTTCGACCCACCAAAGCAACTCTCCGTTGTCGGGATCAAACCCGATCACTCGCTTGCTGCCCGACATCACCGCTTGTGTCTTGCCACCAATCTTGCGCAAAAGCGGCGTCACGTAGCTTCGCGTTCGATGTTCGCGTTTGAGCGTCCAGACAACATCACCTGTCTTCTTGCTCAAACCCGCAATGTAAGATTCGCCATCGTGATCGCCGTTAACGATTAGCAGTTCGTCGTGCAGGACCGGACTTGTGCAATAGCCATGGACGCTAGAAAAAGCCCCCACGTCTTTGATCCACTGTTTGTTTCCGTCGTAGTCGTAACTTGCAACGATCATTTTTCCTGGCTCGCCGCGTTTCTGGTTCGTCGCATCGGTTTGAAAAAACGTGACGAAGACGTTTGATTGGTCGGCAACCGGAGTACCCGACGCATAACTATTCAGTTTGTGCATGCCTTCCAGTGGCGCCTGGATCACGTTTTGCGACCACAGCACTTTGCCGTTTTTCCGATCAATACGATGCAGCATTCGAGACTGGGATTCTTCGTCGCAAGCGGTCACAAAGATCGCGTCGCCAATGACGATCGGAGATGAATAGCCGGTGCCGGGAATCGGCGCTTTCCAATCGATGTTCTTACCCGTTGTGCCATCCCACAGCGTTGGAACATTCGATTCGCTACTTGTCCCATCGCCGCGCGGGCCTCTCCAAGCGGGCCAGTCTTCGGCGCTTGCGCGCGGGAAAACCAACGGAGACAGAACAGAGAGAGACAGAAGCAGCATGGAGAGTGCACGTATGATCATTTTTCTTTTCGCGCTAGGTGTTATGGAGCCAATTTGTCGGCAAGGCAATTTAGCACAACCGGGGTGACCGTAATCACTGCGTGAAATCTCACGAAGGCGTATGCGTATTTTAAGCACTTGTAAGCATAATCATGCGCTAAAGTGGCCACTTAGTTGTACGTTGAGATGTCTCCAAGGAAGGGTGTGATTCCCTCTCACCGTGAACGTCCCGTGCCCTCAAAATCCGCTCCTGCTCCATCCAAATTTTGCCCAACAGCAACGTTGATTGTCGTTGTGTTTGCAATGCTTGTCGTTTCGCAAAGCGAAGTCGCCGCAGCTGTTTTCGGAAACTTTGACGCGTCACGCCATTCGCGGTTTCTTGCGGACGGATCTCCAAATTCTGGTTTTTTAATCGACGAATCCTCGTTGTCTGGCGTTGGTGTCAATTCTCAAACGGTTCTGATTTCGCCGCAGCATATTTTGACCGCACAACATTTTCCGGACAGCACTCCAACGTTTCGCGGCGGCGACGGAGTCACGCGTACGTACAGCACATCTGGGTTTGTTGATTTGACCACGCACCTGGGCGTGTCGTCTTTCACCAGCGACATTCGCCTCTATACGCTCACCGAAGCGATTCCGATTGAACACGATGTCAGGCCCGTTGCGTTATTCAATGATGATCCCGCAAATTTGTTGGCCCAGGAGTTCTACTTGTTTGCCCAAGGAAACCGAGCGGGAACGAATGTGATTGACGCCGTGACCCCTGCGACCTTAGCCGGAACCGAGAGCCTTACTCAGACCATCTTTTATACGTTTGACACGGACACCAATGGCGGGTCCAACGCGACTGCCGACGAAGCCGGTTTGTTGCCGGGGGATTCAGGTTCGGCGGCACTGATCCAGGTAGGTGATGAAATCGCTTTGCTGGGAACTCATCTTGGTATCAGTGTCCCCAGCGGAAACAATCCCAGCGATCGTGATCTCTACTTCAACTTCAGCACACTGGTGACAACGTATATAAGTGAAATCGAATCCGTCGTTGCCGCAGACGGTCAATCTATTTCGACGGTTTCGTTTGCGTCCGTGGTCGCCGTTCCCGAACCATCCAGTTTGGCTGGCCTATTCACGATGCTGCTACTGATGCATCGCAGGAATAGGTCGTAACGCGCAAGCAGAAAACACTGCGTTTCACGATGCAGCACATCGCATTTGCCCATCCGCCAGAGGCGGCTCAAACTCTCACGTTTTTTGCTTTCGTCGGATCAGCAGAACTCGCCAAAGACGCTACAATCGTCCGGGTCAAAACAGACTCGTAAACGATTTAAGATTTCATTATGAACAGAATATACCTTGCCGCGCTATTTACGTTCGGTTCTTTCATTTCCTATTCGCTTGCCGATA
>CAZZDZ010000168.1:0-4095 GCA_964652675.1 uncultured Pirellulaceae bacterium
ATGGAAAACCATCTGTCTCAATAGATGGTATCGAGTGCGACTCGGCAGGGTTAATAGAAAACGTCTGTTTGGATAGATGTTTTTCTGCCGTCGAGTCGATCGGGTTTTCTTCGCGAGTCGCAGTTTTTTTGCAAAACTAGCGACACATCTTGGCGGGTCGCGCAATAGGTAGACTGAACGCAAAGATTTCGTTTGGAGCCCTAACTTGGATGCAATTTCGCTGGTGTGAGTGATTTGGTCGACGAATCGTTACTCGTCGCTGGACTTCGTCGTGGAGACCAGGAGGCTTGGGATGCGCTTTGTCGGCAATATTCAGATCGCTTGTGGAAAACAATCGCGAGATTGATTGGCAGGGATTCAGATTCGGTTGCGGATGTTTTTCAAGAAACGATGCTGGCGCTTGCCAAAGCCAGTTCGTCGCTTGCTGAAGACACGAAAATTTGGCCGTGGTTGTCCAAAGTGGCTCACAATCAATCGGCATTGTTCTGGCGCAAACATTATCGACGACGCGAATCAACCGCTGAAGTGGATGACGTTCCTAGTAAATCGGACGCGTTCGCAGAACTCGCTCGATCCGAAGCGTCCAATACGATCCGTGATCTGTTGAATGACATGAATGCTGAATACGTCGCGCTACTGACCTCGAAATACATTGACGACATGACCATCGAAGAAATCGTGTTGGAGTTCGGAGGAAGCAGTGAGTCAGTTCGAAGCAAATTAGCGCGTGCCCGACGCGACTTTCGCCAACGATACCAACGAGTGGTGACACAATCGTGAACGACAAACAAGATCTACCAGATGACCTAAACGACGATTCCTGGGAGCGTTCGCTGCTGGGGTCGTTGGAGGCCGACAGCGCGCCGCCAGATAAAGCAGCAATCGATCAAGCCTTGGCGATTGCGCGTGAATCGTTTCAATCGCAGACACAAGTCGTTGAACCAGAATCTGTAGACGATGGCGAAAAACTGACACGGAGAAGCCGAATGATTGCAAAACTGTTGGTCGGAGTGTCTGCAATCGCTGCCGCCGTAATGATGTTCTTTCAAGCGACCGATACCTCCCAGCGTCCGACACTTGGCAGCATGCTGGACAAGACGCTGGAGGCAAAGTCGCTGAAGCTGTCGGTTGATCGTGGTGGGAAAACGTCGGATGTGTTGGTCAGTTTGGCGAGCCATGTTCGATGGGAAGAATCGAAAACCAAGTATCGAATCGCCAACAGCAAAGAGGCTTGGGAAATTGACGCAAGCAAAGGCGACCCAAAGCCCGCCAAAATCACTTGGCATGATCAAGAGACCGGCAAAGTCGACATGCTTGCTTTGCTGGGCGTCGCACCCAAACAATCCAAAGCCTGGAGAGACTTGGTCGCATCCGAATCGGAACTCGTGGACGGAAAAAACCGCTATGTGTTCACGTCCACCGCCGGCCAACCTGTTTTGCACGCGTACTTTGCACCTGCGTCCAACGAATTGTTGGAAGTGCGCTGTTGGCCCAATGGTTGGAAAGCCAATGTGCCGCCAGCCCGATTGTTGGTTGTCGCGCGTGACATCGTTGTCGACGAGTCGACTTTCGTGGTCGCCAAGAAATTGTCGGATGATGGTCGGATCGGAAAGATCGCGGACTCGCAAGGACTTGTCACGCTACGTCCCAAGATGAATAAACGGTGGACGCCCGTTTTACATCACATGCTTTTAAAGCCTGGCGACTGGGTACGGACGGATGCTCGCGGCGCCAATGCGACAACGCTGGTCACCGCTTCGGCCTACAAAGTGATCGTGGGACCAGCAAGTTTGGTGGAGACGATTTCGGGTAACGAAATTCGTTTGCATCGCGGCGAAGTCAATGTCGTCGGATCAAAATCCGCCAAAGAAGAATTGAAGATCACCGGTCCAGGCGAAACGTCCGTATCGGTTGGCAAAGGAAAAGCAAAACACTTTCGCGTCAATGCTCAACGCGAACTGGATTCGGTCGGCAAGAAACCTCTTTGGTTGGCCGGCTACCAAGGCAAGACGAATGTTGACGCGACAGGTTCATTGATTGCCAATATCGATGGTCGCGAAACGCCACTGACAGTTGGCTATCACAAAGTGCGTGTGGAGATACGTGATCAAATCGCCCGAACGACGATCGAAGAATCATTTGTGAATCATACGGGCGTCCAATTAGAAGGCAAATTTCACTTTCCGCTTCCACAAGATGCTTCGATCAGCGGGTTTGGAATGTGGATTGGTGACGAATTGGTCGAAGCCGATGTGGTGGAAAAGCAGCGAGCCCGTGAGATCTTTGAAACGATTTTGCGCGAAAAGCGTGACCCCGGTTTATTGGAATGGACTGGCGGTAACATCTTCAAAGCCCGTGTGTTTCCGATCCAGCCGTGGAGCGAGAAGCGAATCAAGATCGTTTACACCCAAGTGTTGCCTCTGACAGGAAACAAGTTTCGATACGCGTACGGTTTGCAAAGTGAGCTGCTTCAAACGACACCGCTGCGCGAGTTGGAGCTTGATGTGCAAGTTCATAGTTCGCTGCCGATTCAATCGATCGGCTCGTCAACGCATGCGGTCCGAACAATTCAAACGGATCATTCGGCCAAGTTAGAGTTTGAAGCGCAAGAGTACACACCGCAGCGTGACTTTGAAGTGGTGTGTGAACTGAACCGGACGGAAAAGAATCTTGTTGTCGTGCCCCACCGACGCGGCGATGATGGTTACTTTCTGGCGCAGCTTGCGTTGCCCGAACAAACACAATGGAAACGGCAGACGATTGCCGATGGCGAACCACTGGATGTCTTGATCGTCTGTGACACATCCGCGTCGATGGATTCGGTGAAGCGATCTGACCAACATAAGTTTGTCACTTCGTTGCTAAACGGTCTTGGTGAAGACGATCGATTTGACATTGCGTTTTGCGATGTCGATTGCCAGTGGCAAAACAATGAACTGGTACCGGTTTCGGAAGGCAATGTTGATCGTGCGATTGATTGGATCGAAAAACGCACCTCCTTGGGTTGGACGGATCTGGACGCGATGCTTGCGTCAGTATTGAAACGCACCAAGAAATCGACTCAGGTTGTTTATGTTGGGGACGGTATCGTTTCAGGGATCGATGCGGATCCGCAAGCTTTCGTCAATCGATTGCAACGGGCGACGAAGAAGGCGAAAGGTGATTTTCACTGCGTCTCGGTTGGCAATAGTTTTGAGTCGGTTGTCTTAAACAACTTGGGAAGAATCGGCGCCGGTTCAGTCCGTGGAATTTCTGGTGAACAGTCATCACAGAAAGTGGCATTGGAGCTTCTGACGGAGATTTCCAACCCACGACTTACGAATTTGAAGCTGAACTTTCAGGGCGTTGACGTTGCGGCTGTTTATCCCGAGCGATTACCAAACCTGTCCGCAGGAAAACAGCAAATACTGGTGGGACGATATTTGCCCAATGGCAACGACCAAAGCGGGGAATTGGTTGTCACGGGTAATTTGGCTGGTAAACCGGTGAAGTATTCGACTTCGGTTTCCTTGAGCGACGCGGAAAGCGGAAACTCGTTCATTCCGCGATTGTGGGCACGCGGGCATCTGGATCACTTGCTTTCACAGGGAAGCGGGCCGCTGGTGCGTGATCAGGTGATCGCATTGTCAGAAGAATTTCACATCATGACGCCGTACACATCGTTGTTGGTTTTGGAATCGGATGCCGATCGAGAACGTTTTGGCGTCAAGCGGCGAATGGAAATACGAGACGGCGAACAGTTTTTTGCCGATGGTCGCGAAAAATCAAATTATGAATTACTGCAAAAACAGATGAAGGACGCCGGCGATTGGCGAATCGCTTTACGACGAAGTATTCTCTCGAGCTTGTCACAGCTGGGACGTGATTCAAACCTGTTCTCTGAAACGCCACAAGGCTACGGTGCAGTAGTAACTGGCGGCTACGGCGGTGGAGTAGGAAGTGGAGGATACGTTCTCAATGGTGGAATCCGTTCCCCAGTCAACGAAGATAGTGTGGTTCCTTATCCCAACAACTTGTCGTTGGTAATTAGCGGTTCCACACGCATCATGTTTGAGCAAGACGGCCTGGACGCCCCAGAAGAGTGGACAGAAGAGT
>CAZZDZ010000168.1:4195-12264 GCA_964652675.1 uncultured Pirellulaceae bacterium
CAGAAGAGTGGACAGAAGAGTTGGATTCAATCGAAGACGCCAACGAAACGCTGATGGAGTTCGAATCCGAATCGGAGTTGGCGAAGTCCAAATTTCTTCCTCAAAGATCAAACGTGTCTTTTCAAGCTGGCGATAGGGCGATCTTCAGTCGAAGACCAAATCGCCCACTCTCTGCCGATTCCTCCCCAGTAAGTGGTGGCGCGTGGAGCGGTTTCTGGAGTGGCGCTGGGTCCGCGCAAGCGAGCGTGGAAGTGCGTCTCAGACTCGACCCACTATTTGCTTCATTGCATGCTGGAAACTTACAGACCCCACATAGCAAATTGAAAGGTGACGCGAAAGCGATTGAATTGCTTCAATCACTTCAGACCGAGCCGCTTTTTGAAAATGGCGCCATAGAAGGAACTCGCCACACAGAAACCTTCGACATCGTTTGGGACAAAATCAGCGAACGGGACACCAAGAACCTCATCTCCAAGGAACAATGGGTTCACGAAAGCGAACTGGAAAAGCACTGGTTTGACAAAACGAATCGATCTGGTCACCACAAAGCATTTAAAACGATCCAGCGGCGAGCTTGCACACTAGAAAAATCGGCTTCGGTGACCGATTTGGAGAGGCCTTTCGCAACCCAACGACAGCTTGCCCAATACGGCAATCGTGAAGTATCCATCGTCGAGGAGACAGACAAGATTGTCATCGTGCGGTTGGCTTATCAGCATAGCCCGGGATCTTTCATACAAGTTACGATCGACCGAAAACGCAAAGTCGTGACAGCGGTTGCAAACTTTAACCAGTGGAAAAAGAAAGGGGACCTGCCCAAAAGCGTTACCTTGTACAGCCAATACAAGAAGGTTGCCGGAGTTTGGTGGCCAACCAAGATTGA
Source organism: uncultured Pirellulaceae bacterium (assembly GCA_964652675.1). GTDB lineage: Bacteria > Planctomycetota > Planctomycetia > Pirellulales > Pirellulaceae > K23-9. The sequence continues at coordinate 5,079 of CAZZDZ010000168.1, forward strand.
ACACAAAAATCGCGACGGCAAAACAACCAGTCTTGTTACTCAAAAAGTACGTGCACTTAGCGCCGACGAGTTTGCGAAATCATTTCGCAAATTCCTACCCAAGGAAAGCGAATGCTTGATACTTTCCCAGCCGATGCCGTCAATCCGTGACTCGCACATCGCAATCGTTCAAGAGAAGGCGACGTTGGCGCATCACCACGCATTGTTGCTTGACGATTGTGCCGTTCAAGATTGGAAGCGGGCCGCGACTCATGTTGACGCCATCGAAAAGTTGGCGAAAGGTAAATCCGCGACGAAATGGATTCGTTTGGCGTTTCTGAAGTTGTCTGTTCAGCATGAACAAGCCGCTGATTTGATCGACAATATCGTCAAAACGTTGTTGCCGCAAAAGCAGCACGGAAAGTTTCTGGCGAACCACTTGTATCGACAGGCTGCTGGTGTATTGGATCACAACGAAATCTTGCGTTTGCTAGACAAGATCAAGCCCATCTACGATCGCCAAGACGCTTTGATTGACTGGCAACGATTACAAGTTCAGCAACTGAGAAGTCTAGGGGACCCACGTACGATCGAATTACAAAAGGAGATCGCCGTCGCCGAACCGTGGGATTCCAGAATGCAAACACGGTATGCCCAAGACTTAAAAGAGTCTGGTGATCTGGATGCAGCCATCCAGTGGCTTCAAAAGCAGATTGATGATTTCCCAGGAGACCGCACTCGGGCCACCGTTGAAAGTCACTACGGTCGAATCGATCAGTTCCTCCGTGGTTCAGGTCGTTCAAAACAACTCGTTGAATTTTGTCAAAAACGGACGGAAGACAATCCTGAAAGCCGCTCGGCCATGAGCGCGTATTTAAACGCATTGTCTTTCGACGGCCGCGAGGAAGGATCAGATAAAATCGCGATGCAGTGGATGAAAGATGCCCAAGTTGATGGAGAGCTGGACTTGGCAACCAAGGCGAAACTTTCCGCAGCAATCGACTATGCCCTTGGCCAACGACCGCAGTATCACCTCAATTCGATGCATCCAAAATGGCACAAGCCACTTGCCGAAGTCGCGAATTTCTTTCTGGAAAACGAGCAGCATCCAAACGTTGCGTCACAAGTGATCAACAACTACCGATTCAGAGACTCTACCGAGGGAGACGAACTGTATGCGGACATCGCCAAACGTATTCGCAAGAACGCTCCTACAATGTCGCCCAAACTGCTGGGTACCTTTCTGGGTTGGGTTGCGAATAAAAAACTTCTTACTGAAAAGCAATCAAAAAGCGTTGCCAAGACGATTCGTCAACGTTGGGACATGGCCAACGATTCGAACGAACGCAGACTGCTGGGGAACGCATTAGCCCAACTACTTAGCAGCCCTTTCCTGAAACCCGAACATCTTCCGTTTCTCAGACGACGGGTCCAGCGTGCGTTGGAAGATGGCGACTTGGCGACTGCGGCCGTTCATCGAAACACGCTCTACACCAAACTTTCTCAACAGAGTACATGGACGCAAGAGGGTGAGACCGAAGCCTTTGAATTGCTCAAACAGCTTGACGAAGGACAAGAATTTGCCGACCCGATTCCCTTTTCTGTCAACGCTTTGTTTCAACTGGTCGACACGATGTACGCAAAACGCGTATCGACGGCGAGCAAAAACGCTGACGCTACCGAGCATCCCGAAGAACTGACGCGTCAGCAACTCGCCCGCCAGAAAGTAGAGCGGCGAAAAGAAGCACGCCTTGGGCTTGCCGCCACACTTGGCGAACATGCCACGGGTGATGACGAACTATCTGGATGGTTCTTGCTGGAACAGATTCACCAGCAGGTCACCGCGGGCAAAGACTTGGATGCTGCCGCAAAGGAGTGTTGGCGAATCGTCGGCGATGCTCCGACACGTGTGGTTTCCACACAGGAAATGGAAACGTTAGATACGGCTGCCCGTGGAAAACTGATCAGCAAAGAACTTCGCAAAGAACGTGCGCTGGATGTACTGACCTACTTGGCCGTGCGTCGTTCATCCACCAAACGTTTGCTTGAAAAACTATTAACCTACTTGGATGCGGGAGCAAAACTGAATGTCGATGACCCGACGCCGTGGCGCTATCGCCAGTTTGAATTATTGGTTTCTCTGGATCGCACCGAACAACTGACCGAGAAGCTTCGCCGGTGGATTGCTTCGGATTCGTTCCCGGTCTTATGGCAAAGCAAGCTGGCACTGCTTCAAGCGGAACTTGGCGAAGTCGCTGACGCGATTCGTTTGATGGAGTCCGCCAAGCAACTTGTTCGACTATCGTCACAAGAATCGTCGTCGCTTGCCAAATGGTATTTGGTCTCGGATCAAGAATCCAACTACCACGAAGCAAAATACGCGACGTATGCCACCACGCCTGACCACGAGATTGCGAACTGGCTAAATCAAAAGCTCAGCCGATTAACAAATGCCGCCAATCCGGGCCCAACGGAATTGGACGACAAAGTGTTGGATGCCATTTCTGCCCTGATGAGAAAGGCAACCCAGCCGCAGCAGCACGTGAATCAATTGATGGGTTGGTACCGGCATACAAGGGATTTTCGGCTACTAGAAATGCTGCCCGAATCAGTCATGGGGCGATCACCGCAATCGGTTTATGCGATTTTGCAATCCATTTCCACCGATGCGATGAGGGACATCCTGAAAGAAGCCGCGTTGGACAAAATCAGCGAACACATCGAAGAATTGCGTGCAGGCGAGTTATCAACGCTGGATGCACGAGCGCTGGATTTGTTGGAGGTCTTGGTTCATCGCCACGCCGCAGATGTCTTCAACGAACCCGGCCCGCATATCGTCCAAGCAAAGGAGGCGATGACGCGTGCGTTTGACCGTGGAGACTGGAAGCCGGGCGAAATCAAGCAAATGGCAACGCTTTTGGGGTCACTTAACAAGCTGTCCCAACCGGAGCTACGCAACGAGCGATTGAGGCAATATCGAGAACTGAAAGCACTGACGCAGCCGGGCACAGAGGATCGATTTTATGTCAGTTGGAAACTTGCGCATTCAATCGCTTGGTCAGACGGGAATCGCGATGGGGGAATTGCTGAAATGCAAGTCGCGATTGCAGATTACAAACAACAGCATCCAAATGGTTTCCCCGTCAGTTCTAATCAACCGCTGTTTGACTACATTCAGATGCTTACCGACCAAGGGCGATTCGCTGCAGCCGAAGAGTTTTCGCGACAGCAGGTCAAAACGGCAATCAATTCAGGGCAGCGGATTGCATTCATCACAAAGTTGAATAATACGCTGGTCAATGCGGTGCGCAACCGTGGTCAAGTCTCCTTGGGCTCAGGCGAAGAACTGTATCAGGCGGTTCGCCAACGGCTGACCAAGCAAGCAGTCAATGCAGTAGATGGAAATGAACGCGGCTCGGTCCTTAGCTCCATTTTGCAGCTATTTTGGGACGCACGCAAAAAGGGATTCGAAAACGTCGATGACCATTTCTGGACTTTTGTTTCTAAAAAACTCCCGTCGATTGCCGCCAAGCAAACAAATGATCGTCATCCCTTTATCAGAACGGTTGCAACTCAAGTCGATGAGCAGCTTGGCGGTTTGAAGGCGTTGGAGTTTACGGTCATCATGCTTGAAACCAATCCGAATCGATGGCACTACAGCTGGAACAGAATTTGGGACAAATTTGCTCAGCGGTTAGACAGGCACAAGGGAAACCTTGGGCGACTTGAACAGCGAATATTGAACGTTCTACTCGCGGAACTTGAACTTGACTTGAACCTGCGACAGAATCGATCACGTGCTTGTTACTCACGCACATCGGGCTACTTCTGGGAAGAAAAAGCGGACGCCTTTGCAGCAAAGGCTTCGGAAGTATTTCGCGAGCGAAAAGAATCAGGCCGACATACCGACTACATCGGCAGGTACTTTTACGAGCATCTAAACCTTTACGAACGCGGCATCGAAATCATGCTGGAGGCGCATGAGCGTCAGAAGCTAACGGTTAATGGCAAAAGCATGCTTGCCTTGTACTTGACCAATCAAGAGCGAGCGAAAGAAGCTGTTCCGATATTGAAAGAAATCATCGCCCATTCGCCTGACACTTTGTACTATCGCATCCAACTGTTAAGTGCCTATGCGGCGACCAAGCAAAGCAAGCAGTGGGATGCGACGCTGAAAACGACCGACGATCATTTTCGTCAAGGTTTGAGTTGGGACCATTACAAGATGGGGGATATCGGTCAAGCGTGTTTGGACGCAAAGCGATTTCAGCCTGCTGTCGACTACTACAAAGAAGCGATGTCCTCGCTTCGACGGAATCCTAGTCACCCCAATACCGATCAATATTCTCTATCCGGCTACTATCAGAAGCTAGCCGACGCGTATGTTGGTCTGGAAAATACCGCCAAGGCGGTGGACGCGATTTCTGCTGCCATGATCGTTTGGCGAAAAAACAGGAGCCAGTTAGGCTCTCTTGGTTATTCACTCGAGCATATCCTTCGTCAATGCAAAGACCTAAAGGCCTATATCAAATCGGTCGATCGCCAAGCCGAAAAGACGGGAATGGACAGCCCAATGATTCGAAAGCAGCTTGGCAAAGTACTCTTGAGGAAACGTCGTCTTCCAGAAGCTGAAAAGCAGCTACGCGCCGCGCTACAATTACAACCAAGTGATGTCGAAACGCACAAGGAGCTGATCGAGTTGTATCAGGCCCGCCAAGACACCGAGTCGGCTATTGATCAGATGCTCAAGTTGATTGACATCGAAAAGCACAACCTGGACAACTATCGACAGCTGGTCAATCGAGTGCCCGCCGACTCCCAGCTCTGGGAGCGAGCAATCACAACGATCATCGAAGCAGCCCCCAACGAGGCCGAGCATCATCAAGCGGTCGCAGTTTTACGGGAGCAAAAAGGAAACTTGGATCAGGCGATTGGCCACTGGAAACAAGTTGCCAAACTGCGCGAGTTAGAACCAACCGGATTGATTGGTTTAGCGAAAGCACAAATCGCCGCGAAAAGAATTGACGATGCAAAGTCAACGCTTCAGCAAATCGAGGACACGAAGTGGGATCCACGTTTTTCCAATGTAAAATCAGAATTGCAACAGATGCGTCAAAGCATGAAGTGATTTAAGAGACTGCAGCAGCGCTGGAGTACAGGCTTTAGCCGCCCTTTTCTATCGTAAGCGAATACTCCAACGGCTAAAGCCTGGACTCCAACGGGGCCGGGTTCTTGCCGCGGTCGTACGGCAAGAACCCAAACACCTTTGCAAACGTGCTTTACAGAGACGATCCTATTTCCGCAAACACTGCATCAATGGCACTCTCGACTTCGCCGCCTAGCTCTTGAGCGTCCGCAGCGGAATCGTCGTCACCTTCTTCTTCGCTCTCTAGCGAGACCGATGGAAGCTCGGAACTCCCAGCACCCGGGGCATTAACACCCGGAGCATCAGCACCTGAAGCGTCAACAACCAATTCACTTGGCTCAAACGTTTCCACTTCCGAAAGCAAAAAATCGCTCGCCAGAATGCCTCCGGTCAAGTTTCCGCTCGCCAGAATGTCTGACACCTGTTCACTTTGAGCCAACTCGATTTCAGGCAATCCGCTTTGGACAAATTCACCTTCGGCAATCACATCTTCAGAAAGCCCGATGGCTTCATCGCTGATTGCATTGATGACCAGAAGAGCATCCAAGGCAGTGATGCTTCCGTCACCGTTGACATCCACAAGCCTCGGCGTGCCAACCTGCTCAGCAACAATCTGATCGGCTTCGCCCAGTTGCGATTCACTGAGTGCATTGATCACTTGTAAAGCGTCCAAGGCAGAGGTTTCGCCACTTGCGTCCACGTCCGTGTTGGAGAGGGTGTTCTGCAAATTGCCAACTCCCAGTTCGATCGCGTCAGCGCCAACGGACGAATTGAGCGTAAACTCGCGTGCGAACGGCGAAGGATCGAACAATAGCACGAAAGAATCGCCGCCTGCCAGCGTTGTAACCTGTGCATTTCCAATCAACAGCGAAACCTGATTGAACGTGCTGTCAACGATTCGAAATCCAGAATCACCGCCATCAATCACGCCGTCAATAGTCAGACTTAGTGTCGTGTTCTCGGTGACGAAGATCGCGATTCCAGTTGGCTGACTACTCGGCTCAACCGTGAACCCTGAAGCCAACGCGTCGTTCTGGAACAGGTCGACCGTGTCCAGAGCTGGCAAAGCGTTGACGGTGTCGTCTCCGTTACCACCATCAAGGAGATCGAGTCCTCCTCCGCCAACGATTTGATCGTCGCCGTCGTTGCCAAAGACTTCGTCGCTACCAGTTCCTCCAAGCAACACGTCGCTTCCGCCGCCACCGACGATTAGATCGTCGCCGTCGCCGCCGTCGATTTGATCATCGCCTTCGCTTCCAGCGATCTGGTCATCGCCTCCCAAACCTTGAATGACATCGTTGCCGAGCCCTCCAGAGAGCACGTTCACGTTTTCATCGCCGAGAAGCGTATCGTCATTATCGCTTCCGATTAGGTTTTCGATGCCGGTGAACTCCTCGAAGACGTTTCCATACTCCGCGACACCCTCACCGCCTCCGTTCAACTGAGCCGTGACGCCCAGACCGATTCCTTGGAAGGAATTGGTGTCGATGCCGTCACCGCCGCTGATTACATCGGTTCCGCCGCCACCTGCGAGAATGTCGTTGCCAGCATCGCCGGACAAGATGTCGTTGCCGGCACCACCGATCAAGATGTCATTGCCACCCGCACCGTTAACGATGTCATTTCCCAGGCCTCCATCGATGACGTTAGCTAACGCGTTACCGGTCAGGTTATCGTCGTTGTCGGATCCCGTCAGGTTTTCAATCCCGGCAAACGTTTCGTTAACCGCTCCATAGAACGCGGTACCCGTTCCATCATCATTGATCGTTGCGGTCACTCCCAGGCCGATGCCTGCGAACGAGTTCGTGTCGATGCCTTCGCCACCATCAATGATGTCAGTGCCACCGCCACCAGCCAGAATGTCGTTACCGGCACCGCCGAGCAAAACATTTGCGGCTGCTCCGGTCGCAGTCAACACATCATCATTGTCAGATCCGGTTAGGTTTTCGATCCCAACGAAGGTCTCGTTGACTGCGCCGTAGGTTGCCGTTCCCGTTCCGTCAGCGTTGACGGTTGCTGTTACACCAAAGCCGATGCCTGCGAACGAGTTCGTGTCGATGC